>VFZU01000050.1 GCA_016870995.1 Acidobacteriota bacterium
CCCGCGTGAACTTCCTTCGCGTTTCAGACATGACTCAAATTCTCCTCGTTGGAATTTTCTGAGTCTAGTCTCGTGTCTCACTTTTGGGGACAACTCCAGGGACTGTTCACTTCGATTTTTGCTTCCATCCGATGAGTGCCTCCACCCTCGGTGGTGATCATTCTGCGCTCCACCATAACGTTCTCAGGAATTCCTTGTTTGCCGCCCTCTTTGGGTACCCAACGGAACTCAGGGCCGGCCTCCGTCTTCGATTTCATCGCCACCTTGCGCTTGGAATCGAGCGTGAAATGAAGATTGGCCACGGGATCCTCGATGAAGATACTCACGACAGGTTCTTCCATCTTGCCGAGGAGCCCAAGCCCCTGAATGGTGGATTCGATCCTCGTGCGTCCATCCGCATCCCGCGCAAAAGAGCTCTTGTTTGTATGTTTGATTCGATTTCCGTCAGCAAGAATCTGTGTATGCTCATTCACCGATTCAGCGCTGCAGGGTGCCCCCCTTCACAACGCCAACGCTGGAGCGCAAAAATGTGCGAGTCATCGGCAGTGCGCCCGTTGAAGGCACCACGGCCCGATCAAAAATCATCACATCTCGTTGTGCCATTGCCAAGCCGGCAAGGATTGACATCTCGAAAACAATCTTCATTTCGACTCCCTATTCTTGTTCATTCGCGACCACACGAACAGCCCTCGTTATCCCGTCGTCGCCCAAAAGTACATCCGCCATCATGTTTGGCCGCATCATTTGATCCGGCCGCAAAACTCCCAACGCAGCCAACCGATTTCCGCTGACATTCACACGCAAGACCTGCAGCATCCGAGGCTCCGGCAGCATGTTTGTCTCGGCAATCGCGACAAATCCCGTCACATCATTGCGTACGACACGGCGAGGGGCCAATGCTCTTCGCACGACTGGCCGAGGTACTTCCACTTCAGCTTTGATGGTTGCAACTGCTTCAACCGCTGGCGTCATTGGCGGAACTACCGCAACGACTTTCGGGCTCGGTCGCAGCAGAACAACCGCAATCGCAGCTGCAGCAGCAACGGCCAATCCAAGCCAGGCTCGATTCCATTTGTGGCGACGCTGTGCCAGCAGGGAATCAAAATCAGGAACAATCGGGGCGGCTAGGCTTTCGCGGTACTCGCTCATCAATTCGTTCAGCTTCATGACGCACTCCCTTCAAAAGCTTTCAATCGCAGCCGGAGAGCCGCCCGCGTGCTCGACTCAGTCGCGACCGCACTGTGCCGATCGGCAAACCAAGCGCATCGGCGCAATCCTCGTAGCTGCACTCTTCGATTTCGCAGAGCAGCACCACTTCCCGGTAATGCTCCGGCAGACCCAGAATGGCATCCCGAACCGCAGACACTCGCTCAGCTTGCTCCAGATTCAACAGCAGATCCTCGTCTGTGGTTTCATCCTCGATCAGAGCTTCTTCCCGCTCCATTCTGCGAGCGCGACGCAATCGATTCCGCACCATCCCGAATAAGAAAGACAATGGTTTTCCACGCCTTGGGTCATACTGTTGCGGGTTACGAATCAAATCGAGGAATGCTTCCTGCACAGCTTCAGCCGCGCGAGATTCTGACCCTGAAAAGGCAAGACCAAACCGGTAAAGACGCGGGTAGTGGCTTGCATACAGCGCACGGGCGTCGAGTATTTCCTCAACTGCTATGAATAAAACGGCAACCACTGCCTGTAATGGACGTGGCACTTTGAAATAGTTCCCCAAAAAAACAGGTTAGCCACGCAACAGGGTCATCGCGTCAGAGAAGAGTTGGTCGGCGCGAGATTCAACCCTACTTTCGACGGCAACCCGCAGAATTGGCTCTGTGTTGGAGGCACGCAAGTGAACCCAGCCGTCCTCAAGCAACAACTTCAACCCATCCGTACGCTCAAGTTGAGCTTCCGGATAGAGCTTTTCCATCCCAAGCATCAGTCCCCCCAGCTTGCCATGGGCAAACTGCACCTTGCCGCTGCGACGGAAGAATCGCGGCAGCGCCCGGTCCAAATCGCTCAACTTGATCTTTTCGCTGGCCATGCGGTCAAGCAACAGCGCCATTGCCGTGTAGCTATCCCGGCAAAGATGCGTCCCGGAGAAGATCACTCCGCCGCTCGAGCCTTCCCCCCCGATCAATGCCTTCACGGCTCGCATGCGATCCACTACGTTTGCTTCGCCCACAGCCGTCCGGTACACGCGGCGGCCATGCTTTGCTGCAACTTCTTCCACGACATTCGATGTCGTCAGATTCACTGCGACGTCACCAGGAGCCTTAATCAAAGCTGATTCGATCGCGATCGCCAACATGTCATTGTTATCGAGCATCACGCCCAATTCGTCGCAAACGGCCAACCGGTCACCATCGGGATCCTGTCCAAATCCAATGTCACACTCGTGCGCTCGCACCAGCACCATCAGATCTCCCAGAGATTCCGGCTTAGGTTCTGCCTCCCTTGGGAACGACTTTGATGGGTCCACGTGAATCGCATGCAGATCGCAGCCCAGCACTTCTTCGAGAAACCAGACGCTCAGCTCAGACCCTGCGCCGTTCACGCCGTCAAGTGCCACGCGAAAGCGCCGCTGCCGAATTCGCTCAACATCCACATGCTTGAGAACACGATTGATATGGCGCTTCCAGGGTGTTGTTTCGTCAACGGTCACCCCCAGCATCTCTTCATTCGTGGCGGCATTGAAGTCGCTTTGGTGAAACAGGTCAAGCAGCTCTGTACGCTCGTAGTGGTTAAAGAAAAGGCCCTCGCCATTAAACAATTTCAGAGCATTGTATTCGGCCGGATTGTGCGAAGCGGTGATTCCGATTCCACCAACTGCTCCCGTCTCGGCGATATAGATCTGCATTGTTGGCGTAGTCTGTACGCCCACCCTGACCACCTCACACCCGGCGGCGAGCAACCCACAGGCCACCGCATGTTCAATCATCGGCCCAGTAAAGCGGGTGTCGCGGCCCAATACGACGCGCCCCCGGCCCACATAGGCACCAAAAGCCTGGGCAAAATCTGCGGCGAGCAGTGGCGTAAGATACTCGCCCACCACGCCACGAACTCCAGAGACACCAACTTTCAGCTTGTGCTCACGCATAGCTTCTCACCATATCGAGCAGCTTCGACATCAAGCCTTCGGCGCTCCCTTCCCGCATCTCAGCAATCACGCGAACCACGGGCTCCGTATTTGAAACCCGAACGTGAAACCAGCCATTGTCGATGTCAACGCGCAAGCCATCCTGGGTGTCCATCTTCGCCCCGGCCCACTGGTCTTCGAGCTCAGTCATCAGCTCGGGGATTCTCTTGGCATCGAGGGAAACTTCGGCCTTGCGCATGTCGTAGCTGGGCATCCCTGCCAACAGTTTCTTCAAACTCGTGCCGCGCTGCCTGAGATGACTCGCCAGAGCAAGCAGACTCGCAATGCCGTCGTAAACGAACCGGAACTCCGGCAGCATCACCGCGCCCGTTCCTTCTCCCGCTACTGCGATCCTCTCGGCTGGGTACATCGCCAACGCGTCCATTGCATGCTGGCGGCCAACCGGAACTCGCAACACTGTGCCACCATACCGTGACGCAACATCTTCAACCATCGAGGTTGTCGAGAGGTTTGTAATGATCATCCGGCCAGGCTGCCGCATGAGTTGATACTCGGCCAAAAGTGGCAGGATCATCTCTTCACTCACGACCTCACCGTCACCGCAGCAGACAGCAATCCGGTCGCTGTCCATGTCGAACAGAACCCCCATATCGCCTCCAATGGCCTGCACCACGGGGGCCAGTTGCAGCCCAACCGTCCGGGCATTGGTATTCGGAGTATGCGCGAAGGCCTTCGGCTCAAGCGTGGCATTGATCATCGTGATGTCGATCGGATGCCTTTCCTTCAGACGCTTGAGAATCAGGCTCGACAACCCCGAAGAACAATCGGCGACCAGCTTGAGCCCCCTCAACATTTCGAAGTCGAATACGTTTTCGAGATCGTTGATGTAACGCTCGATAGCTTCATCGTCGAAGTGAAGCCGACCCACCTGAGTCCAGTCTCGAAAATCGAATTTTCTGAGGTGATAGATGTCAAGTAGCTCCGAGGCTTCGCCGCTTGAAAGGTAGGTCCCGTTCGAGCCCAAAAACTTCAACGCGTTCCATTCCGCATTGTTGTGAGAGGCCCCGATTGAGATTCCGCCCGCAGCATTCGTGCTCTGAATCGCATGTTGCAGCACGGGCGTTGACGCTAGACCCAAATCAACTACATCCCGGCCGCTGGCCAGCAACGAAGCGACAATACCCTCTCTCAACATCACCGACGATGCCCTGGGGTCTCGCGCGATCATAATCGGTTCGCGACGATTCAAGAGCACACTGAAGGCGGCGGCGAACTCAAGCGCATGATGCGCCTTGAGACCAGGCCCAACAATGCCTCGCACACCGACGGTGCTGATGCGTAGTGAACTTGGCATCGATGGTTATTTCACCAAATGCAAGGAGCCAAACTTCTCGGGCGTGTGGTTATTGATGCGGCCGGTCGGCATCCATGCCACCATCTTTCGCTCTGGCGGGCCACCCTGAAAACGATAGAAGTTTCCACGCAACATCAGACCTGACTCGATCTTCTTCGCGGTGATGCTCTTCATGGGAATTTGAAACTCGCCGTACCAGATCTTCGCTTTCGTATCGATACGGGCCTTGGTGACCATGCCGCTATTCCATTTCCACCCTCCCTCGGGCAGCGGGTTCTTGGTGTCGATGTCCAGGTCTACCCATTCGCCTTGGGGGCTCACTTGATATTCGCGGTACTGGTGGATGTTTTCGAAATCGGCGCCAACAAAGATCTCGGCCACATCGTGCTCCCAAAGCTTATTGGTTTCCGTCTTCACGCTGGGGTTAGACAAAACGAAAAGCTCTTCAAAAGGGCAACTCATCAGCACATACAGGTTCTTCTCAGTCCAACGCAGTCGAATCTCGGTGCGATTGGTGGGCAGGTCCTTGCCGAGGTTATTCTTGGTGGCCAGCACTGGCGCAATTCCCTTCCAGAATGGCGAACCAGGGTCGGCCGCGGGAGTCACATCCTTCGCGGCAAACTTCACATCAAGCGGCTCGGCGGCAAGGGCGAGGCCGGTGGTCATAGCGATCAGCGCCAGAATTCTCATGTTCTCTCAATATAATTGAAGACTATGGTCCATCGTCTTTCTCTGGTCCTCTTCCCCGCATTGCTTTTCGCGCAGACGAAGGTTCCAGATTGGGTCAGCGTTGAATCGAATATCCCTTACGGCACCCATAAAGAGACGGTGCTGGACGTCTACCAGCCCACTCGTGGACCGCAAACGCAGAAGCGACCAGCCGTTCTCGTCATCCATGGCGGAGGTTGGGTCGGCGGCAAGAAAGAAAACGTTTTTGAGGCACTCTGCAAGCCGTATCTTGAAAAGGGATTTGTAGTTGCCAATATCGAATACAGGCTAGCTTCAGCGGCACTTGCCCCTGCAGCGGTCGAAGATGTTCTCGTAGCAGCAAACTGGCTGCGCAAAAATGCCGACAAGTACCGGATCGACCGCAAGAAAATTGTCGTCACTGGGGACTCTGCTGGCGGCCACCTGGCACTCATGGTCGGCCTGACCCCGAAAAAAGCCAAGTTCGGGCCTCCGGCAAAAGTCGCTGCAGTCATCAACTTCTACGGCATCACCGACGTGCAGGATCAGCTCGAAGGCGAGAACATGCGAGATTACGCTGTACGGTGGGTGCCAGTATCCGTTCCAGACCGCCAGGAGCTTTCTCGCAAAGTGTCCCCTATCGCCTGGGTCCGTAAATCGGCTCCCCCGGTTCTCACCATCCACGGCGACGCTGACCCTGTAGTTCCCTACGAGCACGGTGTCGACATCACCAAGGAACTGCGCAACGCTGGAAGCGACGCCGAACTGCTCCCAATCCACCAGGGTGGTCACGGAAATTTCGCCGCCGAACAATTCACCTCAATCTACGCTCAGATCTTCAGTTTTTTGGAAAGACGAAAGATACTCTAAATGACGCGCCGTCAATTCACCGCCATGCCCTTGATAGCCCCATCCCTCGCCGCCGCCAATGATGTCCAACTTGGCATCGATTTGTTCAGTGTGCGCAGCCAGGGATGGACCGCCTTCGAACATCTGGACTATGCAGCCAAGTTCGGCGCAAAGGTCGTTCATTTCTCTGAGATTCGATTTCTCGGTTCGCTCGAAGACGAACACGTTAAGAAGGTGGCCGCTCATGCCAAGCGGCTTGGCATTACCCTCGAGATCGGCATGCGTTCCGTGTGTCCAACCTCGGCGCTGTTCGATCCCAAGCAAGGCACAGCGGAAGAGCAATTGAAGCGCGTCATCCATGCAGCGCACTTGGCGGATTCACGCCTCGTGAGGTGCTTTCTGGGTTCGATGGCCGACCGCGTGGGCAGCATTCCACTCGAAGGTCACATCGAGAACACGGCCCAAACCCTGCGCGCCTGCCGCACCTTCGCGCAAGATCACAATATCCGGATCGCCGTCGAAAATCACGCTGGCGACATGCAGGCACGAGAACTGAAGTCCCTGATCGAACTGGCTGGCAAAGACTTCACTGGCGCCGTGATCGATAGTGGCAATCCAGTCTGGGCGCTGGAGGATCCACACCTGACGCTCGAGACGCTGGCACCGTACATCCTTACCAGCCACGTGCGAGATTCGTACCTCTGGAAGACTCCAGAAGGCATCGCCGTTCAATGGACCCGGATGGGTGAGGGAAACGTCGATATCGCGCAATGGGTGCGGCGGTACCGGGAACTTTGCCCCGGCAAGGCATTGTCGATGGAAATCATCGTCACCGGTGCACGCAAATTCGAGGTGTTCCAACGCAAATTCTGGGACGCCTATCGAAATACTCCCGCCTGGGAGTTTTCACGATTTCTCGCGATTGCCGAAAAAGGCACGCCTCAGCAAGACCCGCCCAAGCTGGAAAAAGACGCTTCCGTCACAAAAGAGCGACGAGATCTTGAGTTGAGCATCGAATATACCCAGAAGCTACTTTCATGAAAACCATCAATCTTCTCTTAATTGCCGCCCTCACCCTGCCGGCGGCGATCATTCCTGAAGTCAGAGGATTGCTCGCAAAACAGGATTTCGCCGGGGCGGGAAAACTGATCGAAGCCCAGCGAGCTGGCGGAGCTTGGACACCAGAATTGATGGAGGCCCACTCCTGGCTCGGCCGCGGCTACCTTGCCGCCAAGCAATACGACAAAGCTCTTGCTTATTCGGCTACGACGCGCAAGCTTGCTCTTGATGCCTTGAAGTCGCGCAAGCTCGACGACGAGAAGCGGCTCCCGATTGCTTTCGGCGCCTCGATCGAAGTCGAAGGCCAATCCCTTGCCGGCAAAGGCCAACTGAGCGAAGCGATCACCTTCCTGAATCAGGAACTGAAGACCTACTACACGACCTCGATTCGCACGCGAATTCAAAAGAACATCAATCTTCTTTCCCTGGTGGGCAAGCGAGCCCCGGCCCTTGAGATCAAGGATTCTGTCGGCACCCTGCCCGTCAAGTCTCTCGCGTCGTTGAAGGGCAAAACAGTTCTACTGTTCTTCTGGGCTCATTGGTGCGGCGATTGCAAAGCGCAAGCCCCGATCCTTGCCGATCTTGCCGCCAAATACGGCGCTAAGGGCTTCACTGTCGTCGGCCCAACCCAACGCTATGGCTACGTCGGCGGTGGCGACGACGCGACACCCGCAGTCGAAAAAACGTATATCGCGAAGGTGTTTTCGGAATACTACGACAAGATCCCCAACATGGCCGCCCCACTCAGCGAAGAGAACTTTCGTGTGTACGGATCCTCGACCACGCCAACGCTAGTCTTGATCGACAAGACAGGAATCGTGCGCCTTTACAACCCAGGCAAGCTGACTGCCGCCGAACTCGAAGCCAAGATCCTGCCTTTCCTCTAGAGGGCAATCTCGCTAGACGTAGTCGTCTGCCGGCGGGGCTTCACCGAAGTCTTCCGCTAGGCTGCCGAACTTGGTGAACTTGTGCAGGAACGCGAGGTCCACCTTGCCAATTGGACCGTTACGTTGCTTGGAGATAATCAGTTCCGCGCGGCCCTTCAGATCCTCGCGATCCGGCTTGTACACCTCTTCGCGAAACAAGAAGCAAACCATGTCGGCGTCCTGCTCGATCGATCCCGATTCGCGCAAGTCGCTCAACTGGGGCCGGTGGTCCCCTGGCCGCGTTTCCGGCGCACGGCTCAACTGACTGAGCGCTACGATCGGCACCCGCAGCTCCTTGCTCAAAAGCTTCATGCCTCGAGAAATCGAGCTGACTTCCTGCGTGCGGCTATCATGCGACCCGCGAGCTTGCATTAGCTGCAGGTAGTCGATAATCACCATTCCCAGGCCCTGCTCGGATTGCACTCTTCGCAGCTTGGCGTGGATGTCCATCATGTTCACGCCAGGGGAATCATCGAGATATAAGGGCGAATCGGCGAGGTCATTTGCGGCCATTGCCAATTGCCGCCGCTCGTCTTCATTCAAAAAGCCAGTCCGAAACCGATGTTGGTCCACGCGTGCCGCCGCGCAGATCATACGGGTGAGCAAGCTTTCCTTTGACATTTCGAGCGAAAACACGGCCACCGGCTTTCTCACTCTGGGTCCACAAACATGCGATGCGATGTTCAATGCGAATGCAGTCTTGCCCATAGCGGGACGAGCGGCGATGATAATCAATTCACCTTCGCGAAAACCACCGGTCATTTCGTCGAACTTCGTAAAGCCGGTCGAAACACCTTTGATGCGGCTTGAAGGGTCGAGGAAGTTATCGAGGCCAATCTCGTTAATGATGTCCTGCGGAGTGGACAAAGTATTCTTGGCCTTCGCAGCACCAATATTGAGAAACGACTCTTCGGCCTCGGCGAGAATGTGATCGGCCTGATCGACACCCAGAAAAGCCTTGTCCATCACGCTTTGCGCTGTGAAGATCACCTTGCGCAGCGTCGCCTTTTCTTTGACGATGCTCACGTAGCCGAAGACATTGAGCGACCTCGGGATGCCTTCATCCAGGCTCATCAGGTAGCTCAGCCCACCTGCGCTCTCGAGCTCAGAGTGGCGCATCAGCTCATTGGCCAGAGCTACACGGTCGATCCGCTCACCTCGTTCAGCCAGTGCGTTCATACGCTGGAAAATGCGCCGGTGCGATTCCAGACTGAAATCCTCCGGGGTCAGTTCTCCACCAACCATCGGGAAGCAATCCGGATCCACCAACACCGCTCCCAACGTCAATCTCTCGGCTTCAAGGTTCGCCGGCAGACCTTTTTGAAACGCTATGTCCTGAACGTTCATGGGCTACAGCAATAGTATGGCGCTTCTAAACGTGAATGAAATGTGGAAAACCCTGTGATTATCTTGTGGTTTTTCCACAATCTTCTATCGAAGACTGATGTTGTGAGTGTCTAATGTCACTCCAAGAGCTTGTTCCAGCCGCGCGATCGCTTTATTGAAGTCGAGTCTCGCCACCAGGCTACGCCGTTGCGAATCCGCGTACTCGTTCTGGCGGGTAAGCACAAGGAAGTTGGTGCTCTCGCCTGTTTCGAACAAGCGCTGTTCGCTATCCAGTTTTTCTTTGGCTGCCTTCGTGCTTGCCTCTGCGGCCACGATTCGTTGCTCAGCCGTCCGGAGCGCCTGCATTGCGTTGCGAACTTCCGCACCGATTGCTTGCTCGGTCCGCGCTCGCTGCAACTCCAGGGTGCGCTCTGTCAGCTTCACCTGGGCAACCGTTTCTCTGGCTGCCCGGTTTCTCGCTGTCCAGTCGATCTGCAATCCAGCCTGCCAACTGGTGTAATTTTGTCCGAACAGGCTGCTCAGCGTTGTGCCGTAGCCCCCCACAAAAGCAGGTGGCACCAGTTGGCCACTACTACCGGGAAAGAACGGATTCGGGGCCGGATTTCTTGCGCCGGCCAGGCCAGCCATCGTGTACCCGGCAGTGAGATTGGCACCAGGCAAAAGCTGATTGCGCGCAAGATCACTCTGAAACTCATTAGTTTCAAGACGCAACTTGAGATTCTTGAGCTCGGGCCGTTTAGAAATGGCACCTTGAATCGTCGCGGCGAGGTCCTCGGTTTGAGGTGGTGCGGAACTGCGCGTCTCCACCGGGATCACTTCATCGTTCCAGATCGATTGATCGCGCCCACCGGCGAGCATCCCTTTCAGATTGTTCTCGACTTCAGTTAACAACCCAATGCTCGAGTAGTAGGTATCCTGGCGACGTTCCAGTTCTGCCATTGCCGCGGAGAGTTCCACCGGCGCCAGCGTGCCTGCTTCAATCTGACGCTTCGACCGTTCGTATTGATCGCGGGCCAGATCCACACTCAACTTCTTCACTTCGATGTCCTGCCGTGCGGCAACCAGATCCCAATAAGCCTGCGTCGCAAGTGTCACTACGGCAACCACCCGCAATTCGTAATCGGCCTCACTGACATCGATCTGCTTGCGCCGCAATCGAATCTGATTGCGGTCGTTATCGATCTTTCGGCCTCGCAGCAAGGGCTGCGTCAAGTTAATGCCCAGCGTAGATTGAGTAAAAGGATTCAAGCCACTGAACGGATTGCTCGTGCTGATCCGCGAGTTATTGAAGGCGACGTCGACGCGCGCTCCGTTCCAAGGCGTGCGCTGGGAATACGTAAAATTGTTCGCGAAGTTACGATCCACCAAGCGCCCATCGGCAGCCTGCAGCGGGCTTGAGGTGGGCGTCACGTTGTAGCTCATGTTCGGCCGATACCCAAGCAGCGGATCCCAAACGCCAAACGTTTGCTTGTACTGGCTCCGCGAAAGAACGGTATTCGTCTTTTCTATCTGGAGATCCAGATTGTTGGCAAGCGCCATTTCAATCGCGTCCTTCAGCATCAACCGTTTCTGCTCTCCCGCCACACCAACACGGGCCGGATCAGCCGCCTGCGATACAACGACAAAAAGCATCATGCCAAGCAAGCCGGCGAATGCTTCTTTAATCGACCGGCGCTTGAACAACCCGCCAATCCTCGAAAACAGCTTCCAGTTCGTCATGTCGTCAAACAGTGAATAAACGACTGGTGTAACCAGCAAGCTCAAGAGCAAGCACATCGTTTGGCCACCGATCACGACAATCGCTACGGTGCGCCGCGAACCCGCGCCTGCACCTCCACCGAGCGCGAGCGGGATCATACCCGCGACCAGCGCAGCCGTGGTCATCAGAATCGGCCTGAGCCGATCTTCGCAACCCTTCAGAACTGCTGGCAGGCGCTCCAATCCTTCCGTGCGCAGCCGTTTGATGTGGTCCACCTGCAGAATCGAATTCTTCTTCACGATGCCAAAAAGCACCAGGATGCCGACCGACGTATAGATGATGTTGTAGTTTTCACCCGCGATCTTCAGGCTCAACAGTGCAAACGGCACACTGAGCGGCAAGCTCAACAGAATCGTGATCGGATCGAGGAAGCTCTCGAATTGCGCTGCAAGAATCATGTACATGAACACGAAGCAGAGCACGAAGGCAGCTACAAAGTTCACCGCTGCTTTGCCGAACTCTTTCGAGCGGCCCACCGTACCAGTCGCATACTGCGGAGGCAGATTCAGTTCGGCAACAATCTTCTGCGTGGCGTCGATAGCCTCAGACAGCGAACCGCCTTTGGCAATATTGGCCTGAATCAAAATCTGGCGCTGCCGGTTATAGCGGTCAATCGCCGAAGGCCCAGTGGCGTCCCTCAGGCTCGCCACATTGGATACTGGCACATTGCCAAGCGTAGTCGAGGGCACGAACAACCGGTTCAGTGCCTGCGGCGAAGTGCGGAACTGCTTGTCTACGCGCAACTGCACGTCATAGCGGTCGTCTCCTTCGCGATACGTCGTTGCCTGATCGTCACCAGCCACAAGCGTCCTCAACGCCGATGCGATACTGCTGACACTCACATTCAAATCAGCCGCTTTGTCGCGGTTGATGTCCACGCGCAACTCAGGCTTGCCAGGCTCGTAGGACGAATCGATATCGGCCACACCAGGCACTTCATCGAGACGCTTCATGATCGCTCGTGAATAGCGCTCCAGCTGCGCAAGGTCTGGCCCCTGAATATAGAACTGATAGTCTCGATCGCTCGCACCACCAGAAATCAGCGCGGGCAACTGCACGCCGACAATCAAATCCTTGGGAAGCTTAGCCACGAGTTCGCGTGTCTTTTCCATCAACTGCTGTTGGGAATCCTTGCGTTCTGTCGGCTGTACCAACTGAACGATCACACTGCCACGATCGACGCGCTTTTGGAAATCGGCGCCAATCGTGGTCAGCAGATACTTCAACCCAGGTAACTTCTTCAGTTCAGCCTCAAGCTGATCCATCGCCTTGGTGGTGCCTTCCAGCGAAGAGCCTGGCGGAGTGCGCAGCGTCACCTCGAAGTAGCTCTGGTCGTCGACGGGGAGAAAATCTTTGCCCATGCTGTTGAACAATGGCCCCGTCGTGTACATCACCACCAGCGAGACAACGACGATCACCCAACGATGTTTCATGCTCCACTCAAGCAACCACATGTAGGGACGCGCGATGACTTTAAACAACAGCCCGTCTTTGGTGCTTGCGTCATGAGCCTTCGGCGCCAGCTTCAAATAGCGTGCCGACAGAGCAGGGGTGAGCGTGAAGCTGACGAGCAAGCTCACCATGATGGCGAACGCCGCCGTGAAGCCGAAGCTCGACATGAACCTTCCCACAATGCCGCTCATCAAGGCCACCGGCATAAACACCACCGCGAGACTTAGGGTAGTGGCCAACACGGCGAGCCCAATTTCTCGGGTTCCTTCGATGGCCGCCTCGATCGGCCCCATGCCTTTCTCTTCTTGAAAGCGGAAGATGTTTTCGAGCACAACGATCGCGTCGTCAATCACGATGCCCACCATCAACACCAGCGCCAGCATCGAGATCTGGTTCAAGGTGAAACCCATCAGGTTCATTAGCGTGTAGGTGGAAATGATTGAGGTCGGGATGGCGACGGCTGCGATCAGCGTAGCTCGCCAACTCCGGATGAACAGCAGCACGATAATCGCGGCGAATATCCCGCCCTCGATCAAGTGGGCCTGCACGGCTTCAAAGGCGCCTTGAATAAAGAAGCTCTGATCTCGTGAATAGTCCACCTGCAGGTCGCGCGGAATCAATCCCTCACGCTGCAAGGTGCCAATACGGTCCTTGAGGACAGCAATGACGTCTAGAGTGTTCGTACCGGCCTGCTTGCGGACTTCAAGCACCACCGCCGGCACGCCGTTGATCCTCGCCAAGGATCGCGGCTCTTGCACTCCGTCCACGACATGCCCAACATCACGCACCTTGATCGCCACGCCATTCGTGGTGCCGATCGTGATGTCAGCAAAGTCAGCTGGCTTCATCAGGCGTCCCAGCGTACGAAGACTGACTTCGCGCGCGCCCTGATCCAGCCGTCCTCCGGGGATTTCAACATTCTGCGCCGCCAGCGCCAATCGGATCTGGTCCACGTTCAGGTTGTAGCTGTAGAGCTTTTCACCATCGAGAACCACTTGAATCTGCCGAGTCCGGTCGCCCACAAAGCGCACGTCGCCCACACCATTCAGGCTCTCGATGTTCTTCTTGATCAGGTCTTCAACCAGCTTGGTGGTCTCACGAATCTCGCGCGGTGATCTCACCACAATGCTGATGACGGGTGAGGCATCAGTTGCCACCTTCTGAATCACGGGCTGCTTGGCGTCCTTAGGCAACTGGTTCAGCACCTGGTTCACCTTGTCGCGCACTTCTTGGGCGGCCACGTCTCCATCCTTCTCCAGGGAGAACTGAATGGAAACTACCGAGTTTCCTTCACTCGAGCTCGAGCGAAGTTCGTCGATACCAGAGATCGTGTTTACCGCCTCTTCGATCCGCTTGCTGACCTGACTTTCTACTTCCTCCGGCGCTGCTCCTGGCAATACGGTGGCAATCGTTACGAACGGGAACTCCACCTTCGGGAAGAAGTCCACGCCCAGCCGCCGGTAGGAATCAAGCCCCAATACCACCAGCGCCATAATCAGCATGGTGGCGAACACTGGCCGTTTGATACAAATTTCAGCGAGTTTCTGCATGACGGGCTCCTAGAGCGTCTTCACCGCGACACCATTGACAAGGCTCAGAAGATTACTGACTGCGATCGGCTCTCCGGCCTGGATCGCACCAGCCGGGGCCTCTGTCCAGCCCTCCACCTCGGCACCAGGAGTGATGCGTACTTCGACAGCTTTACCGTTACGAATTACGAACACCTTGTTCAATCCCGCCACGGAATACACTGCATTGCGGGGCACCATGACGATCGCGTCGCTCTTGCGCGTCACCAGCTTCACTTGCACGAAGCTGCCGGGACGCAACCGGCTGTCTGAAATCGCAATCTTCGATTCCGCGAGCAACGTACGGTTTCTCGCATCGAAGGTAGGGTTCAACTTTTGAATCACAGCCTGGAATTCCTTGCCAGGCGCTGCATCGGTTGTAAAGCTCACAACACTTCCCTGACCGATCTGCGCCGAATAATTTTCGGGCACTTCCACGCGCAAACGAAGCGGGCTGGTCTTCACAAGAGTCGCTACGGGAGTGTTGTCTTTGATGTACTGCCCCGGGCTGATGAGCTTCGCGCTGATGCCGCCATCGAACGGAGCACGAATCACCGTATCGCCGAGTCGCTTGGTGGCAATCTCAAGATCCGCCTTCTGGGCTCGCAACTGAGCGATCAATCCGTTCATTTCATCGCGCGCAGCGTCGATGACAGCCTGACGCGCTTGCAGGGTCTTGCCTAGCTCTGTGGCTCTCTCCTTGGAGATGTCCCCACTCTGTACCAGCTTTGCCGCCGATTCGTACTTGGACTTCGCGTCATCGTAATTGGCTTGCGCCTGTCGCATCGCAGCGGTCGAAGTGGGATAGGATTCCTCCGGGGTCTTCATACCCAGCCGCGCCGCAAGTTGGCCCACATTGGCCTTCGCGCGCTCCAGTTGCCATTCATACTCCCGCCGGTCCAGCTCAGCGATCACATCGCCCTTCTTAACCAGTTGGCCGAAATCCACCTTGAAACTCGAAATCCGCCCTTGGATCTCGAAACTCAGATTTACGGTTTCGTCGGCTTCGAGCGTGCCGGTCACACCAATCGACTTGTCGAGCGTCTTCGATACCGCCTGTTGCACCTTCACCTGAATTGCTTCAGGAGCTTTCGCCACAGGTGCCGCTTCTTGCTTTTTGAGGCATCCCGTCAACGCCAGAACGATTGCGAGGGTAATGATGATTGCTTGCATTTCTATACCTTCCGAATCCCGTTTAAAAATAACTTCACCGATATACGCACCATCTCTTCGCGACACACGCTGTGGCAGATCGAAGAGCGAAATAAGATAGTCGACTGGCAATAATGTCCGATCGTTCCGCAGAAAGCTAACGCGGCACACAGCGGATTGACATCGAGAAACGCACCCTGTTCCATGCGCTTCTCGATATAACCAACAATCACTTCAATAAACGGCCGGGCCTGCTTGTCATGGAATTCCTCCATGAGTTCATGCCCTTCCAAATTGGAAAAGAATTTCAGCCGGATCAGCTCCGGCTTCAGTTCATGCCACTGGATCATGGCATTCGCTAAATGAGTGAAGAATTGTTCATCGTCAGCAGATTCCGCCAGCCTCGACAATCCTTCAAGGGCATCGTGGTAATGCTGGTCTTTCGACTCCTCGATAATTGCCGTATAGAGGTCTTTCTTGCTCGGAAAGTGTTGATATAAAACGGGTTCGCTAACGCCAATACTGGCTGCGAGTTCGCGCGTGGTGACCCCGCGAAAGCCTCGCTCCGAAAAAAGCCGGATTGCAGACGCGAGAATCGCCGACCGTCTGTCTTGACTGCTGAGTCTTGTGGATCCACCCATAAGCTAGTACCTACTAAGTTAGTAGACACTAAGAACGCGCGGAAAGATTCAAAAAAGGCTCACCCTCCGCTCAAATTTGCATCCGCGAACCGGGCAGCGCAGCCAGTTCACGCCTCTCAGCTCTCGTTCCACCAGGTAAGGACTTGAACATTCCGGGCATCGCTCTGCAACCGGACGGTAGGTGGAACTAAACGTGCAAGATGGAAAATGTGTGCAGCCATAAAACGGCTTGCGCTCCCTGGAGTGTTTCAGAACGATTTTTCCGCCCGAACAGCGCGGACAGGCGATAGGGTCGGCGGACATGCTTAAATTCCGTTGTACACTTTTCGATAGTCGGGTGGATGCGGAACTTTTAGTGGGAACCCGCCAGGCAGAATCCTTAGGAACGGTCTTAATAGCGAATGGCATCGAAGTCACTGGTCATTGTCGAGTCTCCGACAAAAGCGAAAACAATCACGAAATTCCTCGGAAAGGATTTCGTGGTCCGCGCGTCGATGGGGCACGTGCGCGATCTTCCCGAGAACGCTAGCGAAGTCCCGGCCAAGTTGAAAAAGGAGCCCTGGGCCCGTCTCGGCGTCAATATCAATGACGACTTCGAGCCGATCTACGTCGTACCCAAAGGCAAGAAAGATCAGGTCAAAGAACTTCAGGACCTGCTCAAGAATTCAGACCTTCTCTACCTCGCAACTGACGAAGATCGCGAAGGCGAATCCATCAGCTGGCATTTGAGGGAAGTCCTCAAGCCCAAGATTCCAACACGGCGTCTGGTTTTTAACGAAATCACCAAGGACGCCATCCTGCATTCCCTTGAGAATGCCCGCGAGATTGATGAAGACCTCGTACGCGCTCAGGAAACCCGCCGCATTATTGACCGGTTGTTTGGCTACGAAGTCAGCCCGCTGCTCTGGAAGAAAATGGCTCCGGGCCTCAGTGCCGGCCGCGTGCAGAGCGTTGCCGTGCGTTTGTTGGTCGAGCGTGAACGGGCCAGAATTCGATTCCGATCGGCAGATTATTGGTCGGTAAAAGCCAAATTTTCCAAGCCCGGCGAAGAGCCCGCCTTCGAAGCAGAATTGTTCCAGCTCGGCGGCAAGCGCGTCGCCACAAGCAAAGACTTCAACCCGGATACGGGCAAGCTCGAAGACGCGAATTCATTGGTGCTCCTCGACAAGGCCGGTGCAGATCGGATCGTCGGCCTGCTCGATCGGGGCCCCGTCACGGTCCGCAGCGTCGAAGAAAAACCCTTCGTCCAACGACCGGCAGCTCCATTCGTCACCTCAAGCCTGCAGATGGAATCGAATTCCAAATTGCGCTACTCCGCCAAGCGCACCATGCAGGTGGCCCAACAGCTCTACGAAAACGGCTACATCACCTACATGCGTACTGATTCGACTGCCTTGTCGGAGGAAGCGATCCGCGCGGCGCGACAACTGATTGAGACTGAATACGGCAAGCAATACCTTTCGCCTGCGGTGCGTACGTACGAGACCAAGGTGAAGAACGCGCAAGAAGCGCACGAAGCGATCCGCCCTGCTGGCGATCGTTTCACCAGCCCCGACGTGGTTCAGGCCACCCTCGGCCAGGAAGCCTATCGCCTCTACGATCTGATTTACAAGCGCACCGTGGCTTGCCAGATGGCCGACGCTCGCGGAACCAATACTACCGTGCTGGTGGATGCAGGGGACGCAACCCTGCGCGCTAGCGGCAAGACCATTGCCTTTGCTGGGTTTCTCAAGGCTTATCACGAGGAAGAAGACGAGGACAATGGCGGCAACACAAACGAGCAGGACCGGGTCCTGCCTCGCATGGCTGCCTCCGATGCCTTAAAGACACTCAAGGCCGATCCGCTTGAGCGCTCCACTCAACCGCCCAATCGCTTTACGGAAGGTTCGCTGATCAAAGAACTCGAAAAGCTTGGCATCGGTCGGCCCTCCACCTGGGCCTCGATTGTGGAACTGGTGCTCAATCGCAGCTATGCCTTCAAGAAGGGCACGGCTCTGGTTCCAACCTTTACGGCCATGGGCGTCGTTGGTCTGCTCGAACAGCACTTCACGAATTTTCTCGACTACCAGTACACTGCCTCGCTTGAAGACGATCTCGACGCCATCTCACGCGGTGAAAACACCAGCACTACCTATCTCAAGGCTTTCTATTTCGGCGACGGTCTGCCAGGTCTCAAAGATCTGGTTTCCACCGGCGAAAAAGAAATCGACCCGCGCATCATCAACGGTCTGCCATTGGGCGAGTGGGAAGACAAGAAAGTCGAAGTCCGCATCGGTCGCTACGGCCCCTTCATCAGCGATGGTGAGCGCCGCGCCAGCGTACCGGATGAAATGCCCCCGGATGAGCTCACCCTGCCCAAGGCTCTCGAGATGCTCGAAACGGCGAGCAAAGAGCCGGAAAGCCTCGGCCTCCATCCGGAATTCGGCATGCCGGTCTACCTCAAGGTGGGCCGTTACGGCCCCTACGTGCAGCTTGGCGATGGCCGCGATGGCGCCAAACCCAAGATGGCTTCCCTGGTCCAGGGCACAGACCTGAAGGACGTGGACCTTGTCCATGCCTGCAAGCTGCTATCGCTTCCCAAGACGCTCGGCATGCATCCCGAATCGGGAGAAAAAGTCATTGCCGCTAATGGCCGCTTTGGACCCTATGTCCAATCGGGCGCAGAGACGCGCAGTCTCTCGGCGGACCTTTCTCCGATCGATGTCTCCTTCGAACAGGCTCTGCACCTGATCGCGCAGCCCAAGGCCCGTGGTCGCGGCGGCGTTCGCGGCCAAACCTCCCTTAAGGATTTCGGCGTCAACCCCGCCAACCAGAAGGCAGTCAAGCTTTTGAGCGGTCGCTACGGTGCGTATGTCACCGACGGAGAAGTAAACGCCACTGTGCCGCGCGGGTCAGACCCGATGCAGCTCACCAACGAGCAAGCTTTCGAGCTGCTTGCCGCCCGTGCCCAGCAGATCGCTGACGCCGGCGGGCCCGAAGCCGCCAAGAAAGCCGCAAAAACGCCCCGCGCCACCGCCAAGAAGACAACGAAAAAGAAATCCTCCAAGGCCACTGCCGAGGAAGCCGACGAAGTCGAAGTCTAACAACTCCGGGGGCTAATGGTCCCCGGGATTCCCAAATTGCTCTTGGCGAAAACGCCTACGAATCGACCCGCTCGGGCTCACCCTCGTAGGCGTCATCGTAGTCAATTCGATTTTCGCGATTTTCTTTCTTTTCCTGCTCGCGCCGAATTCGGATTTCTTCGCGTTCTTCCATTCCGTCGCTCATATGTTCCCTTTCGTCCCTCCACCCGCATCGGCGTAGGCAGCAAGAATCCAGATATCTCTGAAGATTCCCCGCTGCATCACACCATTCACGTCGGTCCGCTCCCAAACAAACCCATTGTTCTCAAACGCCTTCCGGCTCGCCTGATTGCCCTCGAAGATCTGCGCCTCGATTCGCTTCAAGCCAAGCTCCCCAAACCCCTTCTCCATCACGCGTCCAATCGCCTCGCTCCCAAACCCGCACCCATGAAATTCCTTCCCCAGCCAAACCCCCATCTCACCCAAGCCTCGCCCGCTGTCGTACTTCAAATGAATCGACCCCATCACTACGCCAGTCTCCGATCCAACAATCGTAAAGGCCCTCACCACCCCGGCATCCACCAATTCCAGCCGGGTATCGAGCGCCAGTTCCAGTTCGCGTTCATCCTCAGGGCCATCCACTACAAGCGATTCCGCCACGCCGGCCAGCAGTGGAAATAGCGCGGCCGCATCTCCGGCATCCAGCGGTCGCAACAAAATCATTCCATTAGTTTAGTGCCACACCTTCACATACGCCTTGCCGGGTAGCTGCCGCACGATCCCCTCCAATTCCAATTCGAAGAGGATTGCGATCACCTCGGAAGTACTCGCTTGTCCCGCCTGATTGAGTTTCTCAAGCAGTTGATCGATCGTCAGCGGATCGTCGAAGTGGAGCGCGGCAACCACCTTCCCACGCAATGCCTGCATCGGATGCTCGAAACTCTCTTCCTCTCCGAGCAGCCGCTGCCGGCCGCTCGCCCTCAACCTCTGCCGCGCATGCAACGGCAGATCACTCAGCACATCACTCGGCTCCTGCACCAGCCTCGCCCCTTGCCGGATCAACAGGTTCGGCCCCCAACTCTGCTTCGAGGTAATGTTGCCAGGCACAGCAAAAACTTCTCTGCCGTGATCCAGAGCCAGCCGCGCGGTAATCGCCGAGCCCGAATACTGCGCCCCTTCAACAATCAATACGCCATGACTCAACCCGCTTACAATCCGGTTCCGCACCGGGAAGTTCTGTGGATACCCAGGCGTCCGCATCGGATACTCGCTCAGAATCAACCCGTCACGCGCGATCTGCGCCGCCAACGACTTGTTCTCCGCCGGGTACACAATGTCCACTCCGCAGCCGAGCACGGCGATCGTCTTCCCCCCGACGGCCAGCGTTGCCTTGTGCGCAGTTGTATCGATCCCTCGCGCCATGCCGCTCACAATCGACAATCCTGCCTCGCTTAACTCCCGAGAGAACCGGTCTGCCACCGCTTGCCCGTATGGACTTGGCCGCCGCGTACCCACTACAGCCACACTCGGCTCATCCAGCAAATCCAGATTGCCGCGCGCGAACAGCGCCATTGGCGGATCGTAGATCTGCTTCAGCATCGCCGGATAGCGGTCATCGAAATACGTCAGCAATTCCGTTCCGCTGGTCCGCATCAGCCGTTGCTGATTCAAAGCGTCCTCCATCGCCGATCCGGCCTCGATCGATCGCGCCACACTGGCCGAAAGCCCGGCCCCTTGCAACTCCAGCGACTCCAGTTGGAAAATCGCTCCCGGTCCACCAAACTGCTCCAGCATGTCCACGGCCCGCCGCGCACCCAATTGCGGCGTCAACTTCAGCGCCAGCCATAACAATTCTTCCTGTTCCGCAATCGCAGTCATACTCTGACCTAGTCGATTTTCCAGCCTATTTCTCTCTCTGGAATTCAACCCTTGTGCGATATTCGACTTATGGCCATGCAAGCTACCTACGATGACGCCAATCTGATTCTGCGTCTTTACGAAATCCGCCGGGAGGACAAAATGCGCGCCGCGCGCTCCTGGTTCGCCGCCAATTTCCGGCCCAAAACAATCGACGAGATGAATACCATCGCCGCCCCGGGGACGCCTGAAAACGCCAACATGCGCCAGGTCACCAGCTATTTCGAGATGGTCGCCAGCTTCATCACCTCCGGCGTTCTCAACAAAGACCTCTACTTCCAGTCCGGTGGCGAGCTGCTCCTCACCTACCTCCGCATCAAGGCCGTGCTGCCCGCCTTGCGCGAAGCGCGCAAGAACCCACAAGCCTTCAAGAATCTGGAAACAGTCGGAGAAGACTTTCTGGCCTGGTACGATTCCAAGGGCCCTGGCTCCAAAGATTCCATCGTCGCCATGCTTTCCTAACCCCGTGCGACAGGAACCAGAGTATTTCGGCGAGGCCGAACTCGATCTCGTCTACATCGCAAAGAAACTGAAGGAATCGCTCCCCCTTGAGGAAGCCCTTACCCAGGCTGGAATCGACTACGCCATCGAGCTCGATACCTATTCCGGCGGCTTAATCTTTCGCTCTGAGCGCACCGGCGTTTTCTTTTACGTTCTCCCAGAAAAAGTTGAGGCCGCCAAAGCAGTGCTTCGCGGCCTCAACCTCAAACCTCACGAAATGTAATTACTGAATGCCAGCGTCTTTCTTGGCGTTCTTCAGAGCAAAGGTCACGATATTGCTGACCTGAAAACTCTGCGCGAGGGTCATCTGCGTTCGAGGATTCGTGTTTAAATCCGAATTGAGTTCGAGGTGAACTTCGTACACACCGATCAATCCAACCCTCAATCCGGCAAACAAAACGTTCGCTGTCTTACCGCCAGCCAGGGAGGAAACAAACTCTCTCGGCTCGTTAAACTCAGGTCCGTTATAGGCAATGCCAGTGAACACAGAATTGTTCGCTTCCTCAGGCAAGATATCTCCCAGGCCCGTGGCAAGAATCACAAGCGTCTCGCCGGGCACTGCGGGGTTATCGTCGGTAACCCTTGCGCCTGCCACATTCGCACAGCAGAGTTCGTTGTTGAAGGCCGTCAGAATAATGCCCGAATCCGTGTTCGTCTTCACCGCAATCGGCGTCCCGTTCCCATCCGGGCCGAGTTTCTTCGAGCGCAACCGGATACGCGTGAAGAATCCGCTTCGAAACGCTTCAACTTCCGGATCGCCGCCATTGGCGTTGATCGCGTCGACAATCTTATCGCGCAACACGAAATTCGCTGCGGATGGATTATCGCTCTTGATTTCGCTTTCGAGCACTTTGGCCTCGTAGTTGCGGCCATTGATCGTAATGGTAGCCACGTCATCTTTTTTCGCCGTACCGTCCAGCGAGATGGTCGCAGTCGCCGAACTTGAATAGTGCGTGATGATGCCGGGCCGCGGGTCAGCGCCTTCTTCCGCAAAAATGCCTGGGTTCTGCAGAATCACTGGTACACCCACTGGCGCGCTATGCACCACAGTTCCGTCGCGTTTCACAGAGCGCACCCAGGCATTGGAACCAGTAGTGTCCCTCAACTCAATTGGAATCTGAGCAATGATTTGCGTCGGCGAAACCGATTGAATCGGAGAGCTGACCCCGTCGAAAAATACTTCTACTCCAGCAAGGCCGCGCGGCCAGGTTGGTGAATTCATCGGAATCGATTCGGTTCGATCCGTAAATCCTTCTCCGAGGATGGTCACAATCGTTCCAGCTGCAATTTGGGCTGCATCCTGACCACCGGTCAAATTGGCGCCAGAAGAAGCTGCATTTACCTTGGGCGTTTCGCCTTCTTTGGCCGGAGCCACTTCGGCCGATACCGCCACTGCGTCACCAGCAGGCCCCGAGGTCCTTGCTGTCAACAGAATCACGAAGAAAGTGGCACGAATTACAGAGTTTGCAATCACGTCCTTGTTTCCGCCGTTCTTCGTATTGATATCGCTCACGAGAGAGTTGATGGCTGCGGTGAAGTTGCCATCCTTGGGGAATTTGTAGGTATAGCTTGTGTTGTCTTTGTTCTTGTCGTCGAAATTCACCTTAATCGTAATCACTTCGTTTTCTGTGGGAGTGCCACCCAAAGTGATCGACCCGACAGAGAAGATCTCGCGGCTTGCTGCATTCCGCACACCAGTGTCGGTAATCAGACGCGGCGCGGCCGTGTAAACCAGAACTCTCCGGTTATAAGGATCGGCGATATATAGATTCGCTCCGTCCCAGGCCAGTGAGGTGGGCGTTCGAATCACGTCCGCCGCCGATACGAAGTTCGGGAAGGCGCCGTCGCTCGTCAGGTTCAAAGTCGCTGATCGTTGCCCAAGCACTGCGTCCGCTGGAGCACCGTTCGCTGTAGGCAGGTTGTTGTACACCAAAACGCGGTCATTTCCGCCGTCGGCAACAAACAAACGCTTCCCGTCGCTCAAAGCGAATCGGGGAAAGTTCATCGTTGAAGCGCATCGGCCCGGGAAGGTGTCTTTGCCCCCTGAGTCTTTGCCGCTCGCAGCGCAAAGCTTCGAGGTGTTGTTTGCGAAGAAGTTGGTGAAGTCTGGCTGGCCAAGCACGATGTCGGCAGCCGCACCGTTCGAGGTCGGAATCGTATTCCAGATCAGAACACGATTGTGACCGAGGTCAGAGACGAATAAACGCCGCCCGTCGCTGGTCACCGACACCGGATTCAACAGATTGTTATTCTTCGGCTCAACCACCGCGCGGGAAATATCCACCTGCGGGATTGTCGTAAAATTCGGCTGCCCCACCACCACATCAGCCGCCTGGTCGTTCGAGGTCGGAATCCGGTTCCAGATCAGGACCCGGTGGTTTTGCGTATCCGCAACAAACAGGCGCCCATCCTGAATCCATACGCCTTGAGGTCCACGCAACGACTTGTTGTCGGTCGCAATCGGGCGCAGCTTATCCAGGCTTTCCTGACCCAACACCACATCGGCCGGTTGCCCATTTGAGGTCGGCAGATTCCGCCAAATCAGAATGCGATTGAAATCCGTATCGGCAACGGCGAGTACCCTGCCGTCTGAGGCCACCGCGGTTGCAAGGCGCATCGTGTTGGCCGCCACCCGCGAAGGAAACATCTTATCTGCCGTCACTTGGAAGTTCGGCTGTCCCAGCACAACGCTCGCTTTTCCGACGCACGCCGGGCAACGCGGCCCCTGCGGTGGGGCTACGTCCGCTGCAGGTACCGTGCTGGAGAGATTTTCGAAGATCACGACCCGATGATTTGCCGGATCAGCGCCAATACGGCTCGAATCCGCGACAAACAAACGGTTTCCGCCGATAGCGATACCCCCTGCCGCCCCAAGCTGCACATCGCTGTTGCCGGGAAACTGGTCGGTAAAACTTTTTTGCCCAATAATCAGGCGGGCTGCCTGGCCGGTGTAAAACTCTTGGGCTGTCGCCACACATGCAATTACACACAGGCTTGCTAGAAGCTGGTAACTCAACATTTTTCCTACGGTTGGATCAGGTGAAACTAAACCTTAAGTATAGCCCTTTGCCCTACGGACGTGGGAGCCGCTTTTCCGGTTGCACAATCGCCCCCCAGGCCACCTGATAAACCTCCAATTCTCCATTGAAATCATAGCCCGCCCGAACAAAAACAGGCTGCGTCCGGTCCACCTCGCCCGCCCCCACCTCCACTCCATCTCGAACGAAGCTGGTATCCGGCCGTACGTGGAACTTCATCGTCCCTTCCTGCTTCGTGCGAAGCTCCAGCATCTTTTCTTGCAAGTCCCGTACCATTCCCGTCACGGTCACGCTCCCACGGGGCGCAAAGCTCTCGGTCGAACGCCTCACTTGCCCTACCTTCCCCCTGCCGGCAAACCGCCGCTGCATCCCCACAACATGAATCATCCGCGCAAAGCAACTGCCCCCAATCCCCTGCCGTTCCGTCACTAATTCGAGATAATCCCCAGGTTTCAAATCCTTCGCCGTCAATCGCTCACGCTCGCGATCGATATACGTGCGCCCGTCGATCTGACAAATCATCTCACGCCCGCCTTCCAATACCAGCTCCAACTGCTGCCCCGCAACCGACACCAACCGCGCATCCAGAATCCCTGTCGGCACCCCAGGCCGCAGTTGCCCAACCAGCCCACCTGTGCCGAGCCACCACACCGCCGTTAGGGTCAAAAGCCGTTTCGCCACTGCTCAAAGTATAATCATGGGTTGCTTTCTCAAGATCTGTCACCTGCTTCGCGGGCCGGCCACTGGCTCCTCCACTCCGGCATTCAATCCCCCGACGGCGGTGTTGCACGCTACCGCTTGACTGACTCCCGCGAAAACCTGCCCTCATCCACTGAGATCACCGGCTACGCCGTTTCCGCTTTTTGCCACCTGTTTGAAAAGACCGGCGACGAACAATTTCTCGCTGCCGCTCGCCTCTCCGGCGACTACCTCACCCACAAAGCCTGGGATGCCGAATCCCGCTCCATGCCCTTCGAGATCCACAAAGGCTCTCGCTATAGCTACTACTTCGACTGCGGCATCATCGCGCGGGGCCTACTCCGGCTCTATCGCATCACCAACCATTCTCCCTACCTCGATCGCGCACGCGACATCGGCATGGCCATGGAGCGAGACTTCAAGGGGATTCGTGGCTTCCACCCCATCGTTCTCCTTCCTTGCAAGAGCCCTGAAGAATACTCAATCTGGTGGAGCCGCATGCCCGGCGCATTCCAACTCAAATCCGCCCTCGCCTGGCGCGATCTCGGCGAAGTCACCTCAGACCAACACTTCCTCGACCTCTACGAAGGCGTACTGCAGTTCTCCCTGGAGCACTATGCAGAAACTCTCGACAACGAAACCGATGAACTGAAAAAGATGGATCGCCTCCATGCCTGGGCTTACTTTCTCGAAGGCCTTCAGCCCGTCAAGGACCGTGAACCCATCCAGTACCTGCTGCGCTCGGCCCTCGCCCACGGCGAAAAGCTCCGCGAACAACTCGCTCCGCGCTTCCTGCGCAGCGACGTTTGCGCTCAACTCCTCCGCATCAAGCTCCTCATGGGCGGCGCACCCAACGAAGGCGAACTCATTCGAATCGAAGCTTTTCAATACCGCTCCGAAGACCCCACCCTCGATGGCGGGTTCGGCTTCGGACGCCGCGACGGTGCTATGACCCCACACGTCAACCCCGTCTCCACCGCATTCTGCCTACAAGCCCTCGACTACGCATCACAGAACGGAATCTCCAGTGCCGACTGGCGCAAACTCATCTGACATCAAACTCGCCTTCGCCAGTTGCTCCCAAGACTTGATCGATCAATTCGTGGAGGAGGTCAAGAAAGTCGGAGACACCAAACTTCCAGTTTTTCTTGTCTCCGAGTTTGCACCCCACGAACCCTGCCATTGGATCCCCTGGCACCCCTTCGAAGATCTTGAAACCAACCGCCAGCGCATCCTCTGGCACATCGGCTCCGAGCGCTGCATCCGTTTCAACATGATCCTTCTGCAGCCCAAAATACCCTATTGGGCTATGCGTTTCCTCGGACTGCGAATCTGCCCTACCCGTACCTATCTTTTCAACGAAAACTATGGCCACTTCCCTCTGCATCCCCGAGGCATTGCGACCATTCTCCGCCATGCCACTTGGCGGCTCAAGAACCTCATCCGTTATCAAACAACTCCCGGCGGCAAGCTTTACACCATCCTTTGTCGCATGGCGCATCCTCTCGCCTGGGAGCGTCCCCTTCTCTATCGCCTCGCCCGCCGCCGCAAGCCGCTGGAAACCAGGCCGCTCCGATCCGAACCCACACCAGCACTCCAGCCCGGCATCACCGTCGTGATTCCTTCCCGTCAGGGCTATGATCTCCTCAAAACCCTGCTCCCCCAAATCCAGCCCGGCATCGTCAGCAAGGTGACGGTTGTCGACAACGGATCCGACGATGAAACCGCCTCCCTTGCCTCTGGCTTCGTTCAAGTCCTCACCTCCGACCACCCTCTCAGCTTCGCCGCCGCGGTAAACATGGGCATCCGCGCCTCCCGCACCACTCACACCTGCCTGCTCAATAACGACATGGTCCTCGAGCCCGGTTTCTTCGAAGAGCTCTACAAAGCCTTCGACAGGACTCCAGACCTTTTCTGCGCCACAGCCCAGATCTTCATGCCTGAAGGCAAGCGGCGCGAAGAAACCGGCAAAGCAAACTACAAACCAACGGGTCTCCGCGATTTCCCTCTACGCTGCGACACGCCCATCGAAGGCGAAAACGATACCCCCGTCTTCTACGGCTCCGGCGGATGCTCGCTGTACGACACGGCGAAACTCCTCGCCATCGGTTGCTTCAAAGAGGCCTTCCGCCCCGCATACGTCGAAGACCTCGACACTGGCTGGCGCGGCTGGCAACAAGGCTGGCCCACTGTCTTTGTCTCCGGCGCAAAGGTCATCCATCACCACCGTTCCACGACCGCCCGCTTCCTTGCCGCCTCCTCGATCGAACTCGCCATCGAGCAGAATCTGCTTCGCTGGATCCAGTCGAGCGTAGCCACTCCAGGCGTCTTTCAAGATCTTTGGCAGCGCGCGGTCAACCGCATCAACCTGCTGGCCGCTGTGCCAGAACCCGCCCCCATCGCGATGTACGCCCTGCGCTTCGCCGCCTTCGAAAAACCATACTTCAAGTGGGACCGCCCCGCGCAGCCCAAAATCAACGAGCACGAAATCCTCGCCCTCGGCTGCGGCGACCTCGCCTGCTTCCCTGGCAGCGCCTCGCCGGACAAACCTCGCCTCCTCATCGCCACCTGCTACATGCCCTTCCCGCTGTCTCACGGCGGCGCGGTCCGCATGTTCAACCTGATGCGCGAAGCCGCCAAGGATTATTCTCTGGTCCTCCTCAGCTTTGTCGACGAATTCATAACACCCGCGCCCGAGCTCACCGCCCTTTGCGTCGAAATTCTGCAGGTCAAACGCGAGGGCTCCCACTACCGCCGTTCCACGCCCACACCCAAGGTGGTCGATGATTTCGCCAGCAACACTTTCGAGGCCGCCATCCGCTGGGTCCAGCGTAAATGGCACCCCGAAATCGCCCAGCTCGAATTCACCCAGATGGCTCAATACGCCAAAGCCTGCCACCCGGCAAAGACGATCCTGGTCGAACACGACATTACCCTCGACCTCTACTCGCAGCTCCTTCGCGACAAAGACGATTTCGATCTCCGCCTCGAACTCGAAAAGTGGAACAACTTCGAGCGCCAGGCCTGGCGTGACGTTGATTCCACCGTTGTCATGTCCGGCAAGGACAGCGCCACGGTCACAGGCGCCAAACGCGTTGCCGTACTCGAGAACGGCGTCGATCTCGACCGCTTCCAACCCAGTTCTACTCCGCCCGAGCCCCGCAGTCTTCTCTTCATCGGCAGCCTCGCGCACCTCCCCAACCTGATGGCCCTCGCCTGGTTCCTCAACGAAGTCTGGCCCCAACTCAAAGACACCGAACTCCACATCATCGCCGGGCGCAATCCGCAATACTACGTCGACTTCTACAAAGACCGCGTCACGATCAACCTCAATCAACAGAACATCGAGCTCGAGGCCTTCGTCTCCGACGTGCGCCCTGCCTATGAAAAAGCCGAAGTCGTCATCGCGCCTCTGCTCGCGAGCGCCGGCACCAACATCAAGATCATGGAGGCCATGGCCTGCGGCAAAGCCATCGTCTCCACCCCCGGCGGCGTCAACGGCCTCGACCTCGAACCCGGCAAAGACTTTCTTCTAGCCCCAACCTCCGCCGAATTCGCCAAAGCCATCGAAGAGCTTCAATCGAACGCCCCACTCCGCAACCAGCTCGAACAGCAATCCCGCCGCACCGTCGAAGCCCAATACAGCTGGACCGCGATCGGCGAAAAACAACGCGCCCTCTACCGCTCGCTGGCTTGATCCTTCGTCGGATAGCGCATCTGCACCACCAACCGCTGTCCGCACTTCAATTCCGTCACTGCGGACTCAAACTTCGGCACCTGCAATTTCGCCTTCGGGTTGTTCGACATCGCCCAGCCCTCGGTCGGCCTTCCGCTCGGCTTCTTATCGAGTTTCTTGTTGCGATTCTCGTCGTGCAGCACAACGACGCCATATCGCCCCGGCTTTATCTCATTTACAGCCAACACCACCGTGCCCTCTGCCGCCGCCTGCGAACCATCTTTGTAAGCTTTCGCAACCTGCTCCGGCCAACCCTCCTTCGAGGCGAACAGCGCATACCCCACCACACCTCGACTCCCCTTGACCCCTTGCGCCTCAATCGTCACCGAGCAAGCCGAAGCTTCCCCTGTCATCAAAACCAACCCCACCACAGCGTCAACAAGAAATGGAAACATCATCGAGACCAGATTAACGTCAACCAGGCCTCGCGCAGGATTCGTCCATCATTCGATACCCTCAATTCAAGAGCCATCTATTGATTCGCCCCACTCCAATCTTTCTCTGCGTTGGTTTGTTCACGCTCCTACTGCTGGTCCCGCTTCGCAATTCCCGCGTCGACAACACAGCCGAAGCTTGGCTACCCACAAGCTCTCCGGCTCTCATATCACTCAAGGACTTCCAGGCGAAATTCGGCGATGGCTCGCTCTTGCTCGCGCGCGTTGAAGGCAGCGCACTCGCTCAACAGTTACCCGAGTGGCAACGCCTGACCTCGCGCCTCCGCGACCTTCCCGAAGTTGAGGCCGTCTACCCTCCTCGATTCGTCGAAGAATCCACCTCGGACCCAGGCCCCCCACCTCCCATCACCGCCTACCTCAGCAGTCCCGATCTCCGCCACGCCGCCATTCTGATTCTGCCGCGCACGGCTCTCTCCGTGGAGCGGCAACGCTCCCTGCTCGATCAAGTCACCGCCATCCTCTCTGGCTCTCCCCTCGGAGCATTCGGGCTCGCCGGCACAATCGTCATCACAAACGACCTCGACATCGGCTCGCGTCAATCCCTTTCCACGATCGGCCCCATCGTCGCCCTCGCCATGTGCCTCGTCCTCTACTGGGCCACTCGTGAGTGGCGTGGCGTGCTGGCCGCCATTGCCGTGATTACTTGTTCTTCAGTTTGGGCCATGGGTCTGCTCGCCTGGTTCGATAGGCCTCTCAACCTCGTTGTCTCCACCATCCCCGCCATCCTCGCCGTCGTCACCGTCACGCAGGCCATGCACATCCTGGCCTTCTTCCACAGCTTCCCCGTGGAACTCGCACCCGCAGCCGCATGGCGGCAGGCTCTCCGCGGCATCCTGCGGCCTAGCGTCTTGTGCACCATCACGACATCCGCCGGTTTCGCCGCCCTCGCCACTTCGGAGATTCCTCCCGTACGCGACCTCGGCATCTTCACAGCCATCGGCGTTCTCTCCACATCAATCCTCTGCTTTACCCTGTTTCCTGCCCTACTCTCCTTGAGCAGTAAAGTCGCCCCACGCGGCCCGAGTGCGCAAAAGTTCTGGACCCTCGATCGCGCCTCCCGCTACACCGCCTGGCTCGGCAGGCATCGCACTGCCATCATCCTCATCACTACGGTGGCCTCGATTGCCGCCCTCGTCGGCATGTCCAAAATCCGCATCGAATCCCACATCCTTGAGTTCTTCCCAGCCTCACACCGCGTCCCAGCCAACTATCACTCGATCGAGGACCGCCTCATGGGCATGACGCCCATCGACATCGTCTTCTCCGGCCCCCGCAAAATCCTGCTCTCGGACAAAGCCCTCAACGAGTATCGCGACTTTTTCACCACGACTCTCAAAACCGAACCGCTGGCCCGCCAGGTCGTCTCGATCCTCCTCGAGCCCACCCGCGAGGCCACTCAGGAATTCGTCCTCTCCCCAGCGGAACTCCGCGAGGCTTTCACGGAAGAAGAACTACCCGCCCTCGCCAAGCGCTTCCTGCTCGTCGAGGGAGACCGGATCACCTTACGTACAACCATCCTCACGACCACCAGTTCTTCCAATGCCGTCTTCGAGTTGATCGAACGCCTTCAAAAACGCCTGGCAAACCACTCCCTCGGCAGCGCGGTTTCAGGCGAAGTCGCCGGCCCCATACCATTGTTCATTGAAGGTCAGGTCCTTCTCCTTCGCACGCAAATCGAATCCTTTGCCATCGCACTCACCATCACCGCGTTGGTCGTACTTTTGGGCTTTCGATCCTGGTGGGTGGCGACCATCGCACTGGCCCCCAACGCAATTCCCATCTCAATGACACTCGGCTTCATGGGTTGGACAAACATCGCCTTGAACACAGCCACCGTCACGGTTGCGGGCATCGCCCTTGGGCTGATCATCGACGATACGATTCACTTCCTATACCGCTACCGGCTCGCCCGCGCTCAAATGGAAACACCCCAGGCCATCGCCTTCGCCCTCTTCACAATGGGGAAAGCAGCCGTGATCAGCAGCGGTGCGGTCACCGGCGGCTTCGCCCTGTTCGCGCTCTCTCCCTTCCGCCCCACGGCCTACTTCGGCCTCCTCATCGCCATCACAGCCGCAACGGCTCTGGCTTGCGACCTCCTGCTGCTACCCGCCGTGCTGATGCGATCTAAAGCTTCCGTGCCACCGCCACATAATCCAGCCCCCCAAAGAAACCCTCTTTGACGCTCGCTGGCAACGCATTCAATTCCGGCCGCTCCTCAAATGCAGGCGCAAACCTCTCCACCTCCAGGCGGCCAAAACCAGCCTCTTCGAGATAGAAGCACAACAGCGCCGGCGGCACCGGCCGCGTATGCGACGGATCCACATAAAAGTGCGTCGCAAAGATCGCCAGACACTCCGGATTCGGTGTCTCAAACACCACAACCCCGCCCGGCCGCAACGCGAGCGAGCAAGCCTGCACCAACTTCCAAACAGCCGCCGGAGCCAGATGCTCGATCACCTGCGCGCAGAAGATCCCGTCAAACGCCCCCGGCCCTTCCTGCGACAAAAACTCAAACACATCCGCCTTGCGCACATCGAGCCCCGCAGCATGCGCCACACTCACGTTTTCCTCGTGCAGGTCCACGCCAACGCCAGCAACACCCCGCGCCTTCAGCAAGCTCAAAAACTCTCCACGCCCACAACCAATATCAAGCACTCTCTCGCAGCCTTCAAACCGCCCGGCATACCCTTCAAAGTGCTTCTGAATCTTGGCCGCATCGCCTCGAAACTTATTCGCGAAATGCACCCAGTCGATATCGATCGCCGCATCCGCCCCGCCGCCACCTGCCAAAGCAATACTCGCCGGCTGCTGCCTCACGCTGCGGATCTCGGCATAGATAATCCGCTCATACTCGACGCGCACCTTCTCCAGCTCTTTCCAGAACCTCTGCTGCATCGCGAAGTTCGCGCGCTCCAGTGCCCCTTCAAAATCCTGATGCTGCGCCGCAACGCGCTCTTCAAACCGCTGCTCCAGAATCGCCGTCCGCTGCGCATACGCCGACTGCAAATCCGCCACCGCCCGCAGAAACTGCACTTCATTCCGGCCCAGCTTCTCTTCCCACTCCCGCCGCCACACTAGCCAGTTCGACCGGATATCCTTCAACTCGGCGGCCTCCCGCCGAATCTCCTCCATCGGCGGCTCAAACCGGGGTGGAATCGTCTTCAGCGTCCGGTTGATCGCATTCAGTCCTTCCAGCACAGAGTCCAGCGATCGCACCATCGCATGATTAAACTCCACCTGATCCCGCACAAACCATCCCAGCCCGCGCGCGATCAAATTCTTCACACCCTGGATCGCCGAATTCAACACACCGCCAGGCCGCGGATTCACACGCCCAATCGCCGCCACCTTCGCACTGGCCTGATCCCGCGCCTCGAGCACGGGCGTAAAGTCCGGCAACTCCAGCCCATGCCAGATCCCACTCGGATACCGCGCCAACACGCGCTCGCGAATCTCGCGAATCGCCAGTTCCAGCTCTTCCTCGTGCGTCAATTGTGCCCGCCCGGTTATCTCACCGCTAGTCTTTTCGCTCATAGCTCGCCGAGATCTTCGAATAGATTCCACCGCGCGGCGTAAAGTCGCCCAGCACCGTCAGCTTGCGCGGCTTCGTCGCCCGCACCACATCCTCAAGCACGCGGTTCACAATGTTCTCCTGAAAGATCCCCAGGTTCCGGTAAGCCAGCAGATACATCTTGTAGCTCTTCAGCTCCAGGCAATCCGCATCCGGCACATAGCGCACCATCAGCGTCCCATGATCCGGCAACCCGGTCTTCGGGCAAACGCTCGTAAACTCGGGGCTCGAGATCTCAATCTCATAATCCCGGCCCGGGAACTGGTTCGGCCAGGTCTCAATCTCAGGCAGTTCTGCCGTGACGCCACTAGCGGCGTGATCATCCGTATATTGCTTCATTGTTCCTTGATCTTCCGGATCAGCAAATCCAAAAACAGTCCCACGTCCGTCACCACACCCACGGTCTGCGAACTCCCGCGATCGCTCACCTTCGTCGCCACCGCCGGATTAATGTCCACGCACACCATCTTCACCCAGCTCGGCAGCATGTTGCCAGTCGCAATCGAGTGCAGCATCGACGACAGGCACAACACCACACCCGCATTCTCAATGTGCTTCGAATACAGGTTTTGCGCCTCGTTCATATCCGTCACCGTATCCGGCAACGGCCCGTCATCGCGCAAGCTCCCCGCCAGCACAAACGGCACCCCATGCTTCACACACTCATACATCACACCGGTCTTCAGCCTTCCCTGCTCCACCGCCCCGGCAATACTGCCGCAGTTGTAGATCGCATTGATCGCCCGCATGTGATTGCGATGCCCGTGCTCTTCCTGCCGGCCATCCCTCTGCCGGATCCCCAGGCTGGTCCCCAGCAACGCGGCTTCGATGTCATGCACCGCCAGCGCATTGCCCGCCAGCAACGCATCCACCCATCCCAGGCGAATCAACTCCGACAACGGTCCAGATCCCCCCGTATGCACCACCACCGGGCCCGTCACGAAAACGATCTTCTTGCCCTGCTCCCGCACCGCCTTCATAATCGCCAGCGTCTGCGATACCGCCGTATCCACCTGCCGTTCGCTCGACACTTCGTTCGACATAAAGCTAAAGCTCAACCGGTCGCGATCCTTCGTATCCGGCACAACGCGGATCCCCCGCATCCCCACTACAACCTGGTCCCCGGCCTTCAGATCCCGCAACTTCCGACACTCTGCATGCTTTCCATTCACGACCACCGTCGCGTCCATCCGCTGCTTGGCTACCTCGATCCACTCCCCAGCAATCCGCACCAGCGTCCGGTGATTCGTCGTCGAATAGAAATCCTCCGGCGCACACTTGTCCCGCGTGATGGTCTCGAGCACGGCATCCCCGGCATCCACCGGCACACAACCCAGCCCCAACAACTGGCTCAACAGCTGGTCCATTTTCTCCCGCGTCGGCGTCTCCACCCGCATCCGCAACTGCGACGGGTCGCTATTCGTGCGACCAATATGGAACCGCTCCACCTCGAACTTCCCCGAGTATTCGACGACAGTGTCGAAGATCCGCTCCATGATGTGCGAATCGATCAGGTGCCCTTCGGCTTCGATAATCTCGGTCAAGGCCATCTCTTTAGAATAGCGATGAGGATAGAATCAAGTCAGAATTCATGCGATTTCTGTTGTGCCTCCTTCCCGCCACGCTCTTCTCGGCTGACCTGTCCTTCAACAAGGACATTCGTCCGATCCTGAGCGAACAATGCTTCCATTGCCACGGGCCCGACAACAACAATCGCAAGGCCAATCTCCGCCTCGACATCGATAACCCCAGGGTGAAAACTGCCGACATCCTCGGCCGCGTCAATCACAAGAACAAGGCTCTGCGCATGCCTCCCGCCTACGCCGGGCGCGATGCCCTCCCGCAACAGGACATCGACAAGCTGAAAAACTGGCTCGCCCAGGGCGCCCGCTACGAAAGCCACTGGGCCTTCATCCCGCCGGTTAAATCCCCCAAAGCCACCATCGATTCCCTTGTCGAATCCCGGCTGGCCCAGAACAATCTGCAGCTCTCGCCTGAGGCCGCCAAAACCACGCTCCTCCGCCGCCTCAGCTTCGATCTCACCGGCCTGCCGCCCACTCCTGCCGAGACCCAGGCCTTCCTCAACGACAACAAGCCCAACGCCTACGAAAAGCAGGTCGATCGCCTCCTCGCCTCACCCCGCTATGCCGAGCGCATGGCCTGGCGCTGGCTCGAGGCCGCTCGCTATTCCGACACCAACGGCTACCAGTCCGACGGCGTCCGCGACATGTACCGCTGGCGCGACTGGGTGATCGAAGCCTTTCAGAACAACAAGCCCTTCAACCAATTCGTCGTCGAACAGCTCGCGGGCGACCTCATGCCCAACGCCACCCTCGATCAACACATGGCCACCGCCTTCCACCGCAATCACCGCACCAGTGCCGAAGGCGGCATTGTCCCCGAAGAGTTCCGCGTCGAGTACGTAGCCGACCGCGCCGAAACTACGTCCACCGTCTTCCTCGGCCTCACCATGGGCTGCGCCCGCTGCCACGATCACAAATACGACCCCATCACGCAAAAAGACTTCTATTCGATGTTCGCCTTCTTCAACAACCTCGAAGAAAAAGGCCTCGTCTACAACTGGGGCAACGACGAACCCCTCATCAAAGCCCCCACCCGTGACCAGCAAGCCACCCTCGCCCAGCTCGACGCCAAACTCGCCAAAGCCCGCGAGGCCGTCCAGAAAGCCGAATCCCGCTGGCAACGCGACATGACCAAATGGAAAGCCCCCGACAACTGGCTTCCCCACCACGGCCTCGCCTACGAGAACGCGCTCGCGGATTCCAAATTCGACGGCACGCGCGTCGTCGAAACCAAACCCACCCCCGTCATCTACGACTACCTCTCCCCCTTCACCTTCTCGGCCTGGATCAAACCTGCTGAGCCCACCGGCGCCATCCTCTCCATCGCCGAAGACTACGCCGAAGGCTCCGGCCACGGCTTCTACCTCCGCGACGGTCACATCCGCCTCAACGTCGTCTTCCGCTGGACCGACATCGGCATGCGCCTCGAAACGAAATCCAAGATCAACTTGAACGAATGGCAACACGTCGTCGCCACCTATGACGGCAGCCGCTACGCCAAAGGCGTCCGCATCTACATCAACGGCCAACCGCAGGAAATCAACGTCCTGTTCGACGAACTCAACTGGCCGATGAAGTTCAAACACCCGCTCAAGATCGGTGCCGGCAACGGCATGAACTACAAAGGCGAAATCAAGCTCGTGCGCGTCTACGACCGTGAGCTCTCCGCCGATGAAGTCACCGCTCTGGCCCCCACTCCGTCGCCAGCCAAGCTCCGCCTCGCCTACCTCGATGCAATCAAGCCCATTGAGATCGCAAACCTGCTTGAGGCCCAGCGCGAACGCGACGCCTTTCACAAAACAATCCCCACGCTGATGATCCTCCGCGAAGGTCCCAAGCGTCAGGCCTACCTGCTCAAGCGCGGCGCCTACGACGCCCACGGCGAACCCGTCGAACCCGCCACGCCCTCAGCCCTCCCATCGATGCCCTCCAGCTATCCGCAGAACCGCCTCGGCCTCGCCCAGTGGCTCACCTCCAAAGAGAACCCGCTCCTCGCCCGCGTCACCGTCAATCGCTTCTGGCAGATGCTCTACGGCATCGGCATCGTCAAAACCGTCGAAGACTTCGGCAGCCAGGGCGAATGGCCCCTCCATCAGGATCTGCTCGATACCCTCGCCGTCGATTTCGTCGACAGCGGCTGGAACGTCAAACAGCTTCTCAAGCAAATCGTCATGAGCCGCACCTACCGGCAAAGCTCCAGGGTCACCCCCGACCTCCTCGCCAAAGACCCCGAGAATCGTCTCTTCGCTCGTGCCCCACGCCTCCGCCTCTCACCCGAGATGATCCGCGACAACGCCCTCGCCCTCTCCGGCCTCCTGGTCGAAAAGCAAGGCGGCCCCAGCGTCAAGCCTTATCAGCCTACCGGCCTCTGGCAGGAACTCTCCGGTGGCGGTGGCTACCCGCAGGATCACGGCGACGCCCTCTACCGCCGCTCGCTCTACACATTCTGGAAGCGCACCATCGCGCCCCCATCCATGATGAACTTCGACTCGCCCAGCCGCGAAGCTTGCACCGTCCGCGAAACCCGCACCAACACGCCTCTCCAGGCCCTCAACCTGATGAACGACGTGACGTTCCTCGAGGCCAGTCGCAAGCTCGCCGAGCGCATCCTCAAAGAGAGCCCCAGCTCCGGCATCGACCGCGCCTACGAGATCGTCCTCAACCGCAAGCCCACAGCCAAAGAGCGCGAGTTGATCACGCAATCCCTCAACCGCTTCGAACAGCGCTACAAGGCAAACCCGAAAGAAGCCAACCAGCTCCTCGACCAGGGCGAGGCACCTCTACCTCGCAAGCTCAATCGCCCCACGCTCGCCGCCTGGACTCAGATCTCGAGCCTGCTCCTCAACCTCGACGAAACCATCACAAGGCAATAAGCATGCTGCGCCGCAAGTTCCTCACCCAATCCGCCCTCGGCCTCAACGCCCTCTCCCAACTCTTCGGCAAGGGCCTCCCCACGCACTTCCCGGCCAAAGCCAAACGCGTCATCTACCTCTTCCAATCGGGCGGCCCCTCCCAGCTCGAACTCTTCGATTACAAACCCCAGCTCGTCAAATACGCAAACCAGAACCTGCCCGAATCGATCCGCAAAGGCCAGCGCCTCACCGGCATGTCGGCCACGCAATCGAGCTTCCCCGTCATTCCCTCCCGCTTCGGCTTCAAGCAGCACGGCAAAAACGGCACCTGGGTCGGCGATCTCATTCCCCACACCGCCAGCATCGTCGACGACATCACCATCATCCGCAGCCTCCACACCGAGGCCATCAACCACGACCCCGCAGTCACCTTCCTCCTCACCGGTGCACAAATCGCCGGCCGCCCCTCCATGGGCTCCTGGCTCAGCTACGGCCTCGGCTCCGAGGCAGAAAACCTCCCCGCTTTTGTCGTCATGATCTCCCCCGGCCAGGGCGGCGGCGGCCAACCCTTATACGACCGCCTCTGGGGCTCCGGCTTCCTCCCCAGTAAATACCAAGGCGTCAAATTCCGCTCCGTCGGTGACCCGGTTCTTTATCTCTCCGATCCCGCCGGCATGACCCGCGACGACCGCCGCGCCTACCTCGACACGCTGAATCAACTGAACGAACAACAACTCACCGAATTCGGCGACCCAGAGATTTCGACCCGCATCAGCCAGTACGAAATGGCCTTCAAGATGCAAGCCTCCGTCCCCGAATTAACGGACCTCAGCAAAGAACCCCAATCCACCTTCGACCTTTACGGCGAAGACGCAAGGAAGCCCGGCACCTTCGCCGCCAACGCCTTGCTCGCCCGCCGCCTCGCCGAGCGCGGAGTTCGCACGATCCAACTCTTCCACCGCGACTGGGACCACCACGGCGGCCTGCAAAAAGGCCTCCCCAAGCGCTGCCAGGAAGTAGACCAGGCATCTGCGGCACTAATCAAAGACCTCAAGCAACGCGGAATGTTAGACGACACCCTGGTAATCTGGGGCGGCGAATTCGGCCGCACAGTGTATTGCCAAGGCCGCCTCACAGCAGACGATTACGGAAGAGACCACCACCCAAGATGTTTCAGCATCTGGATGGCCGGCGGCGGCATCAAGCCCGGCCTGGTCTGGGGCGAAACCGACGACTACAGCTACAACATCGTCCAGGACCCACTAGATTGCCACGACCTCCAGGCCACAATCCTCCACTGCCTAGGCCTCGACCACACAAAACTCACCTACAAATTCCAAGGCCGCAACTTCCGCCTCACCGACGTCCACGGCAAGGTACATAAATCACTGCTCACATAAGCACCTTAAATCGACCAACATTCTGGAGTACGCGAACGAGGAGCTCAAAAGGCGCACGCTGGTGGTGCGCATTTTCCCGAATGTCGAAAGCTGTCTTAGGCTGGTCCGGGCATTGGCCATCGAGATCCATGAAGACTGGGTCGAGGCAATCCGGTATCTC
>VFZU01000051.1 GCA_016870995.1 Acidobacteriota bacterium
CTTGTTCGTGCTCGCCCCAGCTTCCAGGATCCGCGCGATCTCTTCATTGCTGTACCGCTTCTTCTTCATTGATCTCTCCTTTCCTCTTGAAAGATCCTATGATTTCCGCTGGTACGATTTTAGGGCGCCAGGTCACCCTCAGTGAAATCCTCCGCGTCCGACAAGCTATGCTGATTCGTCAAAAGAATCGTCGGCAAATCCAGCGCCCTCTGCCCCAATGCGGTTCGATTCGGCGAGGCAATGCTATCGCCCCGTTCGCGCATCGTAAAGTAACTCTTCCGCGCCAGCACATCGATGGCATAAACATTCACAAACCCGCCATTGTTATTGCGCACATCGATCACTACACCCTTCCGCGAATGCGCCACCGCATCCAGATCCAGATAGAACTGATGCAACGACTCCTCGCTCATATCGGGGATGTGCACATAAGAAAGCTTGCCCTCGGACAACTTGTCCACCAGCGCTCGCGATGCATCCACCCAAGCCTTGTAGCGAAGCTGCTTCTCGGCCGACACCGAGATCGGTCGCACTGTGAACGTTTTGCCGTCCAGCGTCAATATCGTCTTCTTGCCTGAGCTGAACTCCAGCTGCTCATCGAGATTCGTCACCGGCGCGCCATTGATCGCCGTCAGCGTCATCCCCGCGGCAATGCCTCCCGCAAGAGCCGCCGGCCCTAGTGGGATCACCGTTTGCACCTTCAGGCCTGCATCGAAATCAAGCCCCAGCCGGCCATGATTCGTCGTCGCGGCCGAGCCCAGGCTGTAGCCAAGATGAGAAGCATTCAACTCCCCAATCATCAAATTCAAAGCACGCCGAAACTCCTCCGGGCTACGCGCGGCCTGCACCGGCCGTTCGAATCGTTCTCGAGTCGCCGCCCAGTCAATGCCATGAAACTTCTCGTCATAGAAGTGCGCATTCAGATACGACCACACTTCGCTGAATACCTCACGCTGATCGGATTCAAAATCCACAACCAGCTCCGCGGTGGCCGCAATCGACTTCGGCGTCCTGGTGTCTAGCGGAATCGCCGCCAGCCGCCCCTGATCGAGAAAATACACTTCCTTCGAATCGCTCGAAAACTGCGGGCTCGACTTCGACCCAGGCGTGCTCGTCAGTTGCCGCGGCACCATTGGCCCCTGCCGCGTCGGATCAATCGACACCGTGTAGAGCTGCACTTGCCCACCTGCTTGCGCTGTAAACACCAGCGTCTTGCCATCAGGGCTCACCGCAAACGCCCCAGTATCCAGATCAAGCGGCAACAACGTCGCCCGCCGCCCGATGTTGTCCCAATCGATAATCACTGTCGGCTTCTTGTCATCCTTCTTGGCTGGCGTCTCAAACAGGCTGTCGAAGCGATCCTCTCGCAAAGGCGTGCCCTTAATGCGCAAGTCGATCTTCACAATGTGCGACGTCTCCGTCCTCTGGTTGGTCGAGAAATACAGACTCTCTCCATCCGGAGCCCACGTCACATTTGAGGAATTCATATTCGGCAGAAAGCTCGCCGCCTTCGATTCGCCGCCGGCCGCCGGCACGATCAGCACATTGCGAAAGTTCTTATCGCCTTTCGCAATATAGGCAATGTATTTCGAATCGGGCGACCAACTGGGCTGATACTGTCCATCGAGCGGCGGCAACCCAAACCGGGCCTTTGCAACCTGCCGCGATTGTTTCCTCTCTACCTCGTAAACCATCAGTTCCTGCCCGTTGCGAATGTAGGAAATGCCCTTCCCATCCGGTGACCAACGCGGCAATGAATGAACACCCACGCCCGACGTCACTGGAGTCTCAGCCTTCTTCGCAAAATCGTAAAAGTAAATCTGCGAATTGCTCCCTTGCTCCGTTCGATAGGCAAGCCGCGTGGAATCCGGAGCCCACGCCAACCCAGACTCAGGCCCCGCGCTACGCGTCACTCGAAATGCTTCGCCTCCATCCCGTGCACTCGTCGCAAACACTTCCCCTCGTGCAACAAACGCCAGCTTCTTGCCATCCGCCGACAGTGCTGGGTTGCTGAACCCCTGTGACAACACCCTGCGCTCTGGCACCTGTGTCGCCGGCAAACCTCGCAACGTAATCGGCAGTTCGCCCACCTTGTTGTTTGCCAGATCCAGGCGATGCAGCTTGAAGTTCCTCTCAAACACAATCGCCTTGCCCGAATAGCTAATCGAGGGCCAAAGCAAACGGCCTGTCGTGAAGGCCGTCAGCGCCTTCGGCTTCTGCCCGGGGATCAGGCTATAGAGATTCTCATGATTGCCCTCATCGGCCATGTAGTAGAGCGTCTTCCCATCCGCGCTCCACATCGGCCAAAGGTGCTTCGCCCCGCGCGGCATCAACTTTGTGGGCATCTGATTCTCGCGCTGCAGCCATAGCTCCGATTCATCCAGATGCGAGTGCCCATGCCTCCACCACTGCGTCGCTGAGTTGCCGCGTGCCACAAACGCAAGGCTCTTCCCGTCAGGATGCGGCGCAGCAAAAAACTCGCTTGTATACTGCGTGGCCACCACGCGCTCCGGCGTCCCGCCCGTCGCCGCAACCCGGTAGATGTCATTCATCCCCGAGATCTCGCGCGAGCTCGAGTGATAGTAAACATACCGCCCATCGTGCGACCACGCATTGAGATTCTCGATGCCGCCATCAAAGGTCAGCCGTCGCAGTTGATTCGTATCAAGCTCAAGCAAGTAAATGTCGCCCGCGCCGGTGCGCGTCGATTGAAACGCAAGGTACTTCCCATCCGGCGACGGAATCGGCCGCGAGTCATCTGCCGGGTGCGAAACCAGCAAGCTCGCCTCTCCTCCCTGATCCGGCGCACGCCAGATATCTCCCCCAGAAGAAAAGTAGATCTCCGCACGATTCGGCGCAAGATAAGGCTCAGCAAAGTTCTGAGCGTGAAGGGTCGTCACCAGCAAAAGCAGCAGAGCGCGCATGCTTCAGGATAGTTGCACCAACTCCGGCTTCGCCAGCACTTCATCATGAAATGCATCGCAACCAATACAAAGGTTGGCGTAATCTCCCACCCGGGACTTCTCCAGAAACTTCTCTTCGCTCCATCCATGGCTTAACCCCATCAACTGCGGCTGCCCCTTCGAGATCGCTTCATAGATCGGGTTACTCCGCTTCGACGCGAGAATCTCCTCAAGCGTCTGTTTCAACAAATTCCCCACCGGCAGCTTCGTCTTGATGCAACAGGGATACACATTGCCCTGCGGGTCGATCGACACTTCCCCGCCCGCCTTGCGCGACTCGAGAAAGTTCAACCCACCAGACCATTGGTTGCAGAAGTTATCCGCCATCGTGGCCGTCGAGAGATGATTCGCAAACGCCCTTCCCCGAGGCCACAACTTCCCGATCCATTGCTCCGGCTGCGCCCCAAACGAATTACACTCCAGCCCCGCGTCTCGCAAGATCCCAGTCGCCTTTCTTTCCAGCGCCTGCTGTGCTTCCACCGTCTCAAGCCCGGCATGAAATGCATCGATCCCCGACACCGAAACGTTGTCCACCCCAAGCTGCTTCAATTCTGACGCAATCTTCGGCGTCACCAGATCACCCGTCGTCTGTACAATAATCCGCAACCCGCCCTGATCACGATATTTCGCCCGCAACCTCTCGATACCCGCATAAAGCACCGGCTCGCGTACCGCCTCAAGTAAGATTTCCCCACCCGCAAGAATGATCTTCCCTTGCCGCTCTTCTGGGTCGAAGTACGTCATGCGCTCCGGCAGATGATCGATGATGCGCGGCATGTTGCTCACGCTTTCGCTCACCACCGCCTTCAACTCTTCGCCATAATAGGGGCGAAAGCGGTCTTCGTAGCAATGTACGCATGTCCGGTGGCAGAGCCAGGTCATGACGTAGTAAATCGATTCCATATATGCGTTTGATGATACTTCGATCTCTGATGTTGTTTGGTCTCGCTGGCGTACTTCCAGCCGGTGAATTGCGTGGCGTGTGGGTTGCTCGCGATTCTCTCGGCTCACGCGAAGCGCTGCAGAGAACGATCGAACGCCTCGCCGATGCAAACTTCAACGCCGTCTTCGTCAACGTCTGGTCTCGCGGCTATCCACTTTGGCCCAGCAAAGTCTTCGAGCGGGAAACAGGAATCTCAATCGATCCCGAATTCCGCGGTCGTGATGTCATCGCCGAGTGTCTCGAGTTCGCCACTCCCCTCGGCCTCGCCTGCGTCCCCTGGGTCGAATACGGTTTTGTCGCCGGCTACTCCGGCTACCACCCCGGCGAATCGAAAAAAGGCCCAGTTTTTGATCGGCACCCGGAATGGCTCGCCCAAACCCGCTCGGGCCAGGACGCCTTCCCCGTCAGCGGAACCCGCGAGTTCTTCTTCTGGCTCTCCCATACCAACCCTGAGGCTCAAGCCTGGCTGATCGACATGATGGTCGAAATCGCCACCAACTACAAGGTCGATTCCATCGAATTCGACCGCGCCCGCTACCCGCAGCTCGACTGCGGCTACGACGCAGTCACCCGCGCCCTCTACGCCAAAGAGCACGATGGTGCCGAGCCACCCACCAACCCCGCCGATCGCGCCTGGCTCCGCTGGCGGGCCCGCAAACTCAATGACTTCGTCAAGGAACTGTCACGCAAGGTCAAGGCCGTCGATTGGCGAATGACCATCACTAATGCCCCGATTACCTACCCTTATGGCTTCGAGATGTTCGCGCAGGAATACCCAGTCTGGATGAAGGAAGGCGCTGTCGATTACGCCAGTCCTCAAATCTATCGGGCCGATCTGGCAACGTACGTCCGCGAACTGGATAACAACCTCCGCTTTGTCGAAGACAAGTCCCGTCTGGTTCCCGGAATTGACGTCACGAATTCGAAATCCGCCGAAATCCTGATCGACATGATCAAGGCCACCCGCGAGCGGGGTCTCCCCGGTGTTGTGATTTGGTACTATAGCGGCGTGGTTGGTACTGGATCGTTAGAGAAATTGAAGGAGACAGTGTTCGCGGACAAAGCAGCTCTACCTTGGCGGTCGTCGCAAATCAACGCGCCGAACTAAGATCATTCCTTAGAACCCTCTAAGGTAAACCAAGCATTGAAAAAGTACTAGCCAGTCCTTACGATCGAAGCAGGTCCAAGAACTGGAGGGATGTCAGTCATGCCTGAAATGAGCTACGCCGTGCTTGAAGCCGAACTACCACCTATGCTCGAAGAAACAACAAAACGGAAGATCCGGATCGTCCTCGCTGACGATCACCCGATTGTTCGGGATGGACTGAAGAAAATGCTGTCTCTCGAGAGCGACCTTGAGGTCGTGGGCGAAGCAAATGACGGCCGCGAGGCCCTGGAGCAGATCCAGATGCACGAGCCGGATATCCTTCTGCTCGATTTGAGAATGCCCAACCTCGATGGCTTGGGTGCACTACAAACTCTTCAGCATATCAACCGTAAGACCCGTGTGATTATCCTCACGGCCAGCGAAGACAAGAACGAATTCGTCCAGGCCATGAAGCTCGGTTGCAGCGGTATCGTGTTGAAGCAAACCGCCCCGGAGTTGATCGTCAAGAGCATCCGTAAGGTCAACGACGGTGAAATCTGGCTCGATTCTCACACCACTGCGGCTGTCATGCGCCAGTTCGCCACCGTCGGTGGAGAATCCCACACCACCACCCGCGAAACTATCGGCTCCTCCGGCAGCAGTACTTCCTCGCACTCAAGCCAGGGCAAAGTGCGCGAGCGCAGCCCCTTGAGCGCCCGCGAACGCGAAATCGTCGGCTTGGTCGCCCAAGGCTACAAGAACAAAGAAATGGCCGAAAAGATGTTCATCAGTGAGCAGACGGTGAAAAACCATCTCCACAACATCTTCGACAAGCTCGGCGTCAGCGACCGTCTCGAACTCGCTCTCTACGCGATCCACAAAGGTCTCCACCTCGGCGGCGACAAATAGCGCCTCAGCCCGCGCCCACCCTCTGGGTGTTAGCGTGGCAGCATGGTAGCTGTGTTATTGATTCTTTCGTTCGCTGACCTCAAGCAGGATGCCGTCATTGCCGGCTTCCGCGCCAAGGCCCTTTACAAGAACGGCATGGACCAGGCCATGGGTGGCCGCTTCATCCACGAAAAGACCGGCTTTACCCTCGATCTCATCGAGATCCAAACTGTCCCCCAAAGCTACGTCTGCGTCCACACCCATCCCACTTCCAATATGGGCGAGCCCCACACCCAGGAGCATCTCCTCCTCGGCAAAGGCAACGTCGGCCGCGCCGTCGCCGCCAAAGAATCCATGTCGATGGTTGAATCGACAGCCTTTACCCAACAGCTCAAAACTTGCTATCCCTTCGCTGCCAACGCCGGCGTTGCATCCTTCTTCGAGCATTTCGAGCGATCCACGCACGCCCTGCTCAACCCCGACTACACCGACGAAGAAATCCGTCGCGAAGTCCGCAACTTCGGCGTCAAGCCCGGCCCGGACGGCAAGCTTGAACTCGAGGAAAAAGGCACCATATACGCCGAAATGGTCAGCTCCAGCTCACAGCCCGGCTACAAGGCCTACCGTGCCATGGGCCGCCTGCTGCTCGGCCTTGAGCACCCGATGAGCTTCGATTCCGGCGGCGACCCCAAGTACATCCGCGAGATGAAGCCCGAGCACATCCGCCGCTTCCACGCCGCCAACTACCATCTCGCCAACATCGAGATGATTACGAGCCTTCCCAAAGGCATGCCACTCGAAGAAGCCCTCGGCAGCTTCGACCGCATCCTCGTCAAGCTCCAGGGCAATCGACCCGTCCGCCCCGCCTCGACACTCAAAGATCTCCCCGCTCCCAGACCCGCCGCTGCGGGCTCAATCGAGATTGTCGAGTTCCCCTCAAAGAATCTTTCCCAGCCCGGCCCCGCCCAAATCGCCTGGCCGCTCCTGCCGCGCTTCGACATCAAAGACGAAGCACTGGCCGACCTCTTTGCCCAGGCCTTCGGCGGCGACCCTTCCACCAATCTCTACAAGCTCTTCATCGATTCAAAGACCCGCAAAACCGACATCGGCGCACGCTCTGCCGCCATGGGCTTCGATAACGAAACCTACGCCGGCTTCTCGATTTACGTCCCCGATCTCGCATCAGCCCAGGCCACTCCCGAGCGCCTCCGCGAAATCGAAACCCTCGTCAAAGCAGAGCTGGCAAGAGTCGCAAGCTGGCCCGACAACTCCCCGGATCTCCTCGAATTCAACGCCCGCATTCAAGCCAACATCCTCCGCCTCAAGCGAACTAGCGACAAGCTCACCAGTTCCCCGCCCGGCTTCGGCGGCCGCATGAGCCAAAGCATCTGGCCCAACCTCCTACGCGACTTAAACCTCGAACCCGGCTTCGAAAAATCCCTCCTGCAAAAAGACCTCTTCGCCTGGCTCGACACCGTCCTCGCCAGCGGCAAGAACATCTGGCGCGATCGCATCACTGCCTGGAAGCTCCTCGACACGCAAACCTACGCCGTTGCTGCACGAGCCTCTGCCACCCTCATCGAGAAGGAAGAAGCCGAATACGGCCAGCGCATCGCAGCCGAAGTGGAACGCCTCAAACAGGCTTACTCCGTCTCAAGCGATCAAGAAGCCATCCGCCGCTATCGCGACGAATACGATGCAGCCTCGGCCGAACTCGACCGCGTCCAAAGCATGGACGCCCCCACGAAGTTCATGGATCAACCACCCATGACTCTCGACGATCAGCTCGATTACACCGTCAAGCAAGTCTCAGGCGGCATCCCGCTCGTCACGGGCAAGTTCGCTGGCATGAGCAGCGCAACCATCGGCCTCGCCCTCAACGTCCGCGAACTGCAGGGCCGCCAGTGGATCTACGCCGCCATCCTCCCTTCACTTCTAGGCATCACCGGCGTCACAAAAGACGGCGAAACTCTCAGCTACGAAGACGCCATGCAACGCATGCGCCGCGAGATCCTCGGCGTCGGCGTTTCTTACTCAAGCAACCCCACCACCGGCCGGATGGAACTCAACATCACCGGCGCAGGCAACAACCTCGCAGAATCAAAAGCCGCCCTCGACTGGATGCGTGCCACCCTGTTCGCCCCCAACTGGTCCGCCAGCAATCTCAGCCGCATCCGCGACGTCGTCGATCAAACCATCAACGCCCTCCGCTCCACCATGCAGCGCAGCGAAGAGAGTTGGGTGCAGGGCCCAGCCATGGCCTGGACTTATCAGGACGACGCCCTCTACTTCGGCTCCAGCAGCTTCCACGCCCAATTGCATCACCTCCATCGCCTCCGCTGGATGCTCAAGGATCCCGCCGACAACACCGTCCACGACGCAATCCTCGCGATGCTGACCTCACTCGAAAAGGTCTCTCACCTGGTTTCAAAGGCAACCATGGATGAGCTCGTTCAAAAGCTGCCCGACTCCGCCAAGGCTCTCGGCGAAGACGCCGCCAAAGACCTGCTCTATCTCGAGAATGAACTCCCCGAATCCTCTCGCGATGCCGACTGGAAGTATCTTCTCCGCATCACCCGCGAAGACTTCCTCTCTCCGGCAACCCAGGCCCTTGCCGAGCTTGAAGCCGTCAGAAAACTCCTTCTCAAGCGCGGCAACGCCCGCATGCATCTCACCGCTTCACCCGAGAATGTGAGTGCACTCGAACCACTCCTCGCCGGCCTCGTCTCTGGCCTCTCAGAGGCCGCCCCCGGCCCAGCCGCCCCCAAGCAACCTCGCGGCATCGCCAAGCGCGTCATGGCCCGCGAGAAGCTCGAATCTGAACCTCAATTCGTTGCCCTGCTCGCTCCCAACATGGCCGGCGGCGTCCACCTGCACTCAGTCCCCGGCGTCGGCGTGCGCGACCTCAACGAAGAATCCGCACTCAAGTTTCTCGCCTACCGTTTGTACAGCGGCAGTGGCCCTCACGGCGTCTTCATGAAGACCTGGGCCGCCGGCCTCGCCTATTCGAACGGCCTTCGCACCAGCGCCTTTGAAGGCCGCAACCACTACTACGCCGAACGTACCCCCGAGCTCCCCCAAACGCTCAAGTTCGTCATCAGCGAACTCAAGAACGCCCCCAAAGAGAAATCGCTTGCCGAATATGCGCTGGCCCAGGTCTTTGCCGGCACCCACGCTGGCGGCAGCTTTGAATCCCGCACCAGCGCCATGGCTGCCGATCTGGCAGACGACTGGGGTCCTGAAGTAGTCCGCGCCTTCCGCGCGAATGTGCTCAAGATCCGCACCCGCCCCAACCTCGAACGCGAACTCCGCGACCGCATGGACGCACTTTACGCCGAAGTTTTACCCGGCTACGATGGTCCGGTGAAACGGAATCCCCGCGCCACCTACTACGTCATCGGCCCTGAAAAACAAATCGCATCCTGGGAAGCCTACCTCGGCGAAAAAGTCACCCGGCTGTATCCGCGCGATTACTGGGTGGTGGTCGAATGACGCGCCGCGCACTCCTCGCCGCCCCGGCCCTCTGCGCTCAGGACATCCTCGAGCGCAAGCCGCCTGCGGCTGACCTCCGCATTCCCTACGGCAAGAACGAGTTCCAGTTCGGCGACCTTCGCATCCCATCAGGCAAAGGCCCCTTCCCCGTCGTGGTCAACTTCCACGGCGGCTACTGGCGCGCCGCCTACAACCTCGAACACAACGGTCATCTCTGCGAAGCTCTGCGTGCCAAAGGCATCGCCGCCTGGTCGCTCGAGTACCGCCGTGTCGGCAATCCCGGCGGCGGCTGGCCCGGCACCTTTGAAGACGCCCGCGCCGGTGCAGAATTCCTGAAGCAAGTCGCCGCCAAGCATCCGCTCGACCTCAAGCGCACCATCGTCATGGGCCACTCCGCCGGTGGTCATCTCGCCCTCTACGTCGCCCACGAGCTCGCCTGGCTCAAAGGCGCGATTTCTCTTGCCGGCGTCGTCGATCTCCGCCGCGGCGTGGAACTCAAGCTGGGCCGCGAACAAGTCAAGGTCTTCATGGGAGGCACACCGGAAGAAGTCCCAGACCGCTACAAACTCGGCTCCCCCATCGAGCGCATCCCCATGCGCTGTCCAACTGTTCTCATTCACGGCACAAAAGACACCGTGGTTCCTCCCGAGATCTCCGAGCGCTACGCCGCCGCAGCCCGCAAAGCAGGCGACAAAGTAAAACTCGACCTCACACCCAATGGCCACTTCGAACTCATCGATCCCCTCACCCCCGATTGGAAAGTCGTCGAGCGTCGTGTATCAGAACTACTTGCTGGCTAGACTCAACGTCACGCTACTGGCGCTCTGCGCTTGCGCCTCGGCGCAGCCAGCCGATTACAACCCCCTCTACGCCAGTGGCTCAGCCGTGTTCACGAAGGAACCCAATGCCCTTCTGGTCGAAGCAATTCGGGATCGGCCCCCCGGTCGAGCGCTCGACGTCGGCATGGGGCAAGGACGCAACGCTCTGTTTCTGGCGAAGAAGGGATGGGAAGTCACCGGATTCGATTCAGCCGATGAAGGCATCCGCCTGGCAAAAGCACAGGCCTCTCAACTGGGTCTCAAGCTCGATGCTCAAGTCACCACATCGTGCTCACTTACGAACCCACCAAAGCGATCGCTCCAAAAGTAGCGGCAGCCTTAAGGTCTGGCGGGATTGTCGTCGTGGAAGACCGGCACATCGACACGATGCGCGTTTAGCCACCGGGACATTCCGCGACAACGAGTTGCTCTCTCTTTGCCGGGCTCCGTGTTCTGCGTTATGAAGATGTTTGGGCTCAACCCGATTGGAGCGTTAAAAAGCTCAAAGAGCGTCTGGTCAGGCTCGTGGCAGAGAAGCCCCTTTCGAAATTCGAAGGTTGTGTTTGGGAAGGCAAGAGCCTCCCCGCCGGCAGCTCCGCTTGTTGGGACGGCATCTCTTTGCGCTGCGAATCCGCTGGCTGGAAGTTAACTCGAGAAAAATGCTCTCAGTGAGACAGTAGTTCCGCAGCAGCCTTGATCGCCGCAATCGTCTGCCCCAACTCCTCATCGGTCGTATAAAAGTGCGGCGCAATACGAATCCCCGCTCCCGGCCGGTAGTCCACCAAAATGTCGTTGCGCAATAACTCCGCGGTCACAGCCTTCCCGTTCGGCACATCAAAGATCACCACGCCGCCGCGCTCCTTTGCGTTCTCAATCCCGTTAAACTTCAACCCGGCTTCCTTCGCCTGTTCAATCAACAACTGTGTCTGCCGCTGGCTCTTCTCGCGAATCGCAGGCACGCCAATTTGCTTCACAATCTCATAGCCTGACATCGCGGCGTACAGCGCCGGGATCGCGGGCGTCCCATTCAAGAATCGCGTCGCATCATCGGCAAACTCAATCGGCCCCGGCGTAAACGCAAACGGTTCCTTATGCGCCATCCACCCCGTCGCCGCCGGTTCGAGCGTCTTGATGTGATCGAGCCGAATATACAAATACGCCGCCCCAGGCCCGCCGCAAAGCCACTTCACGCTTCCTCCAGTCGCGAAGTCGACATTCAGCTCTCTTACGCTAAACGGCACCGTGCCGCAACTCTGATAGGTATCAGCAAGAACCATCGCCCCCACGCGATGCGCCTTCTCCACAATCGCCGCAAGATTCTGCAGATACGAACTGCGAAACGTCACGTGCGAAACGCTCACCAGCAGCGTCTCTTCATCAATCGCCGCAAGCAGTTTCTCAAGCGGCACCGTCTTGCTATCGTCCGATTCCACCTCTACGACGCGCACTCCATAACGCGGCCAGTGATGAAAGATGTAGTGGTTCGAAGGAAAGTTCAAACTCTCCGTCACCAGCTTGTTACGCTTCCCACTCCAATCCAGCGCACTCAACACAATCTGCTGCGTGATCGAAACGTTCTGATGCATCACCACGCTCCCCTGCGGTGCGTCGATAATCTCTGCGATCAGATTGCCAACCGTGATCGGCATGTCCCACCATCCCTCACGCCACGCGCGAATCGATCGATCACTCCACTCGTCGGCAAATTGCTTCAACCGATCTCGCGTGCGCCTCGGCATCGCGCCCAGCGAGTGGCTGATCATGTGGACGGTATGCGAAAGAGTCGGAAACTCTTCGCGCCATTTCAAAAGCGGGTCATGCACGCTTTAATTTTCCTATGAAAGCGTGGATCGGGAAGCTCACGGCCATAATCCCGAATACCGCCAGCACCGGCATCGGGCTTTGCGACGCAAGACTCCAAAGAAAGAACAGCGTCCCAGCCAGAAACAGCAACGGCGTCACCGGATAACCCAGCATCCGGTAAGGCCGCGCCAAATCCGGCTGCTTCGTCCGCAACCGCATCAACCCCATGACAGCGATCGCATAGTAAATCCAAGCCGCGCTGATCGCGAGCTGCAAGATCATCCCCAGGTTTGAGCTGAACAGCACCATCAGGCTCGACACCGCGGCATGCACCGCCATCGATCGCGCTGGCGTTTGAAATCGCGAATCAATCGAGTCCAGTCCCGGCAGAAATAGCCCATCCTTCGATTGCGCGTAGTACATCCGAGACGCCGTCAGCGCGAGGCCATTCACCGTGCCGATAATCGCCAGCAAGATCACGATCGCGATCGCAGTCGCGCCAGGCTTGCCCGCGACGCGCCCAGCCACATCCGCTCCAATCTGCCCGCTCGATTGCAGCTCCGGAATCGAGAGCACTCGCAGATAAGCGAAATTCACCATCAGATACAAAGCAACGACGGCCGCAAAACTGATCGCAAACGCGCGCGGCAAGTCTCTCGAGGGGTTTCGCATCTCACCCGCCACAAACCCCGCGTAGCTCCATCCTTCGTAGCAAAAGAAGCAAGTCGCCAGCGCCGCCGCAAACGCCCCAGCCGGCACATCCACGGCGGGAGAAGCCGCGGGCGTCGGTGCAAAAAAACTCAACCCAATCAACCCCAGCAACGCGAGGATCTTCGCTGTATTCGTAGTGTTCTGCAACGCCACGGCCGCCTTGGTGGAAAAGGCCCCAATCGCGCCAATCCCCAGAATCAGCCCAATCGTGATTCCCGGATTCAGCCCAGGATCCACCGGCACAATCGCGTTGAGATACCTCGCGAACCCGGCGGCAACATACGCCGTCGCACCCGAAAGCAAAGCGAACAAGTGCACCCAGCCGCAAGAGAACGCCACGGCCGGCCCAAACGCCTCGCGCAAGTAAATGTACAGCCCGCCCGTCTTGGGCAACATCGCACTCAGCTCCGCAAACGCCAGCGCTCCGCAAAACACCAGGCTGCCCGACAGCAACCAAGCGAGTATCATCGCATTCGAAGACGGCAACACCCGCGCCAGATCCTGCGGCGTCACAAAGATCCCCGCTCCGATCACAACCCCGACAACAATGCTGGCCGCGTCCAGCCAGGAAAGTTCACGCTTGAGTTCATTGGGCATGGTGATATTCTCTACCCATGTCAACTGAATCGCGTAATTCTCTTTCGCGCCGCGATGTGATTTCCGGCGTTTCCTTGCTGGCAGCCAGCCAGGTGCTAGGCGCTCAATCCGGCGAGCCCCTTCGCATCCTCGTGACAACCGGGTTTGATCCGAAAGAACTCGAGCAGTTGACCAAGGCCGCCGTCGGCCGCAAAGTGGAAATCATTGTGGCCAAGGGCCGCGACGACCTTCGCGCAAAGCTCCCGCAAGCCGAAGTGTTATACGGCGCCATCACTGCCGCCGAGATGGATTCCGCCCCCAAACTCAAATGGATTCAGGCCGCCGGAGCCGGCATGGAAGGCTTCGACAAAAAGGTTCTTGCCTCACCCATCACCGTCACCAACATGGCCCGCGTCTTCGCCCCAGGCATCGCAGACACCGCCATGGGTCTGCTGCTTTGCATCTCACGCGGCATCAGCACTTACTACATGCCCCAGTTCTACAAGCGCCAGTGGAAAGAAGTCGGCACCATCAAGTCTCCCGACCACATCGAACTCGCCGGACGCACCATGGGCATCGTCGGCATGGGAGGAATCGGCTCTGAGATCGCCAAGCGCGCCCACTACGGCTTCGGCATGAAGGTCTGGGCCACCGACCCCAAGCCCATGCCCAAGCCCGACTACGTCGAAATCCTCCGCGAACCCGGCTGGTTCCCGGAGATGGCCAAACAAGTCGACGTGCTCGTCAGCGCCGCCCCACACACCGCCAAAACAGAACGCATGTTCAACGAAGAAATCTTCCGCTCCATGAAGAAGGGCTCCATCTTTATCGCCATGTCCCGTGGCAAACTCTTCGACGACATGGCCCTCGTCAAGGTCCTCAAAGAAGGCCACCTACGCGGTGCGGGCCTCGATGTATTCCCAATGGAACCCATCCCCTCCACCCATCCGATCTTCGATTGCACCAACGTCGTCATGACTCCTCATACCTCTGGCTGGGGCGTCGAGCGGCAGGAACGCCTTGTCGCTCACTTCGCAGAAAACATCCGCCGCTACACCTTGGGCGAGCCGCTCCTCGCCGTTGTCGATAGAACCACCGGATACTAGCCGGCATGGCGTGATACGCCGCCGTCGACATCGGCAGCAACTCCATCCGCTTATTAGTGGCCGAAGCCGCGCAGGACGGTGGTTTCGTCAGACTGGCCGAAGACCGTCAGGTCACGCGCCTCGGCGAAAGCGTCTTTACTCATGGCGTCTTGAGCGAAGATGCGATCCGCATCTCTGAAGCAGTCCTCTCTCGTTTCCGCGCCACCATCAACAAGCTTGGTGGCGCAGAAACCCGCGCTGTGGCAACCAGCGCCACTCGGGACTGCCGCAATCAGGATGACTTCCTCCGTCGCGCTCAAGCCGCCTTCGGCGGACCCATCGAGATCATCAGCGGCATTGAAGAAGCCCGCCTCATCAACCTTGGCGTCCATGCAGTTTGGCCGCAAGACGATCAACCCGTTCTGATCATCGACGTCGGCGGCGGCAGCGCCGCATTCGTCCTCATGCAATCGGGCGGCATGCTCGAAGGCGATTCCAGACCCCTCGGCGCCGTACGTCTCAAGGAAGTCTTCCTCGACAAGGACCCTCCACGCCGCGACCAGATCCTGCGCCTCCAGGAATTCATCGACGAAAAACTCGAACTTGTCGTCAGGCGTCTCGGCCGCCAGGCGTTTGTCAAAGGCATCGCCACCTCGGCCAGTGCCGCCGCCATCATTTGCGCCGTCAATGGAATCGCTCGTGCCGATCGCGCCACAGCTGATCGTAAAATGGCCACTCAAGAACAAGTCCGCCGCCTCTATCGCGATCTCATCACCATGCCCTTCGAACAGCGCCGCAAGATCCCCGGCATCGGTCCTCGGCGCGCAGAAATCGTCGTGGCCGGTGTGGCCGTGTTCCTTCGCGCTATGGAACCTTTCGACCTGCCTGCCCTCTACTACTCAAACGCCGGCGTTCGCGAAGGCATCGTCGCCGATCTCAGAACACGCAGCGGTGTCGCAATCCGCAGCGTCATGCCCGATGAGCAGCGCCGCGTCGTTGAATCCTTCGCCAAGCGCTACGGCATCTCTCTCGCCCACGCAAAGATCACTGCCTCCTTCGCCGTCGAGTTGTTCAAACGCCTCGAAAGTCTCCACCATCTTGAGCCCCGCTACGCCCGCCTTCTCGAAGCCGCCTGCCACCTGCTCGATGTTGGCCATTACGTCAGCGACACCGGCCACCACAAGCACTCCCGCTATCTGGTCCGCCACGCCGATATCCCCGGCTTCACAGAAGACGAAAAGCAATTCATCGCCCTGCTCTGCCAATTCCATCGCAAGAGCCTCCCGGCCAGCCGCCACCCTGAAGTCGCCGCTCTTTCCCCTCAACAGCGGCGCATCTTGGAATTACTTATTCCCTTCGTCAGAATCGCCGACGCCCTCGACCGCAGCCGCGACCAGCAAGTCCGTCTCGCCCGCTGCGAACTCAAAGGAGACTCAGTCGTCCTCACACTCGAAGCCGAACCCGGCAAGGACTACGCGCTTGAAGAATGGGCAGTCGAACGCAGTGGTGCGGCTTTCAAGGCCGTCTATCAACGCAACCTCGTCGTCGCCAGAGACTCAAAGAATCCGGCTTCACACCGACAGACAGCTTTGGTAAACTAAAATTTCTTCACCGCTGGGAGATCGTCTAACGGTAGGACAGCAGATTCTGACTCTGCTTATCGGGGTTCGAATCCCTGTCTCCCAGCCAATTCCTCTCTAATTCCTCCAGTTCAACCCCACCGCATCCAATTGAATCCGGCTAATCCGATCCCGCGCGCTCATCTCCAATTCGATGATCCCGAACATCCCGCTGCCCCTTACATCCGCATAAACCCGTCGGCCATCGCGACGATCGACCCGGCCAAAGAATTCGATGTTGCCATCTTCGCTCTGAAAGCTGATGCTGACCTGCCCGTTGCTTGCGATATTCACGCGAGCTCGATCCAGGCGGCGCGTGCTCCCGTTACGGTCTCGGTAGCTACCAGAGCTACGCCCGCCGCCCTCGAAATCGAAGTTGGCATTCGAGATCCATCCACTGCCATTGCCCCAGCCGTTATTCCAGCCATTGTTCCAACTGCTGTTCGAATCATTCTCGTACCCGCCGCTCCCCGGCCGATTCCCTCCACCAATGTAGCCTCCGCCTCCAGGACGGTTGCCGGGGCGATTGTTGTTGTCGTTACCAAAGATACTGCCGCCGCCTCCGCCGCCAAACCCGCCCCCGCTGCCACGCCAGAAGATATCGAACGTATAGCCTTGCCCACCGCCCTTGTTGTCTTCGATTCGCACGATCGCCCGCCCGCCATTCTCAGCCGACCGCAGCAATTCCTGCCGCCCTCGTCCGTCGATCCCCTTGAACCGGAAGTCCACCGGCCGATTCGGCATCGCCTGGTTGCAAACGAACCGCCGGATTGTAGCTGGCGACCCGTTAATGGTTCGGATCGACATATTGCTGCCGAAGATATCCACTTCCGCCACATCGTCCACCCACACTTCGATTGTGCATTTCCCTTCACCTCCACCTCCACGGATGTCAGCGCTGCGTTGATCGGTAACACTTTGCCCATTCAGGCTCACGATGGAAAGGGTCGCGATAAAGAGAATTTGCTTTTTCATGGCTTGGCTGACCACAAGTTTAACTGAGCCCCACACTGCTTGCCGAAAAGCACCACCCTCATAATCCACACAAAAGTGTTTGTTGTCGAATGCATAAATTCTTTTGAGAAGGGATTCATTTTGGAACCAGATTTTATTGGTGTATGCTCGGTGGTCACTCGTCTCTGACACGCCCCTGTTCGCCCCGTTCGTTTGCTCCAAACAAATGAAAACTTCCGTCATCCGTCAACGCGTGGCTGACTTCCTTCGCTGCCATGTCCCTTTCGATTCCTTGGCCCCGCAAGACCTCCTCGACCTTGCAGGCAGCGGCAAGGTGAGGTTCCATCAAAGCGAAGAATACGTCCAGATGAAAGGGGACAAGCCCAACCCGCTGATATGGGTTGTCCAACAGGAACGTCTGGAGGTGATGCGGGAATCGGCAGGCAGCGAGGCCCTCGTTGATGTTTTGGGTGAAGGGGATTTGATTGGCCTCGAACAATTTTCGGGCGATGGCATTTGCCAGCACTCCATACGAACGCTGGGAGACGTTCTCCTCTATGGTGTCGATGCCAAAGCCTTTCAGGCCTTGTCAAAACGCTACGTCGAGGTTCAACGGTTTCTTCAGGCCGGCTTTTCCATCGAGACACAGCTCGGCCTCAAGCGCACTTCCTGGCTCGATGCCGAACCGCCTCCCTCCAGCTTTCTCGCCGCCCGCGCAAAACGCCTGCAGCTTTCCGCCCAACAAGAGCTGAGTTCTCCGATCGAAACTCGTCGCTTCCTCACGGAGATGTTGCACCGCGAGGTCGACACAGTAAAGATCTCAGGCAGTGCGAAAGTAGTCAGATCTTCTGATATCGCTTTGTTCTGCGGCTACGATCCCCCACGCTTGGTCCGTGAAATCGAAGCCTCTGATTCCCAGGAAGAATTGGAGCCTCTGCTCAGGCTCTCCCGGCGCATGGTACGCGAAGCCATGGCCGAGCCTCAGGATATTGCTGATTGCCACTTGATAGCCTCTGCGATCACAGATAGCGCCATCAAGGCTGCGATCCGCATAGCCGACGCCCAATCAAGCCTCTGCTGGACCGTTTTCGGTGCGGCCGCGCGCATGGATCTGCCCTACCCGCAACTGCCATCACTCGCTTGCATCGGCGACGGCGAGCCCGCCGTGGCATCTTCGCTGCGCACCTTTGGCCTGCCTGGCCAGGAGATGCCTTGGCCACAAGGCCTGGAGCGTCCTCGCTCTCTCGACGACTGGCTCAACTTCTTCTCACAAACTCTTGCCGATCCGCTGGAAAACTCGATTTATCTTCGCCGCGAGTGGTTCGACATGCGAGCCGTCGGCAGCGCACCGGCCATGGCTGATAAATTACAAAGCCACATCGCGGCCCAGCTCAAAGACAATGAACTTGCAATTGCGCTGCTGGCCAACGATACCCTCGATCATCTGCCGCCATTGACCTTCTTTGAAGGCCTCGTCGTAGGGCTCGATGGTTCCCGCCGTGAGAGTTTTGATATCGAAAAAACCATCGTCGAGCCCATCGCCGATGCCGCGCGAGTCTTCGCCCTCGCCACCGGCCGGCTCGAACGTCCGTCAACCCTTGAGAGGCTTAAAGATGCCGGCGAATTCTTTCGTGAAGCGGCCGAGGCCTTTCGCATTGGCGTCCACCACCAAGCCTTGGCAGGCAGCCGCATGATCCATCCCGGCAAGCTCGGCAAACTCGATCAAAAACTTCTCAAAACTGCGATTGCTTCCGTGCAGCGTTTGTTGGCCCATACCGTGCGCACATTTGTGGAGGGGCAGTGAGCTGGTCCGATTCCACACCCGTCGAACAGGTTCGCTTTGTCGTTCTTGACACCGAAACCACTGGATTCGATGCAAGGCGCGACCGCATCATCACCATTGGCGCTCTCGCCATCGTGAATGGTGAAATGCTGCTTGAAGACAGCTTCGAGGTCATGCTGCCGATCGCATACAACAACTCCTCGGTAACGGTTCACGGCATCACCCGAGACCAGGCCCGCGAAGGCATGGACGAAGACGAGGCCCTCAAGCTGTTCTTCGACTACTTGGGCGACGGCGTCATTGTCGGCCACCACATCGGCCACGACATCGAAGCGCTCAACGTCGCAGGGGAACGCCATTTCGGCATGCGCGTCACCAACCGCCGGATCGACACGATGGATCTCACTCTCATCCTCGAACGCGATGGTGCTTTCGCTGGGCGGCAACTCCCGCAAGGCTACACTCTCGATACTCTTTGCGAAATGTTCGGCGTAGCCGCTCACGATCGCCACACCGCCGGAGGCGATGCCTTCCTCACAGCTCAAGTCTTCCTTCGCCTTCTCAAGGCGGCCAGAAACGTCGGCCGCATTACTCTCGCTGCCATCTCTGAACAATTCCTTGCCGATGATAAAGTGAGGCCATGAAGACAGCACTACTTTTCTTATCTCTTACAACGCTGTTGCTGGCGCAGACTCCGAAAACGTTCACCCTGAAAAACAAGGCGGGGATGGAAGCCGTAATCACAAACTACGGCGGGATCCTGATGAGCTTGAAGGTTCCCAATCGCGCCGGCAAACTGGAGGACGTAGTTCTCGGCTTCGACAAGCCTGAAGATTACATCGCCAAAAAGGAGCATCCCTATTTCGGCGCTCTGGTTGGCCGCTACGGGAATCGCATCGGCAAGGCTCAATTTACCGTCGACGGCAAAAATTACAAGCTAGCCGCAAACAACGGCCCCAACTCCTTGCATGGCGGCATTGTTGGCTTCGACAAGAAATTCTGGACCGCCCGCCAAAGCGGCAATGTCCTCACCCTCGAACTGGTCAGCAAGGACATGGAAGAAGGCTTCCCCGGCGAGTTGCGCGTAAAGGTCACCTACACCCTGGCCGACAACAACTCCCTCCGCATCGACTATCTCGCCACAACCAATAAGCCCACCGTGTTGAACCTCACCAATCACAGCTACTTCAACCTCGGTGGCAACGCCACCAAGCACGTCATGGGTCACGTACTCATGCTCAAAGCCTCCATGTTCACCCCAGTCGATAAGGACCTGATCCCCACCGGTGAGTTGAAGTCCGTCGCTGGCACACCCTTCGATTTCACCAAGCCCACCCCCATCGGTTTTCGCATCGATCAACCCGACGAACAGCTTAAGATGGGCGGCGGCTATGACCACAACTTCGTCTTCGACAAAGACATCACCGCGCAGCCTCAACTCGTGGCCGAAGTCTATGACCCAGCCTCCGGGCGCCTCATGGATGTCCTCACCACCGAGCCCGGCGTGCAGCTATACACATCGAATTTCCTCGATGGTTCTATCTCAGGCAAGGGCGGAGTCAAATACGAAAAGCGCCACGCATTTTGCCTTGAGACCCAGCACTTCCCCGATTCCCCCAACAAGCCGGCCTTCCCTTCAACCACCTTGCTCCCAGGCAGCACCTACAAGAGCGCAACGATCTTTCAATTTCGTGTGAGGTAAGCCATGGACGAAATCATCGAACCCATTGAGAAAGCCGCAGAAGCGGTTTCGCAAAAGATGACGGAAGTAGCCCGGGATCTCCACAAGAATCTCGATGCCGAATCGGTTCTCGATGCGGCTCTTGATGTCGGATCCCTGGTCGCCGAGGTTCTTTCGAGCGACTAGCTTCGCTTCCGGCGCACAGTGCTGAACACATCAGCCCCGAGCGACAAAGCGGAAGCCTATGAGTCGGCTCTCCCCTCCACCACCTCGCTCTCAGGCAGCACCCATCAGAGCTCTACTATTTCTCGATTTCGGGCAGCATAAGATCAGTCATGGACGAAATGATTCAGCCTCTCGAGCAAATCGCCCACGCAACTTCAGAAGCCGCTTCCAACTCGTCGAATGAAGCCAAGGGTAGTTCGGATGAATTCAAGCCGCCTAGCCTAATTGCCGAAGTTGGCTGGTTTGCCGTCGATTCGGTAGTGTCAGCTGCGGTAGAAGCCGTCTGGTTAATCATCTAGCGCCTTCGCGGCCGATCCAAACGGAGCAACTCCTCGTCAACTGCATGTGGGAAAATTTTCACGCCCCGATTCCCACAACAACCAAGCCTTCCCAACCACCTTGCTGCATTCGGGGAGCACTTGCAAGAGCTCGACCAATTTCAATTTCGCGCACGATGAACTTCGGGATGAAACGTTTAGCTGAGCCTCCTCGGAATTTCGCCGAAGTTTCGTCCTTCGTTGGTGAAGTCTCTGAGGCGATCGTTAGCGTTTTCTCGGCCGAACAAAGCTGAACGACTCTACTTCAAGCGATTGCCGGATCGAATCAAACACCGCATCCGGACTTTGATTCGCATCCACATGCACAACCTTCCCTGAACCCGGAATCTCGTAAAAATTGAGCACCGGGTCCGTCACCCGCTTATACGCATCCAGCCGGCACAACGCCGTAGCCACCGTATCGTCTTTGCGCTGGCATAGCTTCATGCCATCGTGATCGCAGTGAAACTTACGCTTCGGCGGCTTCGTGATTGTGTTGTAAATCGTTCCACAAACAGGGCAGCCCCATCGCGCACTCAACCGCCCAACCAGAATTTCGTCCGGCACATCCATATGAATCAGAGTGGGAGCTTGAAACCCAAGTTGCTCCAGGATGTTGCTCAAGTGCGAAGCCTGCTCAACCGTTCTCGGATACCCGTCAATCAGAAAACCGTCCCGGCAATCAGCCTCCGCGAGCCGTGCCTCAAGCAGTCGATTGACGATCTCGTCGGGCACCAGCTTCCCAGCCGCCAACAACCCGTCGATATAGCGCCCCGTGTCGGAATGCGTTTCGCATTCCCGGCGCAACATATCTCCGGTCGAAATAGCAGGAATGCCAAGCCGGTCGCGTAACAGCGGCGACTGAGTTCCCTTACCGCAACCTGGCGGCCCGAACAATAGAAGTACCACGTGATTACTCCGAAAAGACCCCGCATAAGAGCGGCTCTCTGAGAGTAAACCTAGTTTGCTCCGCCGTCAATGGTACGTTTCAGAATGATGACAACCGCCAAGCGGGTACAATGAGGGATTCCATGCGCATTGCTCTCGCGCAAATCAACACTACAGTAGGCGACTTCGGCGCTAACCGCGCGAAGATCTTCGACTATGCACGCCGCGCCGCCGAGGCTGGTGCTCGTGTGGTGCTGTTCCCTGAACTTTGCCTCACCGGCTATCCCCCACGCGATCTCGTCGAAAAGCCATCCTTCCTCGCCCGCGCTGAAGCCGAAGTCGCTCTCATCGCAGCAGAAACAGCCGACCTTGCTCTGCACCTCATCATCGGCTCCGTTGCACCCTCCCACCAGGCCGCCGGCAAGAAAGTACTCAACACCGCGGTGGTCCTCTACCAGGGCCGCGAAGTCTTCCGTCAAACCAAGATGTTGCTGCCCACCTACGACGTCTTCGACGAGGGCCGCTACTTCTACTCCGCAGAATCGCAATCTCTGCTGCTGATCGACGGCACTCCTGTCGCTCTCACCGTCTGCGAAGACACCTGGAACCAAAAGCAGATCTTCGCGCAGCCCCTCTACGACCGCGATCCGATCAGCGAACTCAAAGCCCAGGGCGCACGCCTGCTACTCAGCATCAACGCCAGCCCCTTCGAAATCGGCAAACGCGACCTCCGCCGCGAATTGTTCCGCACCATTGCCCGTCAACACGGCCTGCCCTGCGTCTACGTCAATTCCGTCGGTGGCAACGACCATCTCGTCTTCGACGGCTCCAGCTTCGCGATGGACGCGAGCGGTGAACTCATCGCCGAATCGCCCAGCTTCGCTGAAAACCTTAGCTATTGCGATCTCGACACGAGTGTTGGCGACCGCGCAGCCTCTCACCCTGACGAAATCGAAGCCGCCTATGAAGCCCTCGTCGTCGGCACTCGCGACTACGTGACCAAGTGCGGCTTCAAACGAGTCCTCATCGGTTTATCTGGTGGCATCGATTCCTCCATCGTCGCCTGCATTGCCGTCGAAGCCTTCGGTCGCGAAAACGTCATGGGCGTCGGCATGCCCGGGCCGTATTCTTCCGACCACTCCCTCACAGACGCCCGCGAGATGGCCGAGCGCCTCGGCATCCGCTTTGAAGTCTCCTCCATCACGCCCGGCTACAACACGATGGTCGAGACCCTGCGCCCCCTGTTTGAGGGCTACCAGCCCGACGCTACCGAGGAAAACATCCAGAGCCGCCTTCGCGGCCTCACCCTCATGGCGCTCTCCAACAAGTACGGAGCGCTCGTCCTCACAACAGGCAACAAATCCGAACTCGCCGTTGGCTATTGCACTCTCTACGGCGACATGTGCGGCGGCCTCGCCGTCATCTCGGACGTTCCCAAAACCATGGTCTACGATCTCTGCCGCGTCGCGAACCGGCGCCTCAGCGACCCCATCCCGGAGAACGTTTTCATCAAGCCGCCCTCGGCTGAACTCCGGCCCGATCAGACCGACCAGGATTCGTTGCCACCCTATGATGTTCTCGACCGGATCTTGAAGGGCTACATTGAGCGCTTCGAGTCTCCGTCGGAAATTGCCAAGCGGGAAGATCTTCCCCTCGATCTGGTGCGTGAGATCGCGAGGAAGGTAGACCTCAATGAATACAAACGCCAGCAGGCCGCACCGGGCCTCAAGGTAACGTCGAAGGCCTTTGGGATGGGCCGCCGCTTCCCGATCGCACAGCGATATCGGGAATAAGAGGGAGAAGCAATCATGAATCGTTGGAACCCCGTGTTTCCAATTCTGGCCCTGGGCCTGATTGGAGTTTGCGCGTTGTTTTCGCAACCAGAAACAGCGAAAATCGTTGGCCCCCAGGAAGACGGCAGCGTCCTGCTGCCCACCGGCTGGAGAGTACGGCCCGCCGGCACCCAGATCGAAACCGACACCTTCCCCATGGCCAGCGCCATGTCGCCGAACAAGAAGTTCCTGGCCGTCCTTCATGGCGGCTACAACCCACCCTCCGTTGTCCTCCTCGATCCAACCACCCTCAAACAGATTTCGAAACTCGACCTGCCCGACGCCTGGCTTGGCTTGTCCTTCTCACCCGACGGCAAGAGCCTCTACGTCGGTGGCGGCTCAAAGGCAATGGTCTACGCGATCAGCGTCGGCGCCAGTGGCGAACTCACCCGCACCGGCGATTGGAAACTCACTGAAGCCGCCCCCACCCACGAAGACTTCACAGGCGATGTCGCCGTCTCTCCCGACGGCCGCCTCCTCTACATCGCCATGCTCCACCGCAACTTCGTCGCGGTAATCAACCCCCAATCCGGCCGCGTCATCGATCGTTTTCAAACCGGCCGCCGCCCCTATCGCATCCTAGTCCATCCTGACAACAACAGTTTCTTCGTCTCGGCCATGGGCGATGCGGCCGTGCTCCACCACAAGGCTTCCGATGGCGTCATCCTCCAACGCGTCCGCGTCGGAAATCTCCCAATGGACATGGTCTGGCGCGGAGCAAAAACCCGCCTCGAAGAAGAGGACGAAAACAAACCTCAGCCCTGGGCCGCGCGCATCTTCGTCGCCTCAGCCAACACCAACTCGGTGCACGTCATTGCCGTCGCCGAATCCAAAGACCTCAACGTCGTCGAGACAATCAACGTCTCGATGTCGCCCATGCAACCGGCCGGCTCCACGCCCAGTGCGATCGCTCTCAGCCCGGACGAAAAGAAGCTCTACGTCGTCTGCTCAGACCTCAATGCCGTCGCCGCCGTCGAGGTCGAAGGCAAGCGCTCCCTGGTCGAAGGCTTCATCCCCTCGGGCTGGTATCCCATCGCCGCCCGCTCCATGGGCGAAGATCGTTTGCTGATCTTCAACGGCCGCGGCGCTCGAAGCTTCGCCAACAGCATCAACGGCCCCAACCCCCTCAAGCGTCCCGCCCCGCTGCATCTCGGCGGCGCACCGGTCGCCTACGTTGGCCGCCTGCAACGCGGCTCCATCTCGGTCGTCACCGGCCTCGATCAGGAACGCATGCTCGCCTACACCGCTGGCGTCAAGCAGAACTCAAACTACCGCGACGAACAAACCTCCGAAAACTCCATCTCTTCGAACGTCATTCCGAAAGAAGTCGGCCAACGCTCCCCGCTGATCGAGCATGTCATCTACATTCTCAAAGAAAACCGCACCTACGATCAGGTCCTCGGCGACCTCGGCAAAGGCAATGGAGACGCCTCGCTCACTCTCTTTGGCCGCGACATCACCCCCAACCACCACAAGCTCGCCGAAGAGTTCGTCCTGTTCGATAACTTCTACGTCAATGCCGACGTTTCCGCCGACGGCCACAACTGGTCGACGGCCGCCATCGCCCCCGCCTACGTGCAACGCATGTGGCCCAATTCCTATGGCGGCCGCCGTAAGCACTACGACTACGAAGGCGGTGAAGTCGCCGCCAACGCCCCCGCCGGCCGCATCTGGCATAGCGCCCTCTCCGCCGGCCTGAAGGTTCGCAACTACGGCTGGTGGGGCAAGAACATCGCCAAGCCCGATAGCCCCCGTCAGATCGAAGTCATCTACGACCCCCAACTCGCCGCTCACACCGCCATGAACTACCGCGGCTTCGATCTCGAGTACCTCGACATCGATCGCGCCAAAGTCTTCCTCGAAGACCTCAAACAGTTTGAAGCCACCGGCTCCATGCCCAACTTCATCACTCTCAAAATCGGCAACGATCACACCTCTGGCCTTTCGGCGAACAAGCTCTCGCCTCGCGCACAAGTCGCCGACAACGACATCGCCCTCGGCATGTTGGTCGAAGGAATTTCACGCTCGAAGTTCTGGTCTAAAACCGCCATCTTCGTCGTCGAAGACGACGCGCAAAACGGAGCCGATCACGTCGACTCCCACCGCTCGCCCGGCTATGTCATCAGCCCTTACACTCGCCGCGGCATCCTCGACTCCACCATGTACAACACCACCTCCATGCTCCGCACGATGGAGTTGATCCTCGGTCTTCGCCCCATGACGGTCTACGACGCAAGCTCCACTCCCATGACCCGAGCCTTTGCCAATCAACCCAAGCTCGACCCCTACGCTGCGGTCAAAACCAACTACCCTCTCGACGAGCGCAACCCGGCCGCAGGCACTCTCGCCGCCCGCAGCGCCAAGCTCGATTTCGACGAGGCCGACGAAATTGACGACAACGAATTGAACCAGATTCTGTGGCTCGCGCTCAAGGGCTCCACGCCCCCTGCGCCAGTGCGGTCTCTTTTTGGAGGCCGTTAAAACCGGATGCCGAAGATCTATCTGTCTTTTGTTTGGCACATGCACCAGCCCTTTTACAAGGACCTGGTGAGTGGCGAATACCGCCTGCCATGGACGCGGATGCACGCCCTCAAGGATTACTACGGGATGGTCAAAGTGCTTGAGGATTTCCCTCAAGTCCACCAGACCTTCAACCTCGTTCCATCCATGCTCGTGCAGCTCGACGAATACGCCCGCGGCGTCGCCGTCGACCCCTTCCTCCGCTGTGCCAACAAAGATACAGGCAGTTTGTCTGACGAAGAGCGTGAGTTCATCCTGCGCTACTTCTTCCAGGCCAACGTGCAGAAGATGATCTACCGCTATCCGCGCTATGCCGAGCTGTACGAAGCCTTCCTCGCCGCCGACGAGAATCCCCAGCGCGCGATGCGCACCTTCAACAACGCGGCCATCCGCGACCTCCAGGTGCTCTCTCAGCTCGCCTGGTTCGACGAAGAATTTCTCGAGAATGATCCCGTCATCCGCCAGCTCGTCGAGCAGGCCCGCGATTACTCCGCGCAAGACCAGGCCCAACTGGCCGCAAAGCAACTCGAGAAGCTCGGCATGGTGGCCGGCGTCTATCGCGAATTCGCCGCCAAACAGCAAATCGAAATCTCCGCCACACCCTTCTACCACCCCATCCTTCCTCTCGTCTGCGACACACAGATTGCAGAAACTGCGCACCCCTACGTCCCGCTGCCGCCTCGCTTCCAGTACCCCGGCGACGCTCGCATCCAACTGGAACGCGCCCGCGATTACATGACGAAGGAATTCGGCGCCGCCCCTGCGGGCCTTTGGCCCAGCGAAGGTTCCGTCTCCGATGAGGCCCTTTCTCTCGCCGCCGACACTGGCTTCAAATGGTTCGCCACCGACAATGGCGTTCTCGCTCGTACCATCCATCATCCCGGCACGCCTGAGGTCACCTACCGCCCCTACCTCTGGCATAGAGACGGCCGCCGGATGCATGGCCTCTTCCGCGACCACACCCTCAGTGACCTCATCGGCTTCGTCTACTCGCGCATGGGTGCAAAGCAAGCAGCCGATCATTTCCTCAACTCCATTCGCGCCAACTGCGCCCCGATCCTCAAGTCCGGTCGCGATGCACTGGTCCCTGTCATCCTCGATGGCGAGAACGCTTGGGAGTACTTCGATCTCTCGGGCCGCCCCTTCCTGCGCGAGCTTTACAGCCGCATCTCGAACGACCCCAACATGGAGGCCCTCACCGTATCCGAGGGCATCGCAAAGGTACCCGCCGAGAAGATCGATCACATCTTCCCCGCCTCCTGGATCAACTCCAACTTCGACATCTGGATCGGTGCCGAAGAAGACAACAAAGCCTGGGAATACCTGCTCCGCGCGCGCGAAACTTACGACCGCGTCAAGGACAGCGTCCGCCCCGAACAGCGCGAGCTCGCCTTTGAAGAACTCCTCATCGCCGAAGGCAGCGACTGGAACTGGTGGTACGGCCCCGAGCACTCATCAGCTAACCGTCCAGACTTCGACCGCCTCTATCGCGAGCACCTCGCCAACGTCTACCGGGCTCTCGAATTGAATCCGCCCGAAGAGCTCTCCAGGCCCATCCTCCGCGTCGACGTCAAGGCGAATCATCACACCCCGCGCGGCCCCATCCAACCAAAGATCGACGGTGAAGTCTCCAGCTACTTCGAGTGGATGGGCGCCGGCACCTATTCGATCGACCAGCGCCAGGGAGCCATGCACGGCCAGCGCTTCCTGATTCAGGAACTCCATTACGGCTCCGACGGAGCTTGGCTGTTTCTGCGTATTGATTTCGTCAAGGGCTCAGACGAGACGCTCCGCGCCGCGGAGCTGCGCCTGCAGTTTCACGACACAGAGGTCACCGTCCCCCTCTCAGCCAGCTTTGAATCGGCCCCTCATGATTCCCGCCACATCCAGGCAAGCTTCGGCCACATCTTCGAGATGCGCATCTCCCAGCGCTCCCTTGGCGCAGCGACACCGATCAGGTTCCAGGTCTCTGTTTGGAAGGCCGGCCTCCCCCTCGACGCCCTCCCACAACAAGGCACTCTCGAACTCCAAAGCCACGACCTCAACGAGTGGCTCGGCTAGCGTGTACTTTGCGCGATCCTGTGTACAGGTGAACACAAATGAGCACAGAAACCCTGACCATCCGCATCGATTCCGAAACCAAGCAAAAACTCGACCGCCTCGCCCAACAAACTAGCCGCACCAAGTCCTTCCTTGCGGCCGAGGCGATCACTGAATTCGTAAACATGCAGTCTTGGCAAATTGGCCAGGTGCTGATTGGAATTGCAGATTGCGATTCCGGCCGCGTCGTTCCCCACGAGCAGGTTGAACAGTGGATGAAGCGTTGGGGCAAGAAAAAGGAGTTGCCTCCTCCGCGATGAAGATCGTTTGGACGGACCAGGCATTAGCCAACCTGATTTCCATTCGCGAATATATCGCCGAAGGTTCCGAGCAGAATGCGATTGTTGTTTCCGAACGCATCCTAGAATGTGTGCGGCCATTGGCGACCCAGCCAGAAATCGGTCGGCGTGGAGAAGTACCTGGAACGAGACAGCTGGTTGTACCTCGCACCCCCTACGTGATTGTGTATCGAATTCGAGAAGGGGGTCTTCGCTTATTGGCTGTTTTGCACGGCCGACAACAAGGGCCAGAATCATTCGAGAACTAAAACAAAAAAGCCCACCACTCTCGTGGCGGGCTTTCCTCATTACTACCGCTCGCGCTTAGAACTGATACCGAAGCAGCAGAACAACACGCCGTCCACCACCATTGGTGTTCCATTGATTCAGGAACGCCGCGGAGCTAAACGTCGCATTCGGAATCCCGAAGTCTCGCGAGTTCGCCAGGTTGTAAAACTCAGCGCGCAAGTTCATCGAATGACCTTCCACCGGGATGCGGATTTTCTTGTTCAACACGAGGTCGACGTTCGCGATGCCGTCAGCGCGCATCACGTTGCGACCCGCATTGCCGATCGGGTTGGCAGCACTCAAGGGGCTGTACAGCGTCGAACGGACCGCAAACAGCTGTTCCACCTTCTGCCTTGAGATGTCCAGCGAAGTCGCGACATTCGGACGCAACGCGTTGCCGATCAACGCATCGATGCCCGACAGGCGGAAGCCAGGGTCATTACCCGCCAGCGGCGAGAACGGCGCACCCGACTGGAAGGTCAGGAAGCCGCCCAACTGCCAGCCACCGATCACGTGGCTGATCGGCTTCTTCTCATCACGTCCAACCGGAACTTCCCAGATCCCGTTGATCGAGAAGCGGTGCGGACGATCGTAAGTCGAGCGCCCTCGATCCCCACGACGGTTGAAGCTGTCCTGAGCCAGGGCAACCTCTCCGGCGACCGAAGCGTTAAAGATCTCGCTTTGATCGTCGATGAAAGTCGACCAGGTGTAGTGAGCCGAAAACTGATAGCCCTTCGAGAAACGCTTCTCAAGCGAAGTCTGCATCGAGTGATAAATCGAGCTGCCCGTATTGGCCCGCAGCCGGAGCACACCGCGCGTGTTATCCACACGCTGCGTGCCATTCGAACCAGGGATGGTCGGGTTGCCGTCAACGCTCTGGAACAAAGCCGTACCCTTCGTCGCGATATAGCCAACGTTCATTGCGTACCCGCCAGGCAGTTCACGCTGAATCTGGGTGCTGAACTGTTCCGCATACGGCGACCGGAAGGTGTCGTTCACCAGCGTCCTCGGGATGTTCATCAGGTTCGCGGGCAGGGGGGCCGAATTGCCGCGCCGGATGCCGTCGATCGTCGCAAATGCGTTCGGCGAGCGCGCCGGCCGCTGCAGCACGTAAGTGAACGGCCAGGCCGAATAGATGTTCAGAAGGATGTTGTTGAACGCGAAGTCATAGGTTCGCGAATAGCCTCCACGCAACACCGTCTTGTTATCGCCAAGCAGGCCACCCAGTGGGCCGCCGAACTTGCCGAAGCGATAGTTGAAGCCAAGGCGAGGCGCGAAATTGTTCGTATCCCGCTTCGGTCCCTTGTCGATCAAATAGCCAGGGTTGTTATTGTTCGCCGCCACAATCCGCTTGTTCTCGCTATCAAGCCAGCTAAACGGATTACCGGGAATCTCGTAGCGCAGACCATAGGTCAGCGTCAGGTTCCGCTTCACGCGCCATTCGTCCTGAATGAAGAAGAAGTTGTCGTAGTAGCGGTAGAACTGCCAGTTACGCAGCCCAGGCTGCAACTGATTGATCGCCTGCACCTGAGCAATGTCGTCCACGAAATCCTGCAGGTTGTTGTACTGCAGACGGCCACGCAACGTGGGGTTGAATTCCGAGAACTGCTCAACGCGCCGCAGGTCGATTCCAGCCTTCAGTGAGTGGCTGCCAAAGATCCATCCAAAGTTATTCGCAATCTGATAGGTGTTCGTCACCTGCGCCTGCGGCAGGTTCACGCCAAGCCCAATCGCCGTCCGGCTGTCCGCCGCGTTAAAGCCCGCCAGGCCAAGCTGGTTGATTTCAATGCTCGGAATGTTCTGCGAATTCAGATCCGATGCCGTCGTTTGGTTGGCTTGCCGCTGCAGGTTCACCCGCAGTTCATTGAACTTCGTCGCCGACAGGGTGCTGGTCAGCACGCCATTGTAAGCTTGGCGGCGAGCCGGCACCAACGACGTCAGTCCTGCCGGTACGGCCTGTCCAGAGATCGTCACGCGGTCGTCGTACAGCACACGTCCCATCAGGTTATGCTTCTCGGTCAGACGGTGATCAATGCGACCACTCCACTGCCAGGTGTCCTGCTTGTTCGGCGCTGCGCCAGAGAGCGTACCCACCGGCACCACCACTTGACGCCCATCCGCATTCACTGTGAAAGACTGGCCAGTCGCCTGCTGGGCAGCGGGCAAAAAGGTCAACAATGCATTCACCTGCGGGCGACCCGCTGCGATCGATTGCAGCGCTGTGCGCCCTTCTGCGGTCGGTGCGCCAGTGATCGCCGTGCCTGAAGCAAATCGACGATCCGTCCAGCGCAGCAAGCTGCCGAAGAAGAACGTGCGGTCCTTCACGATCTTGCCGCCGAACGTGCCACCAAACTGGTTCTCAACGCGCCACGGCGCCCTCGGGAACGTCCGCTCGTCAAGGTTGGTTCTGCTGTTCAGCTTGTTGCCGTTGTAAGACCAGTAAGCCGTCCCGTGATATTGATTGGTCCCGCCCTTGGTGATGATGTTCACCACAGATCCTGCCGCACGGCTATACTCAGGCAGAAACTGATTCGTGATCAGCCGGAATTCCGCCACTACATCGGGATTATTGATTTCTTGAACAAGGCCAGACACCGACGCGTTGTTCGAATCCGCTCCATCGATCATGAAGTTGTTCGAGCGCGTCCGCATCCCGTTCACCGAAAAACTGGTGCCACCTGCTGCGAAGTTCGAGTTCCCGCTCGACAACTGGCTCACACCCGGCGCCTGCAGCGCAATGTTCAGGATATTGCGGTTCGGTGCCAAAGGCAATTCCGCAATCCGCTTGGCATCGATATTGAATCCAACTTCGGCATTCGTTGTATTGATCAGCGGCGCTTCGGTCGAAACGCTGATCACTTCGGTCGCCGTCGCCACTTGCAGCGTCACATTCAGTTCCGCTTGCTGGTTCAGCCTCAACGTAATCGGCCGGCGGACATACTTACCAAAGCCCGCCTTCTCGGCTACCAGTTCATATTCGCCAGGGGGCAACAACGGAATGCGGTAGCTTCCTGCGGCATTCGACGCGGTCGTGTAGGTCAGATTGGTCGCGATATTCCGCGCGGTGAGTTTCGTCTCGGAGACGATCGCGTTGCTCGCGTCGGTCACTAGGCCCAACATTTCTGAGGTGGTTTGCGCTGATGCAAAAGTCGCAGTCAGTGCCAGGAGAGAAAGCGGAAGAGAGATCCGTCTCATCAATTTCATGTGCTACGTCCCAAGTGCTGATTGGCATTGGCCCAATTCGAGGTACGAGAGGGCTCTGATATCAATTTGAGGGACAACCCATCCACCGGGATAGACGATTAGTCAAACGTTAATATATTAATTTTGGAATCCGTCCGCAGCTTCTTTCCCAGTTCTAATACAATCCGGAATCCCGATCCCGTGATACCCGTTACCTGCAAGAAACAAAAGGGGATAACCCTTCAATCGATCTTTCAATTCCTGTATTGATTTCTTGTGGCCCACCTGGTACTGAGCCATCGATCTCGGCCATCGCGACACCTGAAATGCCACCGGCTCCACATCCAGCCCAAGCAGAGTCCGAATGTCGTCCAGCACAGCCCTCTTTAGCTCAGGTTCAGCCCACCCAAGAACTGCTTCATTCCCAGCCCCACCCAGAAAGCAGCGCAACAACAACCGGTTCTCCGGCACCCTGTGGTTGAACTTCTGATCCACAAACGTGCAAGCCACCAAATGCCGGCGTTCCTTCTTCGGCACCAGAAATCCGAACGAATCAAACCGTTGCTTCACCTGCGCCCGGTCGTAAATCACCCCCACCGTCATCGAGCTCGAATACCCGATTCCACCCAACAACTTCGCGATCCCAGGGTCCAAACTCTCCAGCAACTTCCCTGCCGCCCATGCCGGCGTGGCCACGATCAAATGCCGCGTCCGCAACACCTCATTCGGCAGCTGAACCAGATAATCCTCGCCCTCGCGCGTGATCGATTGCGCCTGCGTATGCAGCACCCGGCAATGTCCGGCAATACTCTTCTCCATCGCCGCCACCATCGATCCAAGCCCATGCTTCAACGTCTTGAAAAGCGTCGACCCACTGTTCTTCGGAGCCTTCGCCAGCCCCGCCAGAGTCCCCTTCGTCAAGCTGCCATACTTGGCTTCCATATCAGCAAATCTTGGCAACACGGATTGAATGGAGAGCTGATAAGGGTCGCCACCATACACACCAGACAAGAGTGGCTCGGCAAGATAGTCCACCGCTTCTCGCCCATAGTGATCTTCGACAAATTCCCCCACAGAACGATCCGGCGCATTCGCAACCGGACGATGAAGCAACTCAAGCCCCATCCGGATTTTCGTACCCCACGACAACAACGGACTCTTCGCCGTCGGCCAGATCCGCGTCGGCACCATCATCATCAGCCCGTCCGGCAGCGGCAGCATGCGGCCATTTTTCAAGATCCAAGTCGACCGCTGATGATCGTTCGACCCAATCACATCCCCCGCCAATCCCAGTTCCCCAATCAGCGTCAACGCCTCTGGCTTAGCCGCAAGAAAACTATCAGGCCCACCTTCAAGCAGGCAGTCAGCAACACTTTGGGTCTGGATCACGCCCCCAAGTTGCGGAGCCGATTCGATCAGAATCGATGGCAGGTTGCGCTTGGCGAGATAGTAAGCGGCGGACAATCCGGAGATGCCGCCGCCAATGATAATCGAGGGTAGGTTGTTAGGGTCGGAACTCACGGACAATCTGCACTACTGCCTTTACATTCTCAACGGGTGTTTCCGGGAGAATTCCATGTCCAAGATTGAAGATGTGTCCAGGCCGCGTCCCGGTGCGCTTCAGAATCTCGTGTACCTTCGCCTTCAACTCGGGCAGCGGAGCGAACAACGCCGTCGGATCGAGATTGCCCTGCACCGCCGAGCGGTACGAGATATCCATCCACGCCTGATCAATGTTCATGCGCCAATCCACACCCATCACATCGCCGCCAGCTGCATGCAGTTCGCGAAAGAATCCAGAGCAGCCCGTGCCAAAGTGAATCACCGGCACGCTCGACGTACGAATGCGCTCGATCAAAGCCCGCGAGTAGGGCTGCACGTAGCGGACATAGTCGTCAGAGGCCAGCGCGCCCACCCAGCTATCGAACACCTGGATACAACGCGCACCGCTCGAAACCTGCATTAACGCAAACGTACCCAGCACATCCACGATCTTGCCCATCAGCCGCCGCCACATCGTCTCATCGTGGTACATCAGCTTCTTGGTCTTCAGAAAAGTCTTCGAAGGTCCGCCTTCGATCATATAGCTGGCCAACGTAAACGGCGCACCCACAAAGCCGATCACCGGCACCTTACCGCCCAGCGTGCGCGTCACCAGTTGGATGCTCTCCCCAACGTAACCAAGGTCGTCCGTGTTCGAGGTCGAGAGTGAATCGATGTCCGTCGGCGTCTCCACCGGGTTGTCGATATGCGGACCTTCGCCGGCGCGAAACTCCAGCTTCAAACCCATCGGCTCCACCGGCAACAGCAAGTCAGCAAAAATGATCGCCGCGTCCACATCCAGCACTTCGATCGGCTGCAGCGTCACCGCCGCCGCCAAATCCGGCCGCTTACAAATTTCAAGGATGCTGTTCTTGCTGCGGATGTCGCGGTACTGCTTCATGTATCGCCCTGCCTGGCGCATAAACCAGACGGGTCGGACATCGGTGGAGCGGCGCCGGCAGGCGTCGAGGAAACGGGAGTTCATTGGAGCCAGTCGCATGTAGTTTCCCACTGCCGGCCAGGAGGCCCTGAGGGACAGTGGAATACACGCATTCCTTTCGGTTTGTGGCGGGCCGCCCAGTCGCGGCCGAGGATATAAATAGGCTTTGCCCACACTTCGGTGTCCAGAGCCTTCGGCGACACAACGGACACAGCCAACGCGCCCTCCGCCGGATAGCCATTGCGGGGATCCATGATGTGGCTATAGATCTTTCCGCCAGCCATGAAAAACTTCTCGCTACTGCCTGAAGTCGCCATCGATTGGTCCTTCAAGGTCAGCTTTGCGACGATTCGGTCCTTGTAGTGAGGATGCCGTATGCTCACAGGCCATCCGGCTTCCCCGGGCGGCGTGCCAAGCGCGTACATGCTCGATCCGGCCGCCGTAATAAACGCACTCGTAATTCCGGCGTCTCGCAGAACCCCAATCATCCGATCCACGGCATAACCCTTGCCAACGCCACCCGGATCCATCTCCGTCGACGGATTCAGGAAGCGCACCGTTTGCGCCTTGCGGTCGAGACTGATGTTCTGATAACCCACTGCAGCCATGGCTACTCGTAACTCAGACCGGTGCGGAAATCGCCCGGATCCCTTAAAGAATCCCCAGCGCCTCATCAGCGGTCCCACTGTGATATCGAATGTTCCCTCGCTGAGGCGGCTGTACTTCAGACACTTCTCAAGCAATTGATATAGTTCTTCGGAGACGGCCACCGGTCCTTGCCCGGCCAGTTGATTCACCTTCGACCATTCGCTGTCCCTCTTGTAGTTGGACAACAATCCGTCGATGCGCTTGGCTTCCTCGAGCGATTCCGTTACAGCTGCCTCCAGCTGGGTCCGGTTCTTGCCGTAAGCGGTAACCGTAAACACCCCGCCCATGCAATCCACGCTGGCTTCATACCGGAGGACTTCCTGGGCTCCAGTCTGGCTCCAACCCAAAACGACTAAGACTAAAAGTAGCACAGCACGTACAATTTGCGGGGTATTTCGCCTTTTATTCGTGCAATTTCTCATGAGTCTTTGGGACGACCGCGCTGAATCCGTTTCAATAGATGCTGCACACGTTCGCGCGAACCCAGATTTAGAGCAAGATTGAAATAGATCTCGGGCGTATGAAAAAGATCGATTCGGGCAGCCAGCTCTTTGCGCAAAAAGCCCTTTGTCGTCTTCAGCAGTTCAATCACTTTCTCTGCTTCTTCGCCTTGCGCGGGCACATGAACGCTAACCGCTACCTTTTTCATGTCCGGCGCAACCTGAACGTCGGTCACCTCGATCCCGGCCAAGCGCGGGTCTTCGAGTTCGTAAGCAATCATTTCGGTGAGCTCAAGGCGGATCGCCTCGGACACCCGTTCGTAGCGGCGGCCTTCCACAACTACATTATCTAGCCTGTTGCCTCAAATGGCCAACGTTTTGCTTACCTGAAGTTCCACCGGAATATCCGTGTAGTTGGCAATGTCGTGCAGAATTTCTCCACCCACGCTGCCCATCGCCGCCTGAAACCCCTCGATCGACGCAAAATACAACCGGCAGACCACCCGATAATTCGGCGGTGCCCCAGCCGCCGCACCCGACAACCCCTCATCCACCTCAATCCGCTGCAAGCCATGCGGCGCAAGTAGGCGCTGGCAAAGCGGCAGATGCTTTTCGTAGTAATAAACAGGATCGAACCGGCCTTCGCCGGCTGCGGGATAAAACGCGGTAACGCAGATCATGCTGTGTTAGCTTATGCTTAATGCCACGCAGCGTCAACAAAGTCATCCTCATCGGCAATCTCGGCAAAGATGCCGAAACCAAGTTCACCGCCCAGGGCACCGCCGTCAGCAAATTCTCGATCGCCACTACGCGCCGCGTCAAGGACAATTCCACAGGCGACTGGAAAGACGAAACCGATTGGAGCAACGTCGTCCTCTTCAAAAACGAAGGCGTCGCCCAGTATCTGACGAAGGGCAAGCAAGTCTACGTCGAAGGCCGCCTGTCCAATCGCAGCTATGACGACAAAGACGGCAACAAGCGCTACGTCACCGAAGTGATCGCCGAAGAAGTCATGCTCCTCGGCGGCCGCGGTGGAGACTCCGGCGAAGGCGGTGGCGGCATGGTCAGCGCCCCGCGTAGCGCCATGCAACCTCGCAACGCGCCAGCAGGCAACGCCGCAAAGCCCGCCGGCAACTACGACGACTTCGACCCTGGCATCAGCGACGACGACGTGCCCTTCTAACTTTTGTTTGCTAGTCTGGGCCTTATGACTGCACAAGAAGTGCTGGACTTCGCCAAGTCGCATGAAGTCCAGCAGGTGGATGTCCGCTTCGCGGATATTCCCGGCCTCTCCCACCACATCACTTACCCCATCAAGGAAGTCACCCTTGATAGTTTCGAAGCCGGCTTCGGCATCGATGGTTCTTCGATCCGCGGCTGGGCCGCCATCAACGAGAGCGACATGCTCCTCGTGCCCGACCCTTCCACGGCCTTCCTCGACCCCTTCACCGAGATCCCCACCCTCGTCATGAATGGCACCGTGATCGATCCAATCACCCGCCAACACTACGAGCGCGACCCCCGCTGGATCGCCATGAAGGCCGAGAACTACCTCACTTCCACAGGCCTTGCCGACACCGTCTTCTTCGGTGCTGAAGCCGAGTTCTTCATCTTCGACAACGTCCGCTTCGACCAATCGATGCACGAAGGTTTCTATCACATCGATAGTGAAGAAGGCCGCTGGAACTCCGGCCGCCGCGAGAACAACCTGGGCTACCGGCCCCGCGTCAAAGAAGGCTACTTCCCCGTCCCGCCCACCGATCACTATCACGACCTCCGCGCCGAAATGGTCCAGGTCATGACCCAGTGTGGCCTCGAGATCGAATGCCACCATCATGAAGTCGCCACCGCCGGCCAGTGCGAAATCGACCAGCGCTTCAACACCATGGTCAAAAGCGCCGACAACATGATGCTCTACAAGTACATCGTGCGCAACGTCGCTTACCGCTACGGCAAGACGGTCACCTTCATGCCCAAGCCCCTCTTCGGCGACAACGGCAGCGGCATGCACTGCCACCAGAGCCTTTGGAAAGACGGCAAACCCCTCTTCGCCGGCGAACTCTACGCAGGCCTCAGCCAGATGGCCCTCTGGTACATCGGCGGCCTGCTCAAGCACGCCCGCGCCCTCAGCGCCATCATTGCCCCCACCACCAACAGCTACAAGCGCCTCGTCCCCGGCTACGAAGCCCCGGTCAACCTCGCCTATAGCCGTCGCAACCGCTCCGCCGCCGTGCGCATCCCCATGTACTCATCCAGCGCCAAGGCCAAGCGCGTCGAGTTCCGGCCTCCCGATCCCAGCGCCAATCCTTACCTCGCCTTCTCCGCCATGCTCATGGCAGGCCTTGACGGAATCATCAACCGCATCGACCCCGGCGAGTCCCTCGACAAAGATATTTACGACCTCTCCCCCGAGGAACTCAAAGCCGTCCCCTCCATGCCCGCCTCTCTCGACGAGGCCTTGGATTGCCTGGAGTCCGACTACGAGTTCCTCCTCAAGGGCGACGTCTTCACCGCCGAACTCATCGAGACTTACATCTCCTACAAACGCAGGTTTGAAGCCGAAGCCATTAGGCTGCGGCCCCATCCTTACGAGTTTCACCTCTATTACGATATTTAGCCGCCAGCAGGACGCTGCTAGCCACCAACGCCCACGTCGAAGGCTCCGGCACTTCACCACTGCTTTGCTCGGCAGCGAGTTCAACCCGGTAGTTGTCCAGGCCATCCACAGCTGAAGTTGCTCTGCAACTTACAAAATTGCTCGGACACGTGCCACCTTGCTGGGCTCTATAGCCAAAGTAAATGACGGATCCACCTGCGCTGAAGTCCGGCCTGAGTGTTGGGTTTTCAAAATTCAACCAATCCGAGGCACTGGTGAAGTTCCAGTTCAACGTCTGGAAGCCGCCGAGAAGGGTCGGGCTAAGACTGCTATTAAACACGGAGTACGTAAGCCCGCCCTGAACAAGCGTTGGCCTCCAGAAAAGTGCCGCTGCAGTACTGAAGCCCGAACTGGAATAATTGCGAAGATCCATCGAGAAATTCATCCTAAAAACGGCGATTTGAGCCAGAGCTGAGCGGTCTAGGAACTTGTTGAAAAACTCCCAGCGGCACCTGTGACGCGGGAGCATTTTCGAGCATCTATGTTGTATGCGCGGAAACGACCAGAACCAGGCATCGCTGATCAGCTACGTGAGTCTTGAAGACCGGATAGCGCCGGAGCATCCGCTGCGCAAGGTGCGGGCGCTGGTGGAC
>VFZU01000052.1 GCA_016870995.1 Acidobacteriota bacterium
GAGCGTCTCGGCTACAAAACGCCAACTCAAGCTCGTCGCGATTTTTCTGTTGAATTCAAAATTGCTGCGTGATTCAATGGCAATAATTCACTCCCAACGCGCTGTCCACCACGTCCGGAGCGGAACAAGCAGTTCCTGGCCGCTGGAGGCATGCACCGGATTCACGGCAAAGCTGGCGAGTACCTGCAGGGCGCTGTCGCGTTGCTCCTGCCGCGGGATGGCGAGCAGTGCGCGACGAGCGGGCGTTGCCAGGCCATGGCTGATCAGGGAAATGGGAGGCCGCTCTGCGATTACTTCAAGCGGGATGCGGAACCAGAAGCGCGAACCACCTTCCGCGCGGCGCTCAGCGCCGATTTGACCCTGCATCATTTCAACCAGCTGACGGCTGATGGCAAGGCCAAGCCCAGTGCCGCCAAAACGGCGTGTCGTCGAGCCGTCGCCTTGAGTGAAGGGCTGAAAGAGCCGCGACTTTAGCTCGGGGGAAATTCCAATACCCGTATCGAGTACTTCGATTTCGACTTGGCAGGACCCGTTTGCGTCGCGATGACTGTGAACGCGGATCGCTACCTGGCCCGAAGCAGTGAACTTGATGGCGTTGCCCGCCAGGTTGGTCAACACTTGCTGAACTCGATAGGGGTCGCCAGCGAAGCTTGCCGGAAGATCTGAATCAAAGGTCGCAGCAAAATCGAGGTTCTTCTCTTGAGCCTGCTCGGCCAATAATTCGATTACATCTTCAACGCTGTCGCGGAGATTGAATTCGATACGCTCCAACTCGACGCGACCGGCTTCGATCTTGGAGAAGTCCAGTACATCATTGATGATGTTCATCAAGTATTGTGCGCTGCGGCGGACAGCGCTCGAATACTCGCGCTGCTCGGCGGTTAGTTCGGTTTCGCACATCAGATCGGTCATGCCGATGATGCCGTTCATTGGGGTGCGAATCTCATGGCTGACATTGGCGAGGAATTCGCTCTTGAGGCGAGATACGTGAAGGGCCCGATCGCGGGCTTCGACGAGCGCCTCCTCTGCCAGCTTCATGTGAGAGATGTCGGTAAGAGTGCCCTCGTAGCACTCGATTTCTCCATTCGGGCCAGCAACAGCGAGGCCGTTTTCCAGCACCGAGAGCTGAGTGCCGTCTTTGCGGCGGAGCTTCAATTCAAAGCTATTGAGCACACCGTCCCTGCTGAGCTGAGCGACGGCGGCATCACGGTCGCCAGGATCGACATAGAGGTCGCGCTCGATCGATTTCGAGCGAAGTTCATCAAACGAATCGTAGCCAAGCATTGCGACCAAAGCGGGATTGGCATCGAGGAACCGGCCGTCGGGGCTTGAGCGGTAGACACCTTCAGAAACATTTTCGAACAGGGAGCGATAGCGCCTGTCGCTTGCGGCGAGAGCTTCAGATTGCCGCTTGATCCCGGTAACATCACGGACCACCATTTGGACGGCTGGATAATCCTGGTAAGCGAATTCGGTGGACACAATCTCGACATCGATCCGGGAACCGTCGAGACGTGTCATGTGGTGATGGACGGTACCGGAAGCATCGGTCTCGCTGAAACTAAAGCTATCGAGGTCTGCGCCGAGGAGGGATTTCGCGGATTCGGCACCGAGCATACGCACACCCGTGGCATTCACAAACAGAAGCTTGCCATCGCGGTGCACAAGTAACGCGTCGGGGCTGACTTCGACGAGGCGGCGATACCGGTCTTCGCTTTCGCGCAATGCCCGTTCTGCCTCTTTGCGATCCATCAGGTCACGATGGTAAGCGCGAAGAAGGAAGGCCAGGAAGGCAGCCAAAAGGCAAGAGGCTAAGACCAACAGATTCACTTCCTGCCAGCGGTTCGTAATTTCAACTGCCACTTCGCGGTACTGCTGCCACAGGCGCGCAGAAGCACTGCGGGTTTCCTGAAGAGCGCGTCGGATGTTGGAATCGGCTTCGGCAAGATCGGTGGCTTCGATGCTGAGGTTTCGCTCAAGCAGGATCAAGACGGTTTCAAGGCGGATGAGTGCCCCTTGCGTTTCCGTCTGCATTGCCGGAAGGTGTTTGGCCTGCTCAACGGCTTTTTTGAGACGCCCCAGATCCTGAATCATCCGCTGCTGAACTTCAAGCGAGGGGTCGCTCTTGCGAACGCCAATTGCGCTTTCCAGGTTCCATAGACCTTCTTCCAGGCGATTGAAGGCTTTTGCAAGGTTGGTACATTGCTCCAGCCGTTCCTGGTGGTTTTGAACCGTTTGAATTTGTTGATTGCCTGCGAGGAGGCAAAGCAGGGCCAACAGGATTATCACCCAGGTCCACAGCGCTGATGTCAAAAACCGCTTCATGGGAAGAGGATTCGTTCTTTCTCTTTGGGGGGTATCGACGGGGGGGAGTGAAAACTTGAGGGTGAGTAGGACTAAAACCTTACTACTCTCTCGATTTGGCGGGCGCGACCTGTGTTTTCATCGATGTCGATGAGAACCGCATGGAATTCGCCACCACGTTTGGCGGCTTCGAGGCGAACAGGGAGCGAAGTAGTGAACTTCTTGAGAACGAGGTCTTTGTCGGATCCGATGACACCCTCGTACGGGCCAGTCATTCCGCAATCGGTCTGATAGGCGGTACCGCCGGGCAGAATGCGCGAATCGGCGGTGGGCACGTGGGTATGAGTGCCAATGACGGCGGAAAGCCGACCGTCGCAATGCCAGCCCATCGCTACCTTCTCACTGGTGAGTTCGGCATGGAAATCGAGGAAACGAACTTTGATGCCGGCCGGGATATCGGCAATTAGCTCATCGGCCTTACGAAAAGGGCAATCGAGGGGAGTCATCAGCGCTCGCCCCTGCAAATTCAAAATGGCGACCTTGATCCCGTTGCGAGCCTCGACGTAAATGAGGCCTTTACCGGGAAGATCCGGCGGATAATTGGCGGGGCGTGTGCAGCGAGGGCTGCGGTCGAGGTACTCGTAGAAGTCTCGCTTGTCCCAGACGTGATTACCGCTGGTGATCGCGTCCACTCCGATCGAGATCAGCTCGTCGGCAATCTGAGGAGTGACACCAAACCCTCCGGCGGAATTCTCGGCATTGGCGATCGTGAGTTGTACGCCATACTCAGCCTGGAGACTGGTGAGGTGAGAGGCAACGAGGTTGCGGCCAGTCGAGGCGTAGATATCGCCGATGAAGAGAACGTTCATTCCAAAGAAAGGTGGAGCGGTCGTCAGCGTACGAATCCCCGTCATTGACCCTCGCTTAAGCTAGGGTGGGACCCACCGCACGCCATTAGGCTTATCCGACGCCACCCGAAGATGGCCGATCTTGCTCACCGGCGTTGAAAACGAGTTAAGGTCCCGATGACTTTGACTGTTGGATCAAATATTGAGGACCCGCCAAGAAGCCAACGAACGCTCCGTCCTTAGGATAGCCGAAGTTGGCTCAGTTGGTTGAGCGTGCAGCGGCTTTATCTGTAGATTGCTCTTGTTCGCGCGCCAACTCGACAAGACTGACCGGCTGGCTGAAGTCGCCAAGAAGGTGCTTGGCGAAGTAATCGGCGCGGAGCCAGAGGAAGTAATTTTGCGCGTCGGCGTAACCGTGACGCTTGCCGGGGAAGACGAAGAAGTCGAAACGCTTGTTGGCTTTGATCAGCGCGTCGGCAACGCGAAGCGTGCCGCCGGGGTGAACGTTATCGTCGATGTCGCCCGTGGTGAGCAGCAAGCGGCCTTTGAGGTTTTTGGCAAGGTCGGAATTTCGCTCGATCGTGTATTCGAACTTGATGTTGCCGTCTTTATCTTTGACCTCTTTAACGCCGTGGTGCTTCTCGCTCCACCAGCGGTTGTAGATGTTGTTCTCGTGGTTACCCGAAGAGGAGACGGCGACCTTGAAGAAGTCTGGATATACAAGCAGGGCGGCAGTCGACATGAAGCCGCCACCGGAGTGGCCTGTGATGCCGACACGGTTGATGTCGATGAAGGAGTGTCTTCTGGCTAACTGCTCGATGGCGGTCTTCTTGTCGGCGAGGCCGTAGTCGCGCAGATTGCCATAGCCGAAGCTGTGGTACCACTTGCTGCGGGCCGGATGTCCGCCGCGGTTGCCAACCTCGATCACGATGAAGCCCAACTGGGCCAGAGTGATATTGGGGCTGCGCGGGTTGAAAGCCTTGGTGACGCTTTCGGTTTGCGGGCCGGGATAGACAAAGGCCACGATCGGGTAAGACTTCTTTGGGTCGAAATTGAAGGGCTTATACATGACGCCATAGAGGTCTGTGACACCATCATCGGCCTTGACGGCGAAGGGCTGCGGAGGCTCAAAACCGGCTTGCTTGAGAGCGGAGAGATCCGTGGTTTCGAGATCAACAAGTTGCAAGCCTGTGTTGTCGTTCAGCGTAGAGGAGGGTTCGAGGTTGACGCGCGAATAGGTATCGACGAAGTACTTGCCCGAATCGGAAAAACTGGCATTGTGAGTGCCTTGGCCTTTGTCGAGTCGCTTCAGACCGGTCGCGTCGAGGTTCACTTTGTAGGTGTGGTAGTAATACGGGTCTTCGTCTTTTTCGAGAGCGTTGGCAGTGAAGACCAAGGTGCGAGTCTTTTCGTCGACCACTTCGATGTCTTCGGTGTGGAACTCGCCAGAGGTGATCTGGTTCTTGAGCTTGCCATCCGCATCGAACAGATAGAAGTGAGCCCAGCCATCGCGCTCAGACCAGTGAATGAGTTCCTTGCCGTCGCCGAGCAGGCGAAGTGGCTTCACTTCGACATAGGTGTTGAGTCGTTCTTCGATCAACGTTTTCACCTCACCGGTAGCCGTGTCGGCCACACAGACGTCGATGCGTTTCAGGTCGCGGCTGGTTCGATTGAAGTAAAGCTTGGATGAAGCGGCGGCAAGCCATTTGGGAGAAGGGCCAGGGGGTGGACCTTGCTGGCCTTGTTGCTGTTCACCCTCTGCATTTGTTCGCTCGACAGCGAAGCGGCGGAAGGCCTCTCGCTCCTTGTAGGAAACAGGTGCGTTGTAGATCTGGATTGTCTGGTCTTTGAATTGGTCGGCCTTGACAGCGAGGCGGGCTTTCTTTGCAAGATCGAAAATTTCGAGGTGAGCTTGCGGAATGTTCACTTCGCCGGGCATCGCATATTTATAGGACTCAAGGGTTGGCCGGGGATTCGAAAGCGAATTGATCACCCAGAGATCACTCACCTTACGGGAATCGTTACGAACGACAGAGATCTTTTGCGAGTCGTGCGACCAATGGATGGCGATCGCGGGCACACGCGGATTCTTGATGCGTGGATTGAGCTGGCGCTTCTCCTCTGCAGAGAGGCGGCGGGCATAACCGAAATCAGTTTCACCATCGGTGGTGAGTTGAATCTCGATGATGGAGGCATCGTCTTCCTTGACGATTGCCTTTTGATAATTCGCATCGTCCATCATGTAGAGGTTCTCGCCGCGAGCGTAGATCACTGTTTTTTCGTCAGGGCTCAGCGAAGCCCAGCGCGGCTTGCGCGGGGCCTTGTAATCGGGCAACATCTCGAGCTTTGCGGTCGCGAAACCGTACTCGAAGTAGACGAGGCGAGTGCGGGAACCGGCCGAGACGGCGCGGCGTTGTTGAGGCTGATCTTCTTCGTCGTCTTTTTCAGATGGGGATGAGGTTGCTGCAGGTGGAGGAGCGGCTTCCTTGGGCAGGCCAGGAATCTCAGCATCGCTGGGGACACTAACTTCAAACATCAGTGCCGCATCGTTCTTGACGAGGCGGGCATTCTGAATGGGCAGGTGTTGAGCGTCATAGGGGATTCGAGTGAGTGACGTGAGGCTGGCCGCCATCTTGGCGTGATCAAAGAGCGGAGCTTTCGACTTCTTGACAGGATCAACAAGGAAGAACTTTCGACCCTGGCTGGTCTCGTGGGAATACCAGAACCGATCGCCGTTTTCAAACCAGCGCGGAGCGACGTTGGTATCAAAGACCATCTTGCCGATCTTCTGCGGCGTCCAGCGAGAAGCCAACTCGTAATTGGCTTTGACAGCGACGGGTTCGTCGGCCTGCAAAGGGAGGCTTAAGATGGTAAGGAGAGAGAGAAAACAGCGCATTCTGGCAGATGAGTTTAGCTCAACAGACAGCGCTAGTGCTATCGTTACGTGATGCAAGAGGTAACACTGCGCGGAGATGGATTGGCGCTGTCCGCGTGCGCAGAGTTGCTTCGAGCGGGTGGATGGCGCGTTTACCGTGAGGGTGGCAGGCGGGCGAAATTGCCAAGCGTTTTGTTAAATGGCGCATCGCAGAACTTATTGCTGGATGTTTTTAGAAAACCAGACCTGCTGGACGGGTTGCATCCGATCACGAAGCGGATTGTCAGGTGGGGCAACGATACGATTTCCCTGCCCCATTCGGCCCTCGCGGTCAGCGAAGGAGAGTTGCTGGAGCGGCTGGGGGCGCAAGAGGCGACGCCGGGTACCGGCGCATACTCAGTCCTGGGGACACGCCCTTTGCCGGATGGGGTCGAAGACTTGCGGTTCGGCACACGCGTGGCCGAAGCTGTGCCAGTTGGTTTTGAGACTAGTGCTGAGGCGAATGCTTGCTGGGTTGAGGCCGTGGAAGGTGGATGGCTATTCGCAGTGGATGCAGGGTGGATGTTGGCTGTCGGTGCGACAGCAGAAGAACTGTTGGGCCAAAGCAAGTTGGTTCGAGGAGTCGTGGCTGAGATTACCGGGGAACGAAGTTCCTTTGCCGCCTCGCCTCGGATCGCCGCAACACTTGCCGGTGAGAACTGGCTCGCGTGCGGCAGTGCCGCCATGGGCTTTGATCCACTATGTGGGGAAGGCACTGGGCATACCGTGCGGGAAGCGATTTTGGCCAGTGCTGTGCTCAAAGCACAGGTGCGGGATGGACACTGGGCGGAACTCTCGAAGCTATATGAGCAGCGCTTGCGCGGCGGCTTCAAGCGGCATCTGGAACAATGCCGCTTGTTATACGCAAGTGGAGGCAAGGGGCCCTGGTGGCAGTCGCAACAGCAGAGCGTTCAACTCGGCCTTGAGGCGAGTCGTGGATGGGTCGTTAGCGCAGGACGCTTCCGGCTTGAAGGTTACGAATTGGTATCTCTCCGCAGCTAGTGCTTCTCGAACCACTGCAAGATGTGCTCGACCTTCAGGATTCGATGCGATGGATAAGCTCCGCGAATTCCATGTGGCTCTTTGGGAAAGCGCACCATCACGGTGTCAACGCCGCGCTGCTTCAGCAAGAAATAGAATTCCTCGGATTGTGCGATTGGGGTGCGCCAATCCTCTTCTCCAGTGAGAATCATCGTGGGCGTTTTGACTTTGTCGGCGAAAAACACAGGGCTGCGTGCGATGTATTGCTGCGGGTTCTCCCAAGGCATGGCCTTCATCCATCTCGTCATCAACAGGCCGATGTCCGCGCTGCCGGCCTGAGTGAACCAATTCGTTACGGGGTACTGACTCACGGCCGCGGCGAAGCGGTCGGTTTTGGTGACGATCCAGGCCGTAAGCAAACCGCCGCCAGAGCCTCCAGTGACGTAGAGCTTCTTCGGGTCGATGTAGCCCTTGGCTAGCATCGCGTCGACACCGGCCATGAGGTCGTTGTAGTCGTCGCCAGGATATTTGCCATGGATGATATCGCCGAAACTCTCGCCGTAGCCCGTGGAGCCGCGAGGATTCGTGTACAGGACTACGAAGCCACGCGAGGCAAACATCTGCATCTGGTGTTGGAACTCAACGCCATACATGGTGTGAGGGCCACCGTGAATGTCGAGCATGAGCGGATACTTCTTGGTGGGATCAAAATCTGGCGGGTGAATGGCCCATCCTTCGACGTCGAGGCCGTCAGCAGCCTTCCACTTCACGTGTGAGGTGCTTCCGATTTTGGCAGTGGCTAGCAGGCCCTGATTGACGTTGGTGAGCCGCAGCGGAGCACTCGATGGGCGCAGTGCATAGACATCCTTTGTATCTGTTGGAGCGGAGGAAGTGATCGCGATTGTGCCGTTCGCGGCCACCGAAAAGCGTTCGCTCGATCCATAGGCCGTTGAGAAGCGCAGATTGCCGCTCGTGAGGGGCTCGATCGAACCAGAAAGCGAAGCAATATGAAGATGCGACTGGCCAGAGCTTTCGATCACTGTATAAAGGCCCGTGCTGTCAGCCTTCCAAACAGGAGAATGATAATTGCGATCCAGAGATGGGGCGAGCATCTTTAGGCCTTGACCATCAATGCCAACTACCCAGAGGCGACTTGAGTGATTCGATTTGCCCTTGTCTTCAAAACCGAGGAAGGCCACCCACTTACCGTCCGGCGATACAACAGCGTCGCTCTCGGGTCCGGTGCGTGTCAAGAGCGGCCGCATCTCCCCGGTGTCCACTTGGACTCGATGTAGGTCGTAGGGATAGAGCACCGCACCGGCGGGGTATCGGGCAGCGGACAGGATGATCGCTTTGCCATCGGGTGTCCAGGCAGCAGGACCATTGTGAGTAAAATCGCCCAAGGTGACTTGCCTTGGAGCGCCCCCATCGGCGGGGATCACAAAGAGATGATGCAGGCTCTCAGGCAGTAATCCCTGGCCCCCGATCCCATCGGCACGCCATTGCAGATTGGAAACAACGCTAGGACCTTCGATCCATTTCGCGCCGCTCGGCGGCGGAGTGGACTGGATCGACCAGGCGGCCTTGGCCTTGATTCTCGAGAAGAAGGCAATCCACTTGGAATCCGGCGACCACGACAAATCGGACATCGCGGCATCAAGGTTCGTGATCGTGGTCTCAGCGCCGGTATCCATGTAGCGCACCGCGATCTGAGGGCGGCCGGAACGAGTTGAAATGTAGGCGAGGCGCTTGCCGTCGGGAGACCAGACATGAGCCGTATCGCGGTGCTTGCCTTCCGTGAGGGGACGATTGTCCTTGCCGTCGCTCGAGGCGATCCAGAGGTTGACATGAAAGGTGTCGGCCATCTTGTCGGCCCACTCCAGCTGATAGACAACTTTGGATCCGTCAGGGCTGATGCGAGGGTTGGATGGGGTGCGCCAATCCCAGAGCGTGTCAGGGCCGAGGGTGGCCGCTAAAAGCAGCAGCGAAAAAACAGGCATGCGCCATTATGCGCGGGTTGTGCCCATGCTGTCCAGCAGGTCGAAACCACGACGCAGAGTTTCCCGCGAGAGGTCAGATTCGAACTTGACGATTTGGCCCTCTTGAAAGAAGCGGATGCCATCGAGAATGGCCGCCAGATCTTTGTCTTTGTTGGCGACGCGAGCCAACCCGACCAGCGCCTTGATTGCATCGTGGAGCTTTTTGGCATCTTCGTTGCTGGCACCGGAGGCTTCCGCGCGGAGCGATGCGCCGGTGCGCAGGTCCAGATAGGCCCTGAAAGAGGTGAGCGCCAACGGCAGGCTACGAATCCCGCCAATGCCACCGGCAGGAAGTTCTGGACGGTTGCTGACGACATAGAAGTGGGCTTCCGGCGGCAGCGCATCGACCATGGCGAGCAAACCCATCGGAATCGAATTTTTCAGTTCACGATTGTCGATGATCTGGCGCAAGGCCGAAGCGCGACCGACTGCGGCGACGCTCGAATTAAAAAACGTCACGGCTTCTTCTTCTTTGCCCACCAGAGAGAAGCCCTTGTATGGGAACTTCTGAGCACCTTCGATTTTGAGCTCAGGCTCAAGGCCGGCGTTTGTAATGCCGCCATCCACAAACTTGCCGCGGATTAAGGCGACTCGATGCTTGCCGCCAGAGCAGTAGACCACTTCATGCGTAGTCGTTCGAATGTCAAGACCGGTTTGCTTTTTGAGGCTTTCGAGCGCAATCGAACCCTGCGCTGGAAAAAACTGATCCCAGGCTGAAGTTTTCTTCAAATGATCGAGCCGCGCACCGAACAACATCGTCGTGTCGGGCGGAATCAGGGGGGCAAGCGCCGGGTCGACGCGCTGACGTGTGGCTTCCTGTTTACAGCCCGCCAGCAACAGGGGCGTCAAAAGAAGGCCGCGCCTTGATAAAATCGGCCTCGAACCATGCGCATCGACTCTCATCAACATTATTGGAATCCCGGTCTCCTTACGTATTCCTGGATGCCGCCAGGGCCCCACCCGTTGCGAAGAAACTATTTGCCGGCGGATCTTGAGCCCACACTCACCCAGAACACCTTTGATGGTAGCGTTGTCGTTCAGGCGGCCCAGGTAGCTGCGGAAGCGACCTGGCTTTTGAATCTCGCCTCACAGCACAAATCGATCCTTGGGGTTGTGGCCTGGGTCGATCTGAAGGACCCGAATATCGGCAAGGTTCTTGATGGGTTGCAAAAGCATCCGAAATTCGTTGGGGTCAGGCATTTGATCCACGATGAGGAAGATGTCCGCTGGATGCTGCTACCCGAGGTGGTGCGTGGGCTGAAAGAGCTCGAAAGCCGCAAGGTGCCTTACGATTTATTACTGCGGCCGCAACACCTGCCTTATGTCCCGGCTTTGATCGATAAGGTGCCAGACCTGCCGATGGTGATTGACCATATCGCGAAGCCGTACATCAAAGAAGGGATCTTTGAAGGTTGGGCCCAGGATATGGAACGAGTAGCCAAGCACGGCAAGCTGTTCTGCAAAGTTTCCGGCATGATTACGGAAGCCGACCACAAGAATTGGAAGTTTGAACAATTGACCCCGTATGTTCAGCACGCCTTAAAACTGTTCGGATTTGATCGTTTGATGTTCGGTTCGGACTGGCCAGTGTGCACTCTGGCCGGAACCTGGAAAGAGGTTTTGGCGGCTTTCACACAGGCGCTTGGGCCGCAAATCGCCGATGAGCGGGCGAAAATCCTGGGATCAACGGCTGCGAAATTCTACGGATTGCGCGTATAATCGCAACGAGGTACTTAAACCATGAAGAAATTGTTTGTTTCCCTGATGGCCATTGGCCTAGCCACGTTTGCGCAAGATATGAAAGATAACCCGGTCGCCGCCGTGGCTGCAAACCAGTATAAGCAGGTCTCGACAAACATCACGAAGTCGATTGACAAGATGCCAGCCGACAAGTTTGGCTTCAAGTCGAGCGAAGGCACGATGCCCTTCTCGGAATTCATTGGCCACCTGACCGATGCAAACCAGAATTTCTGCTCTGCGATTACCGGTGCCACCAAGCCGGCAAGCATCCGCAAGGAAACTTCGAAAGAGGTATTGGCAAAAGCCTGGGCCGCGGCGGTTGCCGAATGCACCAAGGCCTGGAGCATGTCGACGGACAAGAGCCTCGGCTCGATGGTGAAAATGGGTCAGCGCGAAGTGCCTGCGGCTCAGCTCATGCTGCTCAATAACAGCCATAGCTGGGAACATTACGGCAATCTGGTGACGCTGTTGCGCATGAATGTCATCGTGCCGCCTTCTTCCGAAGGCCGCTAATGCGAGCTTCGATGTTTGTTTCGCGGGGACAGTTCTTACTGTTCCCGTTTGCTTCTCTGGAGGCAGCAAAGCGGCCTCGCATTGTATTTGTGTGCGGAGACCATGAATACTCTGGCGAGTCGACCTTGCCGCTATTCGCCGCCGAGCTTGAGAAGCGATACAAGTTCGAAACTCAGGTGTTGAAGAGCACGCCCGATCAGAATGGGGAGACGGATATCCCGGGGCTCGAGAACCTTACCGGGGCGGATCTGGCCGTGTTCTATTTGAGGTGGCGTCGATTACCTGCGGCGCAACTTGCACCGATCGATGCATATCTCAAGAGCGGCAAACCCATAATGGGTCTGCGCACCAGCTCCCACGCTTTCAACTATCCGAAAGGCGATCCGTTACAAGAATGGAACCGGTGGGCGGCGGACGTATTTGGCGCACCACCCGGCTGGGGTGTCGAGGGGCATACACATTACGGGCATCAAGCAACGACCAAGGTTACAAAAGCGCGAGCGGATGCGCTGCTGGAAGGAGTTGCCGATGAATTCGTCGCGCCATCGTGGCTCTATCATGTGTTGCCGAAATACCCGCCAGCAGACGCAAACGTGCTTTTGTATGGAGACGCGATCCAGCCCAACAAACCGGCGGTGCGCAATCCGGTAGCGTGGACGTGGAAGAACAAGTATGGGGCGCGGAGTTTTTATACAAGTCTCGGGCATCCCGGCGACTTCGCCATCGAATCGTTTCAGCGGCTGCTGGTGAATGCTCTGTTCTGGAGCCTTGGCAAGAGGGCACCTCGCAAATGGGCAGGCCCGCTGCAAATCAATGTGCCCTATCGGGGCATCATAAAAACAAAGTAGCCATGTTACGAATATTGAGTTTGGTCAGCACAGGTCCGCAGCCCGTGTCGACAATCGCCTCACTGGATTTGCGAAAACTGGCAGTGCCAAAAGGTTGCGAAAGAGTGGATGCGCTGGGGAAAGCCTGGGAAGGAGAGGCTTGTCCTTCACAGCCCGCCGTTCAGGAAGCCTGGATTGAAGCCGTCAGGGAGGCTGCTCTCGCTTGCCAGGAATCGCGGATCGAACTGAATGGGCTCGGCTTTCAAGGCGCTGGTCGATTTTTCGATTCGATCTGTTTCTGCCCAGCCTGCCAATACGGTTATGGGGCGGCGGGCGGCATTGTGGAGCAGCTTGCGCGTGAAAACTGGACGAGCGCAGCAGCCGTAGATCATCCAAGCGTGAACACGGTATTGCTGTGGCGGCGGTCGGTTCAATATGGGCTGCTCGAGCAGATGCGCGCCGCGGTGGAAGTGCCTTTGTGCCTAAGAACAGCAGCACAACTGAAGTACACGGGGCACAGGAGTTCTCTCACGTTTGACGAAGCGCAGCGACAAGTGTCAGCCTGCTCAGTGGACGTGAAACTCGCAAGCGAATTCTCTGCCTTGTCGCGCCCCTTGCCCGTGCTGGGCATTGTCCCTGCCGATGAATTATGGACTGACCACCAGCACCGCATGTTCAGCGGGTACATCCTCGAATCAGTTTGAGCTACTTCTTCTTCGTCGGCACCATTTTGGCACCCGGGCCGATATCAAAGTTGCTTGAGGGCAGGCCGGAGTTAATCAGAACTTCGTTCGAGTAGATCTCAAGATTGCGCTCACCATTGCGGCTGCGGGTAATCGCCCAAGGCCACATCACTCCCTGGGTATCGCGATACTTGGCGTACCGGGTGTCCTGTTCGTCCCAGCCCTTGTCCTTGAGATTTTGACGTCTGAAGTAACCGCGCACCGGCAGCTTGGTGGAAGCATGAAGATAAATCGCAACGCTGCGATTTTCGGCATCGGTGACATCGACAATTTCGACAGGTTGATTCTCGAACACCTCAGTGCCGCGTCGCTCGAAGATCATACCCTTCTCTTCAATGCGGCAACGCAGGATGTACATTGGGTTGCGAAGAACGCCCTCCATCCAGTTGTTGACCAGTTCTTCCTCAATCGGTTTGGCGCCGCGAAAGCTGACATCCCAGCCTTTGCCTTCGCCATTGAAGACCACCGAGTAATCCTGCTTCTTGCCGAAGATCTGTCGATCGCTTTGCTTGAGGCCAGATGCCAGATCGGAATACATCGTCTCAAAACGCGCGGGGCTGAGCCCGCTCAGGCGTTCCCGATAGTAGCTATAGGCCCGGCCTTCTTCGACCCGATCACGCATGCCAATGAACTTGGTTCCACCAAGCGCAGTGATAGCGTCCAAGAGGAGCTTGCGGCCCTTGTCCTGGATGGTCTGAGCCCGCACAAAGGCGGGCGCTGCTGAGAGGAGGATCGATCGGCGAGTCATTTATTCCTTGGCGCTGAGAACGGCAATGGTAAGGCCCGTGTTCAGCTTCCACTCCGTAATCGTTTGTGTTGAGACCTGGCCGTTTTGGCTGATCTTCAGCTGCATGGGGAGCTTGATCCCAGACACTTCCTTAAAGTCGCCGTAAGCGATTTCGGCGTTGATTCCGCCTTCGACAAACGCGAGCTTTGCAGGCATCATCGTGGCCGGGTCGTAGAAGAACCGGAGCGATGTACCTGAGGCGTCCTTCAATTCCAGTTCTCCCTCCTTAACAAGGTTGACGGAGCGGCCGACCACTTCGTTGCTTTGAAGCAGAGCAAAGTAGTCGCGCTGAAGTTGGCCACGAACCTGGGCCGCAAAAGGCTCAACCAGCGGCTGCTCACCTTGAGGTGCTTTGAGGAATCCCTTCTCTCCATCAAAGAAGGCGATGATCTTGCCGAAGGGCAATTCATTCACTTGACGGAAAACCATCGGCTTGAGCCAGGAGTTCGTCTGCTTCACGTTTACTTTGTTGCCACCCATGTTGAGCTCGCTCGAGATGGCTTGGACATAGTCGTTCACCCCAGCGATTTTGGCCTTGCCGCCAACCGCAGCAGCGATGCGATCCAGCGCGGCCTTACCAGCAGCGAGAGTTGAAGCATCGGACTTTGCAGCTTCCGCTTTAGGTTGCGGAATCGTGATGTCCAATTTCTTCACTTCGCCAAGCGGCTTAAGGCTGTCAGCAAACTTCTCAGTCTGGCCAACGGCGACGATCGTGAATTCTTCCGGCTTGATGTACTCTTTCGCGACGCGCAAGATATCCTGCGGAGTCACTTTCGAAACCGCATCTTTATAGCGATTGATGAAATCCTCGGGGTAGCCAAAGTACTGGTAGTTCATCAATCGGTTGAGCGTCTGCACGGGCGAGGCGAAGCTAAACACGAACGTGTTCTCGACACGTTGCTTGGCTGCGGCAAGTTCTGTCGGACCCACCAGCTCCTCACGCATACGCTTGACCTCTTTCAGCGATTCAGAAATGGCTTTCTCTGTATTGGCAGCCGCAGTGCTGCCACTGATCGTAAACGTACCCTCGTGCAGGAAGTTCGCACTCCAGTTGCTCGAGATGCCATAAACCAGGCTCTTGTCGGAACGGATACTCTGCATCAGGCGACTTGAAAAAGAACCGGCACCGCCGAGGATGTTGGACATGACTGTGAGCGCGGCGTAATCCTTATCGCTCAGTTTGCCGCCGAGGTGGCCGATTGTGAAGAAGGTCTGCTCGCTGTCGGCCTTGTCGGCGACGTAGACGCCAGCGGCCTTTTGCTTTGTCACGTTGGGAAACGATGGCGCGGCGGGCCGGATGGTGGTCCAGGAGCCAAACAGCTTTTCAAGCTTTGCCTTTACGGTCGCGGTGTCAATATCGCCGGAGACTGACAGGGTGATGTTGGCCGGGAAGTAGTAGCGATCATGGAACGCCACGAGGTCTTCCCGCTTTACGTTGGCAATGGTCGAATACTCTTCGCGCTCGCCGAAGGGTGTGTTCTTGCCGTAGATGAGGTTTTGGAATTCTCGATTCAGGATCGAACCCGGATCATCGTTTCGGCGCGAAATACCGCTGCGGAACTGCGTCAGCGTGAGATCCAGGCGGTCCTGCGAGAAGGCCGGCTCAGTGACAACTTCTTTCAGCAATTCGAGCACCTCATCGAGATTCTCTTTGAGGCAGTTAAAGCCAACCGTGCCGCTGTTATCGCCCACACCCGCTTCAATGCTGGCAGCCATCGATTCGAGCTTCGTGTTGAGGGCGTCACCGCTGCGTTGCTTTGTACCGCCGCTGCGCAGCACTGCGCCAAAAATCGAAGCCAGGCCCGCCTTCTCGGCAGGTTCAAGCAGTGCTCCGGTGCGGATACGCATCGATCCGCTGGCGAGAGGCAATTCATGATTTTCAAGAATCATTACCTTCATGCCATTGGGCAAGGTGAACTGCTCGATTTTCGGTAATTGTACTTGCTTGAGTGGAGGATACTTCAGGGTCTGGTAGACGGGGACAGCAGGCTTCTGTTGAGCAAAAGTGGAAGCGCAGATCAGGATGGCGAGGATAGATGTCTTCATGGTTTTGTGCTCCTACTTCTTTGCTTGTTCCGTGGGCTGGGCAGTGGCGGCAACCGTACGTTGCTTGGCAACCAAATACTTCTTGGCTGCGGCCATGACGTCATCAGCCGTTACCTTTTCGATTGCGTCGATTTGTTTGAAGATCATGCGCCAGTCGCCGAACAATGCCTTGGTCGTTGCCAGGTTGCTGGCCATGCCGGTGTTGGAATCGAGACCACGAATAGTGGAAGCGCGAAGGACAGTTTTGACGCGATTGAGTTGTTCGTCAGAAATCTTTTGAGTCTTCAATCGATCCAGGATCTCGTAGGTTGCTTTTTCGCACTCCTCAGATGTCTTGCCGGCATTGGGCGCGATGAAAAGTAGAAAAAGATTTTCACGGCGGCCACCAGGGTAGCTTGAAATAGCCTGAGCCGCGAGCGCCAGTTTCTTATCTTGCACAAGTTCCTTGTAAAGCAGGGATGTGCGGCCCGTGCCAAGAAGCGTGGAGAGAACATCGAATAAAACGTCTTCCTGATCCGTGACTGGGGGGCGCTTGTAGCCAATGGCAATCACAGGCTGCGTTGGGCTCTCAACGACCAAGCGCTTTTCGCCCATCTGTTCGTTCTCTTTGGTCATGATGCCAGTCGGCTTGGGGCCGCCGGTCATCTTGGCGAAATACTTTTCGGCGAGGCGCTTTACTTCCGCGGGCTCCACATCGCCGGCGATACCAATCACGATGTTTGACGGCACATAGTATTGTTTGCGAAAGGCGAGAGCATCCGCATGGCGGTAGCTCTCGATGTCACTCGGTACGCCTGCCGGGTGCGTGCGGTAGGGATTCGTGGCGAATGCAACGGTGAGCATCTCGTAAGTCAGGCGGCCGATGGGGTCAGATTCGATAACTTGGCGATACTCTTCGCGAATGACACCGCGCTCGTTATAAAACTCCCGGAACACGGGGTTGATAAATCGATCACTCTCCATTGCGAACCAGAGCTCCAGCTTGTTGGAGGGGAGACTCATCGTGTAGACCGTCTCATCAAGGCTGGTGCCCGCGTTCATATCAGGAGAGCCCGCCTCTTCGAAGACCTTTGTGAACCGCTCCTTGTCGACGAAACTGTTAGCTTTTTCGATCGCCTTCTTCAGGGCCTCATCGAGTTGCTTGATCGTCTCGGGCTTGGATTCGGGACCCTTGTTGCGCTCCGCGGTCAAAGCATCGTAGGCAGCTTCCACGGCATTCATCGCCTTCAGCTCTTCGGCGAGGTTTGTGCTCCCCACCGAACGGGTGCCTTTAAACGCCATGTGCTCAAACATATGAGCAAGGCCAGCCTGGCCCTTGGGATCGTCGGCGGAGCCTGCGTTGACGCGGCTGCAAAAGCTGACAATCGGAGCCTGATGCCGCTCATAAACGACAAAGGTGATGCCGTTGGCAAGCTTGAATTCTGTGACGCGTTTCTCAATATCAGCCAGATTTTGGCCCAACAAGGCTGCGGGCAGTACTGCCGCGAGCGCAAAAAACATTCTCTCCATAAGGGGTTCAATCCAGTATCTCACGCGTTAAGATCACAGATTGATATCTGAACATGTTGCAACATACGACTCAAATTCGCGTAAGGTACGCTGAAACCGACCAGATGGGGGTGGTCTACCACGCCAACTACGTGGTGTGGATGGAAGTGGGACGCGTCGAAGCGATGCGGTCGGCGGGGTTGAATTACGCCCAGATGGAGCGCGAGGGCGTCAAAGTGGCGGTTCTTGGAGTAGAAGTGGATTATCGGGCCGCCGCGCGATATGACGACTTGGTCAACGTGACAACCAGAGTGGTCGAAGTGCAAAGCCGCAAGATGCGCATCGAGTACGAGATCCACCGTGATGCCGATGGACAGCTATTAGCGACAGGGGCAACCCGTCATCTTTTCATCAACGCGGAACTCAAGCCGGTGCGTTGCCCGGACCAGTATCTTGCGTTATTCACGGGCTGTTGACTTAGGATTCACACTGTGGTGTTATTTCTGATATCATGCGATTTCTCACTACACTGTTGCTTCTTGCCACTTCCCTCATCGCACAGGACTTTCGCGCTGTAATTTCAGGCGACGTTACCGACTCGAGCGGCGCGGCGATGCCGGGAGTAAAAGTGGTCGCGCGAAACGTCGAGCAGAACGTCGACTACTCAACAGTCACCAACGAAGGTGGAAGGTATGTCACTCCGTTTCTTCCTCCTGGACGCTACACGATTCGCTTTGAGAAGGACGGCTTCAAGCCGGTGGTGCGAGAATCCATCCGGCTGAGTGCGGTCGACCGGGTAAACCTGAGCGTTCAATTGCAGGTGGGGTCGCTAAGCGAGAGCGTGACCGTCACAAGCGAAGTCCCCTTGCTGCAAACCGAAACGGCACTTCGATCTGGAACAATCGAAAGCAAGTTGATTTCTGACATTCCGACCGCCGGCCGCAACCTGTTCCAGTTTCAATACACGCTGCCTGGCGTGACGAAGTCCAGCAACTATTGGGGTAATTACGAACTGTACGCTTTTGGAAACATCAACGGAGTTTCAATTAACGGCGGGCGCACTGGTGAAAACGAAATCCTGCTAGACGGCATCACGACAACCCGCGGCAGCCGCAGCGCATCATTTGCGCCGGGTTTGCAGGCGATTGAAGAAGTCAACATCATCACGAACACCTACGATGCACAGTATGGCCGCGTCGGTGGCGGCACAACCTCCATCAATCTGCGCAGCGGCACCAACAAGCTGCATGGAGAACTCTTCGAGTTCTTCAAGAACGACAAACTGAATGCAAATGGGTATTCGCGCAATGCGGTTGGGATCGCAAGGCCCCCTTATCGCAACAATACATATGGCTTCCGAGTAGACGGCCCGGTTTTCATCCCGAAGCTTTTCGATGGCCGCAACAAACTGTTCTGGATGGTTTCGCTTGAGGGATTGCGCGAGCGCAATCCGCAAACGCAATTGTGGACAGTGCCGACAGAAATCCAGCGCCGTGGAGATTTCTCCCGGCTGGTGAACAACTCCAATCAGCAGATCGCGATCTTTGACCCGCTTTCGACAACCGGCACCGCGGCGCGGGTGCAGTTTCCCGGCAACGTAATCCCGGCCAATCGTCTGAATCCGCTCGCGGTTCGGACACTTGGGTTCTTCCCTCCACCGAACCGGATCAGCGAAAGCCCTGATGGACAGAACAACTACCTTTTCGTGAACAGCTCGCGCAACCAGTACGACCAGTGGCTTGGCAAGATGGACTATATCTGGAGCGCCAAGAGCCGTGTGAACTGGCGTTATGGCCAAACGCCCTGGAACAACTTTGCCCGCGTGCAATGGGGCACCAACGCCGCGGAACCTTCGGGGGAAGCACCATCCACTCGCATCTCAAGAAACTGGGGTGCTGACTGGACTTACACCTTGAACCCCTCGATGGTTTTCAATCTTCGCGGCGGACTGGCGCGTTATGAAGGGTTCTCCGGCAACACCTTCGGCAGAGACTTCAACCCCGTCGAGCTTGGATTCTCGCAAGAACTCGTAAGACAGTTTGACCTGCTGCAATTTCCGCGCTTCAACTTCACCGGCAACAACTATTCGCCGCTGGGCTCCACTCGCACCGCAAACTACGAGACGCAGGACACCTACTCGGTGCAACCGAATTTGACCTGGATCCGCGGACGTCAAAGCTGGAAGATGGGCGCTGAGTTGCGCCGCTACAATTCGAATAATCACAACCCCGGTCTTGCCGCAGGCAATTACAACTTTGGCCGCAACTGGACACAGCGCGACCCACTCCGGGCCGATGCTCTGAGCGGCAACGAGATCGCGACCTTCCTCACTGGCACCATCACCTCGGGCAACGTCGAGAAGAACGTTTGGCCCGCCTATACAAACGATTACTACGCCTTCTTCTTCCAAAACGACTGGAAGATCACCAAAACCTTGACCTTGAATTTGGGAGCACGTTGGGATTACGAAAGCCCGATCGTCGAGCGCTTCAACCGGCAGGTACGCGGATTTGCCTTCGACCAGGCGAGCCCGCTGCAACCCCAGGTGCAAGGGTTACAACTGCGCGGCGGCATCTTGTTCGCCGGCAGCGAGGGAACGGCGCGACAGGCCTTCAATCGCGACCGCAACAACTTTCAACCGCGAGTCGGCGTGGCCTGGCAGTTCCAGCCCAAGTGGGTATTTCGCGGCGGATATGGCTTGAGCTATCTAGGTCAGAATGCAAGCGGAGCAGCGACCGGCTTCAGCCAGCCGACATCAGTGATTGCCAGTACGGATGGAAATCTCACGCCCGCCAGCTTCATCAACGACCCCTTCCCAAGAAGCCTGTTCCCAACCGGCCTGCTACAGCCGATCGGCGCCAGCCAGGGATTGTCAACCAACCTTGGCCTCGGGGTCGGAGCACAGTTTCTCGATCGCCCACTGCCCTATTCGCAGCAGTTTTCGGCTGGCTTTCAGAGAACCATTGCGAACTCATGGCTTGTCGATGTCAGCTACTCGGGTAACATCACGAGCAAGTTGCCAGTCGGTGTAAACCTCAACTTCATTCCCGGGAACGAACTCAACCGGCTTCCGGTAGGTGAGCGAGCGGCTCTCTTTAACGCGCAGGTCCCCAATCCTCTCCGAGGACTGCTGCCTGGCAGTGCAATCAATGGTGCCACTGTACCGAGGTCAACGCTGCTGAATGCCTATCCTCATTTCAGCCAAGTTAGTATTGCGAATTTGCCGGTAGGCGGGCAAAGCTATCACTCGCTGCAAACGCGGGCGTCGCGACGCTACTCGAACGGCTTCACCGCTCAGATCTCTTACACCTGGTCGAAGACGCTAGAGAGAGTGACGCTGTTGAACCCGCAAGACACCGATGTATCGAATCTCTTGAATTCGCGCATGGAACAACGGCTGCAGGAGTTTGACATTCCTCACACCTTTTCAGCAATCGTGACTTATGAACTTCCCTTCGGTAAGGGCAGGAAGTTCTTTGCCAACATGAACGGAGTCGGCCAAGCCATCCTGGCGGGTTGGAACCTGAATGTGCAGTTCATGACGAGAAGCGGGGTGCCGTTTGATTTTCCGAATGCCGCTCCCTTGACGAACCGTAGCGCGAAACTCAGCGACCAACAACGGCTCGACTTGGCTAAGGCTGCGGGACGGTCGGAGTTCAATCCATTTTTCGATAAATACTACGACGTCAGCTTGTTCCCAAGGCAGGCACAGGCTCCGTTCACCTTGCGTGACTTCCCGACGCGATTCCCCGACGTCCGCAGCCCGCATCTCGAAAGCTGGGAGATCTCGGCCTATAAGGAATTCCGGTTCTATGAGAAGGTGCGCTGGCAGATCCGGGCCGATTTCCAGAATGCGTTGGACTATGCGTATTTCGGAAGGCAGATTAGCAATAACGTGACCGACCCGCGATTTGGCCAGTTAAACCCAGCTCAGAACAATCAGACACGCCAGGTGGTTTTGGTAATGAAGATCTTGTTCTGATTCCCGGGCAGCTTCTCAAGTTGCGGACAATGGTGTAGTGAAGTTACTCGCGTGGGCGCTTTGGATCCCCGGTGTACTTGCGGCTGCAGACTTGCAGCCCATATTCGCCGGACGCAGCGGCACCGCATTGGTGTACGACCTCAAGGCCCAGCGCATTCACTCCACGTGGAATGAGCGGCGCGCACAACAAACACCGATTCGGCCCGGGTCTGTACTGAAGCCGTTTACTCTCGCTGTGTTTATCGAGGCAGGGCTCTACCGTCCAGGCATGAAAGCGCCGGAAGCGTTGGCCGAATCTTCAAACGAGTTCTTCGACAAGCTTGCCGCAAGCATGGATCCTGAAGAGCGCGACCGCGGCTATGCACGCTTCGGATTGAATTACCGCTCCCGCACCGCGACCGTATCGCAACTGCTCGATGCCAGCAGGCGACTGCTTGCGCGACACAAAGAGGCAAGACTGCGGCCCGTCTTCGAGGGCATGGAACAGGCGATCAGTTATGGCACTGCCAGGCTGGCCGCAATCCCGGCGGTGATGGTGGCGGGCAAGACTGGCACCACCAGCAGCTCAGCATTGTTTTTCGGCTATGCTCCGGCGGAGGATCCGAAGTATCTGGTTTGGGTGCAATTGGATTCCGGCTCCGGTGGAGGAGATGCCGCGCCTTATGCAGCGAAGGTATTCGCAAGCCTCTTCTCAGCAGCCAAAGTAGAATTCGACCCATCCACCGTGAGCGTCCGGCTGTTTTGGGGCAATCCACCGAGCCGCTTGAATTTGAAGCCTGGCACTTATCCGGCGGGTACGCTGATCGACACGGGACTGACGCAAATGATCTCGCCCGGCTCGTTGACGGTAGTCGAAAAGCAGGGTCGATTCGAGCTCACGATTCGTATGAATCTCGAAGCCTACGTTCGAGGGGTATTGCACGGGGAGGCCGGTGGATTTCACCACAAAGCTTCAAGAGAAGCAATGGCTATCGTAGCCAGAACCTATGCAGCCCGATTCCGTCATCGTCATGGAGAGGAAGGTTTCGACTTCTGCGACACCACACACTGTCAGGATGCAAGGTTCACGTTGAAGCAGCGAGCCGAGTTGAACGAAGCGGTTGAGGCAACCACTGCTGAGTTGCTCTGGTTTGACGGCAAACCCGCCGCTGCGTACTATCACGCGGACTCAGGCGGATGGCTTGAAGGAGCATCGGACGGCCCTTACCTCAAGCAGCGACGCGACCCGTGGTGGAAGGACACGCCAGAGGCCCACTGGACCTGGTCCACCACGATCCCAGACCTTGCTGCATCCTTGAACCTGACGGTGATTCGCAATACGTTTCGAGTGAAGGATCGTGAAGCCTCTGGCCGCGCACGGTCGCTCGATGTATTCGGGCATCCTGCTGAAGCGGCTGCCTTTCGGATGTTAGTTGGTAGAAACCTTGGGTGGGAGAAGATGCCCTCACGAATGTTTGAAGCCACGGTTGAGAATCGCAAGCTGACCGTTCGTGGAGTTGGGCGGGGTCATGGAATTGGACTGCCTCAAACCAGTGCCGAGAGAATGGCAGCAGCAAGTAAGAGTAGCGAAGACATTCTGACCACATACTTTCCTGGAGCCCGAATCGGAGTGAGTGCAGGGGCCATGAGGTGGTCTTTGCTGCAATCGGAACGAATGAAGTTGTGGACTACGAATCCCTCTCGCGACAGGGCGCAATTGGTGATGGCGGAGCAGGAACTTCGCATCCTCGAACAAAGATTGAATTTGCGGGTATCGCCCGTGATTCGAATTTATCCTTCCCGGGACGCCTTTCGGGACGCCACGGGAATCACAGCAAATGTGCACGGCGTGACAAGAGGCAATCAGATCAAGCTGCCTCCCGGTGTGCGGGCATCCACAATGCGCCATGAGCTATTGCACGCTTTGCTCGAATCGAATGGAGGCGAGGGCAAACCGGATTGGATGCGCGAGGGCCTGGTACAAGCCCTGCTCGGCGAAAAGAGCGCCGATGCGGATCGGGTTCTGAAAGCCGGCATGTCAAAGACACTCGAGGACTGGATCAGTTTCAAACACAGCCATTGATACAATTGCCTCAACTATGCTGAGGTCGCTTTTCGTTTTCTCCATGGTATTGCTTCCCATGGGGCTTCTTGCTCAAGATCCCCGCGGCACGATTCTAGGTCGAGTTGTAGATGCTTCAGGCAGCCCGGTGCCAAACGTGATGCTCAAGATCATCAACGTTTCAACGGGGTTAACCGTTACGAGCACATCCAACGAAGCCGGTGATTACCGCGCTCCCTACCTCAACCCGGGCGCTTACAACGTGGAAGCAGAAGCCTCGGGCTTTGCAAAACTCATTCGTCGCGATGTCCAGGTGCGGACCACGGAAACGGTCACTCTGGATCTCGAGATGAAGGTGGGCCAGGTCAGCGAGTCTGTCGAAATTCGTGCGGAAACCCCGCTGCTCAATGCGGCCGATGTGTCGCTGGGCCAAGTGATCGACCAACGCCGAATTGAGGAATTGCCTTTGTTCGCCGGCAACGCGATGGATCTGGTGCACCTTGCGCCGGGCACCGTCAACGGGACCAACCTGAGGCTACGCAAGGCACCGTTCAATAACGCCCCGAGCACCTTTGGCACCAATGGCGGCGGCAATTACAACAACGACTTCACGATGGATGGCGTCGTCAACGTTTACTCTGACGGCACGCAGCCGCGCGTGGCGTTCTCCCCGCCTCAGACCGCCATCGGCGAGTTCAAAGTGCAGACCAGCGCATTTGACGCGAGCGCCGGCTTCTCGCTTGGCTCGAATGTGAATGTCACCACCAAGTCAGGCTCCAATGCTTTTCATGGCGAACTACATGAATGGCTGCGCCATTCCAAGCTCGATGCGCCAACCATTTTCCAGAATCGCGCTGGGCAGAAACTGCCTCTCTACCAGGACAACCGATTCGGGGGATCGATTGGCGGACCAGTCCGGTTGCCGAAGATCTACGACGGTAAGAATCGAACATTCTTCTTTTACGCCTTCGAAGCGAATCTATTCGGAGACCCGAATGTGGGCAGCCAAGTGTCAACAGTACCAACGCCCGAGATGCGCCGAGGCGATCTTTCCCCATTGTTGCGTTTGAGCGCGAACAACCAAATTTACGATCCGCTAAGCACCACTGCGGTTGCGGGTGGTCGGTTCCAGCGCAATCCAATTCCAGGCAACATCATTCCCGCCGCGAGGATTGATGGGGTATCGCAAAGGCTACTGCAAGCCTGGCCCAACCCCAATCAAGCGGGCACAGCCGACTTTCGTAATAACTTCTTTCTCGCCGGGAAAGCCCTTGAGACTTACTGGACGAACATTGGACGCGTCGACCACGCGTTCAGCGAAAATCATCGGATCTTCTTTAGGTTCCACCGGGACTACTGGCAGGAAGACAAGAACCGATTCTTCGGGCCAGACAACATCACAGGCATCATCCTGAACCGCGTCAACCGCGGCGCGGCGTTAGACGACGTGTATGTCATCAAGCCGACGCTGTTGGTAAACGTCCGCTATGGGTTAACCCAGCAGGAATTTCCAGAACGCCGTGTATCGCGCGGGTTCGATCTGGCGAGCCTCGGCTTTTCGAGCAATCTGGTGAACTCAATTGATAAGTCGGTCGCCGCATTCCCTCGCACGATTGTGGCACCCTGGTCGACCGTTTCTGCTTGGGAGTCTGGCGACGGGACCACAGCCTCGCTGATCCACAACCTGAACTCCACGGTCACCTGGAACAAAGGCAGCTATAACCTTCGCTTTGGCTTCGATTGGCGGAACCTCCGCGAGAATCGAAATCGATTTCCGAATTCCGTTTCCCCGGACTTGAACTACAACTCCATCTTTACTCGCGGCCCTCTTGACACCTCCGCCCCTCCGCAGGTGGGCGGCGAAATCGCCAGCTTCTTGCTGGGAATCCCCAGCGGATCGATGGCAGTCAACGCCTCTTATGCAGAACGCAATTCCATCTACGGGTTTTACGTGCAAGACGACTGGAAGGTCTCGCGCAAGCTGACCCTCAACATTGGTCTACGCTATGAAGTGGAATCCGCCACGACAGAGCGATACAACCGCGCGATCCGGAACTTCGACGCTACTTCGCCAAACCCGGTTGAAGCTCAGGCCCGAGCGCAGTATGCCGCCGCGCCGGTGCCGGAGCTTCCGGCAAGTCAATTCCGCGTTCTTGGTGGGTTGACCTTCACCGGCGCAAACGGAAATCCCCGGGGATACTGGAACCCCGCGAAGGGCAACTTCATGCCTCGCATCGGCGTGGCATACCAATGGAACACGAAGGCAGTGTTTCGCGGAGGTTATGGAATCTTCGTGAATCCGCTCGGTACGATTTATACCAACACAGAGCCAGCGGGCTTCAGCTTGACCACTCCGATCCAGGCTTCACTCGACAATGGCTTGACTTACGTAGCAACGAACGCCAATCTATTCCCATCGGGTTTGACCCAACCGGCAGGAGCGGCCGGAGGCTTGCTGAACAACATCGGACTGGGCGTAAATGCCTTCCCCAACACCCGTAAGAACCCTTATGCACAACGCTGGAGCCTTGGATTCCAACGGCAGATGCCCGGGCAGTTTCTGCTTGAGGCAACCTATGTCGGCAACCGCGGTTCGCGGCTGAACGTTTTGCGAAATCTCAACTTCACGCCTGCGCAGTTCTTGTCGACCAGCCCCACTCGCGATCAGGCTGCGATCAACTTCCTCGGTCAGAACTTCCCCAACCCCTTGCGCGGCACCAATCCGATCTTCGGTGCGAATGCCTCCAGGGCCAGCCTGCTGCGGCCCTATCCGCAGTTCGGCAACGTCAACATCTATGAGCCTATCGGCTACTCCTGGTACCACTCGCTACAGATGCGTGTGGAGCGCCGCTTCGCCAACAGCTTCACGACGCAATTCAGCTACACCTGGTCGAAGAACATGCAGGCCACGGAAATGTTGAACGATCAAGACCCGACACCGTACGAAGTGATTTCGGATCTCGACCGCCCGCATCGCGCAACTGCCTCAGGCATCTGGGAAATTCCGGTTGGCAAAGGACGCAAATACGGCTCGAAGATGCACCCGGTCTTGAATGGCGCGGTGGGCGGCTGGCAGTTGAATGCCTCCTGGCAACACCAGACGGGGGCACCGCTTGGCTTTGGCAATGCGATCTTCAACGGGGACCTCAACAACATCGTCAGACCCAAGGGAGAACGCAGCGTAGATGGTTGGTTCAACCTCAACGCGGGCTTTGAACGCAACAACGCATTGCAGCTTGCCTCGAACCTGCGCCGCTTCCCGATCCGCTTCAGCGGAGTACGCGGTCCGCAGCAGGATCGCTGGGACTTCGGCCTGATCAAGAACTTTGTGATCACCGAGAGGTGGAAGCTGCAGTTCCGCGCCGAGACTTTCAATGCAATGAACTACACCAACCTCGCAGGACCCAACACAAACGTGACGGCCGGCAACTTTGGCGTCATCACGGGGCAGGATCCGCCACGCTCCTGGCAGGGCGCCTTGAAACTTACGTTTTAGGGAGTAAGTGTTTTTGAACCTTACCGAGGGCGTTTCGAGGGAGAGCATCCACTTTCACGAACGCCTTTGGAACTTTGAATGAAGCCAGAGCAGCGCGACAGCGCTGCTCTATTTCTTTCAGGTCGCATTCGGTGCGTAAGACCAAGTAGGCAACCGGGACTTCGCCCTTCACCGGATCGCTTTGCGCCGCAACGGAAACTTCAGAGATTTCTGGTTGCTCGAGCAGGAACTCTTCGATCTCCCTTGGGTAGATATTGAACCCGCTTGAAATGATGAGGTCGCTCTTGCGTCCGGCGAGCGTGAGATAGCCATCGTCGGAAAGCATGCCGATATCCCCCGAGCGGAACCATCCGTCGGTGAAGGCAGCTCGGGTTGCTTCTTCCCTGCCCCAATAGGAGGCAAAGACATTCGGCCCTTTGATGTAGACCTCCCCGTCCACCACCTTCGCCGAAATACCTGGCAAGGGTAAGCCAACGGTGCCTGCGCGGCGCTCTCCGACCAAGGGGTTGCTTGCAATCATCAACGTCTCCGTCATTCCGTACCGCTCGAGAATCGTCGAGCCGAAGCGCTCGCGGAAGTCCATCAGCAACTGGGCGGGCAATGGGGCTGAGCCACAAACGAACAGCCGCACCGTCTGGCTGATTGCAGGATCGCAGCTCATGAGCCGCACATACATGGTTGGGACACCGAAGAAGACAGTCGGCTTGTAATCGAGAAACTCGGCTTCGGCACGCGAAGATTCGAAGCGTTCGAGCAGGCGTGTCTGATAGCCGGCAATCAGCCACGAGTGCAATCCGTTGCCAAGCCCATGTGCATGAAACAAGGGCAGTGATAGCAGAAGCCGGTCCTCGGAGCTCAATTGCCACGCAATGATGATGTTCATCGCATTGGCTGCGAAGTTGTTGTGCGTCAGTACGGCACCTTTGGCCACGCCCGTTGTGCCGGAGGTGTAGATGATCGCGGCAGGATCGTCGCCCGAGACAAATACATTCGGTCGCTCGGCGGGCATGGTCTCCGCTGCCCTGCTCAAGGCTGGCAGATCCTCTTGATTGACCAGCAAGCGCGGTGATGCGTCGTTGAGGATGTGAGTGAGTTCGCGCTCGCGATAGAGAATGTTGATCGGCAGAGCGATGACGCCCAGCTTCAGGCAGGCGAGATAGAGGTCGACATACTCGACGCAGTTGGGGAGGTAAATCCCGAGCCTGTCGCCCTTGGTCAAACCCCGAGCCGCTAGGGCTTGCGCCATGCGGTTGCTGCGGCTCTCCAGCTCGCCAAACGTGTAGGATATGCCCGCAAACTCAAGTGCTGGCTTGGCGGACCGGCCCATCAGACTGAGATCGAAGAGCTGGATTAGATTCACTGGAAGAGAACCCCAAAAAACAGAAAGCTAGCGATTGCGCCAACGAACGACATCGACAAGCCCCAGATCATGAGTTGCCGAAACAAGACGCGCCGATCTACCTCAGTGCCCGCCGACGCGATGCAGATGGCACCGATCGTGGAAAGCGGGGATACGTCGACCAGATGACTGCCGAGACAAATCGAAGACAGAATCGAGGTTACATCGCCTCCACCCAGTTGCGTGACGAGTTTGCCCGCCATCGGCAAGAAGGCGGGCAGCACCACGCCCGACGTGCTGCTGTAGGCGCTGACGATACCGCTGACGAAAGCGACGACAGCGGTCACAGTCTGGGGTGTAGAGAACCGTGCGATGGCTGCGGTGAACAAATCGAGCCCACCCGTGCGCTCGACAATCGCGATCAACATACTCATGCCGCAGACCATCACCATGACGCCCCAGGACATCTTCGCGACAACAGCCTCTTCGGGTGCCGCACGGGCGACAGTGAGCACCGTCGCCGCAGCAAATGCCGCCAGGCCAACTGGCAGCTTGAAGAAGATTACGCCCGTCATCAGCAGGGCAATCACGGCGAGGGTGAGCCAGTGGGTCCAGCGGGTTTCGCTGCGCTCCTCTTTAGGCATCGTGACCGGTTGACGGAACACCCTTAGCCCTCCCAGCGCCAGCAGCACGACCACGCTGATCAAGACATGCGCCAACAGATGGTTGCGATAGAGCTGCCAGCCAGCGTCGGCGAGATTGAGATGAATCAATTGCTCGTCGACGATCACACCGATGGGAGAAAGCGGCGAGAGATTGCCCGCATTGGCTCCGTTGCCAACCATAACGGCCATCAGGAAGGGCGAAATTCCTGCGCGGCTGGCGGCGCCCATTGCCAATGGCGCAGCCAGCGCAGCCGTGGGCAAGGCACCAGCGCCGAGTGTGGACAAGAAAGCGGAAAGCAAAAAGAAAAGGATGACGATCGAGGCGGCATTTCCTCTCGCAAGACGGGTGATCCAGTGCGCCAACTGCTCCAGAGTGCCGTTGACTTCGGCTTGTGTGAATAGTAGGGTGACGCCGACCAGCGTGAGGAAGAGCGAAGACGGAAATCCTGACAAGACGATGGAGGAACTGATGCCTGTCGCCAGGCTCAACAACCATGCCAGTGCGATGGCGAGAAAGCCGACGTTGAGTCGCGTGACGCAACTCAGCAGGATCACCACCAGTAGTGCCGCCAGCGAAAGCATTTGTTCATTCTATGCGCAGAGAGCGAGATATGATTTAGCCGGTGGACATTGGAATCAATTCTGCAGCTGGGCTGCCGATCGCCGCGTTGAGCGGCGCGGCGATCGGGATGGAACGCCAACGGTCCGGCCACGCCAGCGGTCCTGCGGCGCACATGGGCGGGTTGCGCACGTTTGCCTTGCTCGGCAGTGTGGCTGGCATCGCGGGGTTATTGTGGGTCAACCAACTCGGGATGGTTGCCGGTCTGCTTCTGGGTTCGGCGGCAGCATTGGTAGTGATTTCCTACGCGGTGGCAAGCCGACGTGATATCGATGCCACGACTGAGGTGGCTGCGCTGATTGTGATCGCGGCTGGCTTCCTGGCGGGGCTGGGGGGCTGGATGCTGGCAAGCGCTATCGTGGCTGTCACCACATTGCTGCTGGCGGAGAAATCGCGATTGCACCAGCTGGTCGAAGACATGCCCGATCCAGGAGTGAAGGCCGGGTTTCGATTTGCCGTGATGGCCCTGGTGGTGCTGCCGCTGTTGCCTAAGGGGCCTTTCGGTCCACTCGGTGGCATTCGGCCCCGCGAGCTATGGATTGTCGTTCTACTGCTATCCGGGTTGAGTTTTGCCGGTTACATGGCGCGTTGCCTGGCCGGGGCCGGGCAAGGTTATCTGCTCACCGGAATTCTGGGTGGTGTTGTTTCATCGACCAATGTGACGCTGACTTTTGCGCGATTGAGTGCAGTCGAATCCGGCAATGGCATTGCTCTGGCGGTGGGAGTGATTGCGGCCTGCATGGTGATGTATGTTCGGGTAGGCGTGGTGACGACGCTGTTGAGCCCTGCGTTGGGCGTGGCGTTGTTGCCCTACTGGACTGGACCGGCGATCTGCGGAGCTTTGATCTCAGTTTGGGGATGGCGCCGCCAGGGCGTGGCCGAGGATAGTAGCCCGAAGCCTCAGAACCCACTGGCAGTGGGAGCGGCACTGCAAATGGCAGTGCTGTTTCAAACCGTGTTGTTCGCGCTGACCGCTGTGCGCGACTGGTTTGGAAACGCGGGATTGCTGGTATCTGGCGCCATCTTGGGCTTGACCGACGTTGACGCCCTTTCGATCTCGATGTCGAAAGAGGCAGGCCAAAGCGGACAAACGGAGACAGCGGCACTGGCAGTCGCGATCGGTTGCGTTGCCAATACCGTATTCAAGCTGGCGATCGCATTGGTTGTCGGCAAGCTACAGTTTCGCAAGTCGGTTGGCACTGGCTTTGCCATTTTGTTGCTGGCCAGCCTGGCCTCGATCGGCTGGATTCACTTTAGAAGCTGACGACGGGGCAGCCGGCCAGGCGAATCAGATCGTGCGCATTGCTGCGCAATCGACCCAATACTCCCTGCCCGTGGCCGCGTCCGATCACCAACAAATCCGCCTGATTTTGTTGGATGGCTGAGATGATATCGCTTGAGATCGATTCGCCCTCAAGGATTTCGAGTGCGGGTGCATCGAGCAGTTGGGCTACAGTGGCTTGATAGTCCTTTTGGGCGCTATTCACCGCAAACGAATGCGCACTGCTGGCAATGCCGCTTGGGAAGTATTTGCTGACCTTAGGGTTCGAATGAACGACTTTGAGCCGTGCGTTGAAGTGCCGGCCGAGCATCTGGGCGTAGCGGACCACAGCGACGGTCTGCGGGCCGCAATCGACGGCACAGACGATGCTCGAAGGGTTGGCATCGATTGGCGACGCGTCGATGTGGGCATCCGTCCAGACCGGGATTTCGGAATCATGCAGCACTCCGGCAGTGACGGAGCCCAGCATCAACTGCCGGAACCGGGTGTAGCCCATGGTGGGCATCATGATTAGATCCACCTGATGATCCCGGGCGTGGGAGCAGATCGCATCGACGGTATTGCCTTCAACGAGGACGCGATCCACTGGAAGGCCTTTGAGCTCATCTTCCAAACAGTGAGCCAGCCGCTGCCGGGATGCTTCGTTCAGCCTGGCCAGATCGGCAACCAGAAGAGGATTCTCGACTGTGGAAAACGCCATTGGCCCAAAAGCGTGCACCAGAGTGACGCGCGCCCCGAAGGATCTCGCCCAACGGGCGACGACCGGTCCGGTGGCCAGAGACGGGGCCGAAAAATCAACCGGGAATAGAATGTGTTGGATCATGGCAAGCCTCAAAAGCGATGCTATCACCAGGCTTGCGGAATGGACTATGCAGCGTTGACTTGTTTTCCGGACATGTCCTTGATGCCCGTCATGAGGCGGTTGAGGCTATCGAGGACGTGCTGAGCGGAAGGGGCCGGACGACCCTGCAGAAGGTCGGTGGGTGCGCCGTAGCTGCCGTGCTGGCTCAGCGGCAAATCCTCCACAGGTTTGGGCTTGGGCAAGGGTGGCGGTTCGACCACTGGTTTTGGAGGTGGCAGTGGAGCAGGCAGAGGTGCCGTGCGTTGTTGCGGCGCGTCCTCGCCAGCACGCTCGAGGAAATCGGTCATCAGCGCGTCCAAACGGTGCCGCTTCATGACCACCATCTCGTGCACTTGAGCTTCCAGCGCTTCTGTCTGGCGTAGCTCGCTGACGAGAGCCTGAATCCGTTCGAGCGAATCCGCGAGTGTTTGTTTGGAGGTGGTGTTGAACATGGTCTACCTGCATAGTCCATCGGAGTCCGATGGGGAAACTTAAGTAGACCTATTCACTTTGAGGGGGTATACCTCAATGGCCATCCTGGTCTTCGATTCGGATGGCGGCCCTGGGTTGGGGCGACTTGCGATCCTGTTCGACGATCCGCTTTACCTGTGCCGTGATCGTCGGCCCATGATAGGGGATCCCGTCCTTGATGGTCCACTCGATCTTGCCGGATTGCGGGACACCTTCCGTTTTGGGATAGAGGATGCGGAAATCGGAGAGGGGATTGCCGTCGACGATGATCAAGTCCGCGAGGTAGCCGGGGCGGACGTAACCGATCTCAGCTTCTTTGCCCATGATCCTGGCGTTGTTTGAGGTAGCCTGCGCGACGACCTGGAGCGGATGGAAGCCCGCCTCCTGATGAAGCTCCATGGCACGGATCATACCGAAGCCGTAGAGGTTATAGATGAACCCCGCATCTTCGCCGATCCCGATCAACCCACCGCGGCGGCCGAAGTCGCGCACCGCATCCATCCAGAGCCGATAGTTGAGCCGCCATTCCGCTTCGTCGGCGCTGGTCCAATTGAGGAAGAAACTGCCGTGATTGTTGGGGTCGGGCGCAAAGAACTTTTCAAGGGCGGGGTGGAGGTATTCCTTGAAGAAGGGTTGCGTCTGATAGCGGAGCAAATCGCGCGCCGCCTCATAGATATTCAGCGTCGGGCTCCAGGCCACATTCGCTTTCACCATGCCATCCAGTACCTGCCCCAACTTCACCGGGTCCGCTTGCCGAAACAGGTGCCCTGCATAGCGGAAGCGGTCGACTTCGTACTGGTGGTTGAACTGCGGGGGAAAGTTCTGTACTCCATCCCTCAATGCCGCATCGGGTATGCCATACCAATGCTCGATCGATGTGGTGCCGTACTTGATATCGTGCCAGGCGTTGGTTTCAGCCACGGCGGTATGGTGAGCGGTGCGCAGGCCCTGCATGTGGGCCTCGTCCTGCATGATGCGCATGGCCCAATCGGAGATCTCGAAGAACTTGAGCCCGTCGGCACCATTGTTCTTGATTTGTTGCACGCGGGCGCGGAGGGCTGCTTCGTTGGCCTCACTGGGGGCAGGATTCATGCCAAGAACGGCATAGAGGAACAGGCGCGGAGCTGTGATCGAGTTGCTTTGAGACTGTTGGCGCAGGGCCTTCGACTTTTCGTAATTTGATCCCACATCGCGGACGCTGGTGATGCCTGACGCGAGCCAGACGAGGAACTGATAGTCCTGCCGCATGGGCCAGCCGGCGCGCTCGTCCTGGATGTGAGCATGGACGTTGATCAAGCCGGGGAGGACATATTTGTTGCGCGCGTCGATGATTCGGTCGCCGGCGAGAGCCTTAGCTGGGCCGGGTGCGATCGAGGTGATGCGATTTCCTTCGATTACAATTGTGCGCGGTCCATTCGCTGGAGTTCCAGAGCCATCCACCACAAGGGCATTCGTGATCACAATGCGCCTCTGCTTCACGCCAGAGTCTGTCGGTGTCAGCGGCGATTGAGCGAACAAAACCAAGGGCAAGAGTGCGGTGGTGAGCAAGGCGTATGCACGAGTCATAAGAGGTTAGTCTACCGAACACGAGTAAGGAATACAGGACTCAGGAATATCCCCTTTGAACCATTACTTCATAGCTGGTACCGCGACGCGCAAAGTTCCATGAAATTTAGAAGGAAATCATCGAGTATGGACTTGAGCTTGAGACCGAAGCCAAGAAGGCCAGGCGGCTCGAAGTAGTCCTGAAGGAGAGACCACAATTCCATGCGCAACCTATTGGTGCTTACCGTATTTGCCACCCTCACTGCCCAGATGAGCTTTGCCGAGGTGCTTGAACACCCCCGCAATCTGAAAGAAGAAGCCCGTATCCAGGAGAAGGCGCAGAAGCGCTGGATGTGGAGCGCGATTGCACTGACGGCGGCCAGCTTTGCCGACGTGCATTCCTCGTGGGGCAAGCGCGAAGCGAACTCGCTGCTGCGCAGCAATGATGGAACGTTTGGCGGTAAAGGGCTCGCGATCAAGATGAGCATGGTAGGCGGCATTCTGTTGGGACAGCACGTGATGGTGTCAAAGAGCCCCTCGATTGCAAAAGCTCTTACCTTTACGAACTACGGAATGGCCGGCATGAAGATCGGCGTTGCGGCTCGCAATTATCAGATCGAGAAGCCGAAGTATTTGTTGCGCCAGCAGTAAGTGGTTGGACAACAAGAATGGGGTGGACCTGGCGGCCCACCCCATTCTTGTATTTGGATTTGGATCAGAAGTACAGCTTGAGGGCGATCTGAAGACGCCGAGGCTGATTGATCTGGTTCCGCCAGATGCCGAAGTTCGGATCCTGCAGGGTTTGTGCGCCACCGACACCGCCCCAGAGCGTGCGATTGAAGGCATTGAATGCTTCGCCACGCAAGTTGAAGCGAATTTTTTCGGTGACGTTGAAGTCCTTGGCCAGCGAGAAATTTTCGCCCAAGTTGGGGAGCAGTCGGAAGTTGGGATTAAAGCGGGTCATGTTGCCCATCCGGTCTGTAGGTTGATCCGGAAAGACTGCACGGTTGATGTAGGTTTCGTTGAAGGGGTCGAATCGTCCACCGGCCGGCTTGGTCCGCCAACCCTCATAAGTGGACACCGTTGGCCGGTTGCCTCCGGCGAAGATAGGGAAGCCGACAGTCGTTCCGATGCTGATGGGGGTGCCGGAACTGTAAGTGTGGACGCCGCCGATCCGCCAGCCGCCGAGCACGAGGTTCGACAGGCCGCTGGTCATATACTTGCGCCCCTTGCCGAAGGGCAGTTCGTAGACGTAGCTGAGTTTGAGGTTGTGCGTCTGATCGAGTTGGCCGATCGACATTTGCAGTCTGCGGTTGAAGTGATCCATTGCCGCACCGCCAACCCAGGCAGAATCCGCATCGGTGATGATCTTTGAGAAGACGTAGCTGGTGAGGAAGGTGAGTCCGTTTGAGTAGCGCTTCTCGAGCTTGAGGATCAAGGCGTGATACTTGGACGATCCGCTGCGATCACCGTTGCCGCCCGCAGTGTCGATCGTGCTGAACTGAGGGAAGGGTCGCAGGGACCAGGCAACGCTCAAGTTGTCACGAAAGCTGGGAAAGGGCTTGGCGATGCCAGCGGCCTGAGCCGCCGCCGAACTGATCGGAGAGTTCAGCAGGGTTCTCCCGGCTGCGGTAAAGGGGCTCAAGTTCGCCGGGAGATTGGCGAAGTTCAGTTGGTTGTAATTTAGCATGCCGGCTTGTAAGTGGGTACCGCGAACGAAGTTGTAGCCAAACTCGAATACCGTATCTTTGTTGACCTGGCGCTGAATATTGAGCGTGTAAGTCATGTTTTCGGGCGCACGGCTCACCTCATTACCCTGGAACCAGGGCTGTGAGTTGTAGTTGTTGAATTCCGGGACGAGGAACGGCGGCTTCGGCCAGGCTGGGAAGCCCTGCTGAAGGAAGAAGGTCGGGTTAAATCCCTGCGGATCGGATTGAGGCGTATCGAAGATCTGAACGAAACCTTGGAAATGGGTGGATCCGCCAACGGCTCTCACTGCGCCGAACGTGCGGGCGGCGCCAGCGCGCAACACCGTCTTATCGTTCAAGCTGTAAGCGAGAGAGAGGCGCGGGCCCCATCCGCCAAACCACGTGTCCACCAGGCGGCGGCGGCCTTCGCGGCCATCGCCGAAGCCGGCGAAGACGAGTGCTCCGGGACGGCCATTGGCACCTGGGTTGGGACGGGTGGGGTTGAAGTCGCTGAATTGATCGTTCGCGGCGTAAGGTGAGATGTTGACGTCGTAGCGCAAACCAAGATTCAGAGTGAGCTTGCTGTTGACACGCCAATCATCCTGCGCGTAGAAGCCGTAATAGGGAAACCGCTGCGCGATGTAGCGTGGGGTATGGATGTTGCCGGTAACGGCCCCGCCCAGAACCAGGCTTGCGAACCCGGAGCCAGTGAGGTTTGCCAGATCGCCCAATTGTCCGGTGACGCGGCGATTGAATGAAACTTGCCCCATGATGTTTTGCTGGCCAAAACCACTGTAGTTCACCATTTCATACAAGCCACCGAACTTCATGGTGTGCTTGCCCCTGACCCAGGAGAAGTCGTCGTTGAAAGAATAAACCGCGTTGTCGGAGCCGTTGTCGGATGGCCCGCCCCAACCCGTGAAATCTGCAATCGAGACGTTGAGTAAGTTGTTGTTGCAATCCGGCACATTGGCCAGACAAACGGTATCTTTCCAGGGTTTGGCACCCACGGCGAGCGCACGGTTGATTTCTCGCCAGTCGTTGCCGCCGGCATAGAACCGGTTGATCTTGTTTGCCGAAATCGTCCAGTCCCAACTCAGACGATACTGGCGGCTGATGGTGTTGTTGAAGTTGCCATTATTCAGAAAACCGGGCAGGCCGACGGGTCCGGCAGCACCAGGCGCGGTCGATCTTGTATTGCGCGCGTAATAACCACTGACGCGATGGCTGGACCCCAGATTGTGGTCGATGCGAAGGCTGAACTTGTCCCATGGCGCCACCTGTGTGCCGGCCTGGATGAAGTTGTTTCTGACGTATGCCGAGGTGCCGGGTACGATCCCCGCGACGTTCGGCAATGCAGTTTGTCCGATTGGGCTGAGCGCCTTGAAGATGTTGTCGAATCGCGACTGCGGCACCTGGTTGTTCGGGAATTGGCTGCGCGTCCCGGAGGCACCGGTGAGCGGGTCGAAAATCGGAATCTGCCGATTGTTGTTGTCTACCCAGTTGGTGAAGTTGCCGTCGTAGAACTCTTTGGGTGCGACGGAACGGAAACTCGGGTTTGCCCCTTCGCGGTTGCGGAATCCCTCGTAGGAAGTGAAGAAGAATGTTTTGTTGCGCCCGTTGTAGAGTTTCGGGATCACGACAGGGCCGCCGAAGGTTCCCCCGAAATCGTGCTGCCTGTAGACGGGCTTGCCTGTGGCTTTGTTGAAGAAGGCGGCGTCGAGCGCATCATTGCGTAGAAATTCGAACAGGTTGCCATGGAACTCGTTGGTGCCAGACTTTGAAACGAAGCTCATCTGTCCACCTTGAGCCCGGCCGTATTCGGCCTTAAAGCCATTGGACTCCACGGTGAATTCGCTGATGGCATCGAGAGACGGTGTGTTCATGGCGGCCCATTGCGTCTGTAGCGCACGGCCTGTGTTGGAAGAAACGCCGTCGAGAGAAACGCCGTAAGTCGCGGCCTGACCGCCTCCGATCGAGAAGTTGTCGTTGGCATTATTTGGGGCCTTTACTTCGGGAGCCAGCAGGGCAAGGTCGAAGGGGGATCGCATCTGGCCACCGACCACGAGAGGCAATTGGTCCACCAGCCGGTTGGCGACAGCGGTTTGAATGCGAGCGTTTTCGGTTTGTACTTGAACGCCCGATGCCTGCACTTCGACGGACTGCTGCGTGGTTCCGACCTCGAGCGTGATGTCAATGCGTGCCGCTCCAGATGCGGTGACCACGATGTCTTTGGCGACGGATGTCTTGAACCCCTGCTTTTCGACGCGAACCGTGTAAGTGCCGATTTCGAGCGAAGGGAACGTATAGTCACCTGTATTGGAAGAGACCATCTTGGTGACTGTGTTGGTTTCGTTGCGGGTAGCGGCAATGCTTGCGTCGGGGATCAATGCTCCGGACGCATCCTTCACCACACCTGTAATCAATCCACGATCCTGTTGGGCCGGCATCAGTGCCGCCGAGACTGCTGCGAGTAGAAGCAAACGTGACTTCATAAGACCTCTCAGTAAGTTTGGTTGCAGGGCATAAATCGAGCTGAAAAGAATCAGTTGCCCTTGAAGCAAGTTAGAATTTATCACTTCTGGCTTGGCCGCACAATGGGGGCTTGGCGGCCCTCCGGGTGTTCTGTCGTTAGAGACACCCGGGGCGTTGGGCTTGCGCGGATCCTGCTGGTATTCAGTTGTCGGAGAGCTGTGAGGTTGCGGGTGGCCTCGGGTTTTGGGTTCGTTGTTAATTGTTTTCTGGCTCTGGCGGCTGCGGGGGAGTGCCGTGCTTGGCGTTCATCTTGTCGACGAAGTCGGCGATGATTTCCTTGGCGAGTTCGACGGCCGGGGATGGCTTCGTTTGGAGGGGTTGCGGTGGCTTGGGGAGATCTTCGGCGGCGATGTCTCCTTTGGCCGTTGGTACAACACGGTAGTATTGCGATTCGGGCCTGGGAGGCAGGGGCTCGGCGTCGGCGATGGGTTCGATTTCGACATTCTCGCCGTTGCCGATGAAGGCTTCGCGCTGGGCGATCTCAGAGCGGAGGAGTTTCAGGGTGCGCTGGATTTTCGTGGGGAGCCGGTCGAGCTCGCGGAGGATGGCGGGCAAGAGGGCGATGGGTTTGTTCAGGATGTCTTCGACACGGAAGCGCATGGCCTGGCCGTAGAGATATTCCATCTGCATGAAGCGGAGCTGCATGTGGATGAGTTGATGGACGAGGGCGACCTCGGAAGGAGTGACAGGGTTGAATTGTTCGATGAAGTTGGTGGAGACGGCGAGAGCGTCGTCGTAGTCGGCCACGAAGTTTTCGAAGTTCTTCAGGGAGTAGAGGCCATGCTTGAGAGAGTTCGAAGCGGCCTTGAGTTTGCCTTTTTCGGTGCGTGGCCCGGTGGACTTGAGCGCGTTGGCGCGATTGGCGGCCAG
>VFZU01000053.1 GCA_016870995.1 Acidobacteriota bacterium
GCCGTCAAGGCGACCCTACGGGCAAGCTGCGCTTGGCCTTGACCGCTGCGCGCCTTGGGCAAAGCAACCTTATATCGAGGCGAAGGGCTTAACTGAAGGTCGAGATACTATGAATCCGCTGGACGAAGTTTGGACGTCTTGACAAGGCGGCGACGTTGGCCCCAATGCCGATCATCAGCGTCAGGAGAACTACCGTGGTAAACCCGAGATCTTTGCGCAAAAGCCGTGCACCGTACGCGAGGTCTTGAGGGATCGATTCAAGAGTAGGAAAAGACCACTCGGCTCGGGTTCGCTCCCGCACGGCAGTTAAATTGCCAAAGGCGAGCCTGGCTTCGCGTGCGGCTTCTTCTGGTGGCAGACCTTGTTGTTCGAGATGGAACTGTTTGTGGGCAAAGTGAGCTTCAAGTCTCTCGCTAATGTCCTGATCCAGTTGTGGGCGGCCAAAGAGGGAGAGTAGTTTTCTCCACATGGCTAGGCTCCGGTCAAACGCAGGACTCGCTTCATACCGATCGCAACGCGGTTCCAATTGGCCCGATCTTTTTCCAACTGCTTTTTGCCGGCTGCGGTGAGGCGATAGAACTTTGCTTTGCGATTCGCTTCAGAAAGCCCCCACTCAGCTTCTAGCAAACCCTTTACCTGGAGGCGATGCAGTGCAGGATAGAGCGCGCCTTCTTCCACTCGAAACAGTTTGCCCGAGATCGACCAGATCGAATCCATGATGGTGTATCCGTGCGCCGGCCCCGATTGCAAGGTAGACAGAATCAGGAGATCAAGAGTGCCAGGCAGGAGTTCGCTGCGGTTTTCTTCCATAAGTATCTCATGGGAAGAATAGGTCCGCTGGAACTTTCTGTCAAGCGATAAGATGGGGCGGTGAAATGGTTTCTGTTGTTTTCGATCAGTCTTTTGGCGCAGCCAACCCGGGTGCCTGATAGGGCAGCGATGGAGGCAATTCGCGTGGCAACAGCAGAAGACCATCAGGACCTGGGGAAGCAGTTGGGAATCGTTGCTTTGCGGCCCGGGCCGAGTGGCCGGGCGGGCGCACCGAATGAAGCCAACTACGATAAGGCTGAGGCGAATCCTTTTCCCAATTTGCCGCCACTCCTGCGGATGGAGAATGGCAAGACTGTGAAGTCAGCCAAGGATTGGTGGCAAAAGCGACGCCCTGAGATTGCAGAGTTGTTCGAGAAGGAAGTGGTCGGCAGGGTGCCCCCAAATGCACCCAGAGTGACGTGGACGGTGAGGGAGAGCGAGACGATTCAAGTGGGGGGAGTGGATGTTCTTTCTCGCAAGTTGGTGGGGAAGGCTGACAACTCGGGGTACCCGAGCATTGATGTGGAAATTCGCATGACGCTGGTGACTCCCGTAGCAGCCGCCAAGCCCGTGCCAGTGATGGTGATGTTCACATTTGGTGGGGGTAGTCCAAGCGAGGGCATGCGTCAGTTGGTTGCAGCCGGTTGGGGGTATGCCAGCTTGACGCCATCGAGCATTCAGGAAGATAACGGCGCAGGCTTGACCAGGGGCGTGATCGGATTGACGAACCGCGGTGCCAGACGTGAGCCTGAAGACTGGGGTGCATTGCGAGCTTGGGCCTGGGGGGCATCGAGAGCGCTTGACTATCTGGAGACGGACAAGAAGGTGGACGCAAAGCGTGTGGGTATCGAAGGCGTCTCAAGGTATGGGAAGGCGGCGTTGGTCACAATGGCGTTCGATACACGATTTGCGGTTGTGCTGGTAGGGTCAAGCGGTGAGGGTGGCGCAAAACTTCATCGGCGCAATTTTGGCGAAGCAGTCGAAAATCTTACCAGTTCTGGCGAGTATCACTGGATGGCCGGAAATTTTTTGAAGTTTGGGGCAGAGCAGGCGTCGTTTGGTTCGAAGAACGCTGGTGACATTCCGGTGGATGCTCATCAGTTGATCGCTCTGTGCGCCCCGAGGCCAACATTTATCAGCTACGGCATTCCGGAAAAAGGCGATGCGAAATGGCTGGATCAGCGCGGTAGTTTCATGGCGGCTGTTGCGGCCCAACCTGCGTTCCAACTACTCGGCGCAAAGGGGATGGGCATGACTGAAATGCCGGAGGTAAACGTGAGTTTGCTCGATGGGCAGCTTGCTTGGAGACAGCATGACGGGGGCCATACCGATGGTCCGAACTGGAAGTACTTCATCCCTTGGACGGACAGGATGACGAAACTTCGATGACGACAGCGTGTGTGTTGCTGCTTTCACTCGGAGCGGCGATTTGGGATTGGCGCGTCCGGCGTATCCCGAATTGGCTTTGTTTGAGCGGGCTGTTGGCAGGCTTTGTTTTGAATGACTGGCGCTTTGCGCTGGGAGGCGTTGGGCTGGCGCTGGCGATTCATCTTCCTCTTTTTGCTTTGCGAGCAACCGGCGGTGGAGACGTGAAGTTGATGGCGGCCTTGGGCGCGTTGCTTGGTGTCGATGTTTGGCTAAGAGTTTTTTTGATCAGCGCGATTCTGGGTGGGGTGATTGCGCTGGGAATGGTTTTTTGGCGCGGCGCTTTAAGGGAAACATTCAAGAGGCTTTGGATGATTCTTCGAAGCCTCGGTCGTGGAGTTGCACCTTACCGGGAGAGGCCCGAACTGGATGTCACCACCGGGCTGGGCAACACGTTGCCGCGTGGAGTGGTGGTGGCGATCGCCGTGGTTGTCTGGTTGGGATACAGCAAGTTTCGGACATCGTTTTAGACATTGGTGTTGCATTCTAAAGAAGACATGCAGCACCGCAACGCACTGCAGACGGCGCACCGGATCGCGCTCGATTACATCGAGGGCCTCGATCAATCTCCCGTTCTCGCCACCGCCAGTCTCAGCGAATTGAAAGGGCGATTTTCAATGCCTTTGCCGGAATCAGGTATGGATGCCGCCACTGTGATTGAAGAGCTGGCAGGCCAAGCGCAAGGTGGAGTCTTGGGTTCGTCGGGCGGGCGATTTTTTGGATGGGTAATTGGGGGCAATGTGCCGTCTTCGCTCGCGGCGGATTGGTTGACTTCAACGTGGGATCAGGCTGCGGTGATGTACGCCACAGGGCCAGCGGCGGCGGTTGTGGAGGAAGTGTGCGGGGATTGGTTGAAGCAGTTGTTGGGCTTGCCTCAGAAAGCAAGCTTTGCCTTAGTGACGGGTTGCCAGATGGCGCATGTGACTTGCTTTCTGGCGGCGCGACATCGTGTGCTGGCAAATTTGGGGTGGGATGTAGAGCGGCAGGGATTGAGCGGAGCTCCTGGAATTCAGGTGCTAGCGACGAACCTGCATCACGGCTCGATTGAGCGGGCAGTGAAGATGGTCGGCCTTGGGCTCGACAACTTGCATACGCTGCCGGCTGAAAGTCTTGTGGATGCCGTATCGGGACCGACAATCGTCGTGCTGCAGGCGGGAGACATCAATAGTGGATTATTCGATGATTTGGAACGCTGGATCCCGCAACTGCAGGCGCGAGGGGCGTGGGTGCATATCGACGGCGCCTTCGGTTTGTGGGCTCAGGCGACAAACCGATACAAGCATTTAGCCAAGGGGGTTGAGCTGGCCGACTCATGGGCCACCGATGGGCACAAATGGCTGAATGTGCCTTATGACTGTGGCTATGCGTTTGTGCGAGACAGCGAGGCGCATCGGGCAAGCCTGTCGCACCGGGCGAGTTATCTCTCACACGCCGATGACGCGCGGGATCAAATCGATTGGAACCCGGATTGGAGCCGGCGTGCGCGTGGGTTTTCAACTTATGCGGCGATTCGGGAGTTGGGGCGCGAGGGCATTGCCCAGATGTTAGAGCGTTGCTGCGACATGGCCCAGCTCATTGTTTCTGAGGCATCAAAGCTTGAAGGAGTTGAGGTACTTGCCGCACCGGTGTTGAACCAGGGCATGCTGGCCTTTGGCGAAGATTCCCGGACCGAAGCCGTAATTGCGCATGTTGTGGCGAGTGGTGAGGCGTTCGTTACCGGCACCACGCATGAAGGACGCCGCGCCATGCGGCTCAGCGTCTGCAACTGGCAAACAACCCGGCGCGATGCAGAACGATGTGTCGCGGCCATTGCCGCGGCTCTCACTAGCGTGTGATCGTGAAGTGGTCGAGCTCTTTGCCTTCAGCCGAAATCTGCTTGAAGGTGAGCGTCTTGGCAGTTGTGTCGATGACAGAAAAAGAGTGGATATTCGAAACGAAGTTGGTAGTGAATTCCTGCCAGCTTGATTTGTCGTTGGTCTGTTCCTGGTTGTAGAGCCTTGCGCCACCGGCACCAGTGACGATGTAAATCGGTGCCTTGGGCTTGGTGTTCTTAACGCCATCGAAGGTCTTATCGAGAGTCCACTTGCCTGGGACTTGCTGATTCTTGCCGAGGACGAAGCCAGGTTCCGCCTGGAAGGTAAGCGGGTATGTGCGCTGGTAGTTGTGGACGTGTCCGGACAGGATCAGGTCGGCCTTGCCTGCCTCAAGCACATCGGCCAGCATTCGCAGGCGCTGTTCTTTGCCATGCGCCTTGGAGGAATTGAAGGGCGGGTGATGATAGGCGACGATGCGCCACTTGGCTTTGGCGGCAGCCTTCAGATCGTCGGCCACCCACTTGCGCAATTCCGCGTCCGTCCAATCGACGTAAGAGTTGGAGTCGATGACAGTCCAGTGGACGTTGCCGTAGTCGAAAGAGAAGTTCGCCATGCCGGGGAATGTCAATTTGGTGGCCTCCAGGAACTTGGCCTTCACCACGTCGTCGCCCTTGAACTTGGGTACGAATTTGTGGTCCAGCGAGAGGGTCGGCCCGTTCAGGGGTTGCGACCAATAGTGAAAATAAGCGAGCGGGTCGGGGTTGACGGCCAGATCAATATCTCCCTGGGCATCGTGATTACCAACAACACCGGTGAAAGGAGTAGAACGCAACAAGGGAGCCCCGGTCTTGAGGCTGGCTTGATCCGCGTTGTAAATGGGCCAGAAATTTGATTGATACTCGGACACGCGACCGCGGTTGTAGACGATATCGCCGGTGATGAAGATGTAGTCGGGCTTGATCAGAGAAGCCTGGTAGGCAACAGCGCGCTGATCGTCGGTGTTCACTGAACAGTCACCCCAGACAACGAAGCGAGTATTCGCGTTTGTGGCTTTGCGGGCGATCGAAGATGCCTCGATGAGCTGCTGATCACCAACAGAGACTCGGTAAGTAAATGCGGCACCGGGTTTGAGTTTTTCAAGCGATGCCGAATAGACGCGGTGTGGCTCTGTACCCTTGAAATCGACACGGCGGACCATTTTAGGGGTTGCTTTGAGCCAGCCACCGGAGGACTTGTATTCGACCACGAAGTCGACGTCTTTGTCATGGCCGAGCCACATGAGATCGAGCGCACCCTGGGCTGCTATCGTGGGGCGATCACCGAGTTGCAGATAGGGCTTCTCAAAGAAGAATTCGTCTTTGGCGAGCAGGGCCAGGGAGAGCGTGAGCAGGCTGAAGAATTTCATGGAGACCTCCTACTATTGTGAAGGAAATAGAATAAAGGCGAGATGAACAGACGAAATTTTCTGGGTGGCATGGCAGCGCAGCTCGCCGTGAAAGACGTCCCTGTGGAGCAGCCGAATGTGATCTGGCTGTTAGCGGATCAACATCGGGCGCAGGCGATCGCCTCCAACGGAGACCCGAATGTTCGGACTCCCAATCTCGACCGTATGTCGGTGGGCGGGGTGAATTTTGAACGGGCAGTTAGCGGGTTCCCGCTGTGTTGCCCATTTCGCGGCAGCTTGTTAACGGGCAAGTACCCACATGAGTGCGTGCCGGGACATGAATATCCATTGCCGAAAGGCCAGCCGACGATCGCGGCGCCGCTTAAAGCGGCTGGTTATGAAACGGCCTGGTTTGGCAAGTGGCACCTGGGTGGGTTTCATGAGAGAGACGGCCGGGCAGCGAAGTTCATTGTTCCAGAGGATTTGCGCGGTGGCTTTGATCAATGGGTGGCATACGAGAACAACAACAGCCAGTGGGATTGCTGGGTGCATGGCGGTAGCGGCAAGAATGCGTTTCTCGAGCGTTTGCCTGGTTACGAAACTGATGCGCTCACCGACCTTGTCATTCGCTACGTCAAGGAGAAGGCTGCTTTGCAAAAAGCAGGCAAGGGGAAACCGTTCTTTGCGTGTCTGAGTGTGCAGCCGCCGCATGACCCCTATGGCGCGCCGGAAGAATACATGTCGCGCTACAACCCGGGCAAGATCGAATTGCGGCCGAATGTTCCGCGGGTGGCGAAAATGGAGGCAACTGCCCGGCGAGACCTTGCCGGCTATTACGCCATGATCGAGAATTGGGATGCCAATATCGGCCGCCTCAGGAAGGTTCTTGAGGAGGGCGGCATTGCGTTTCGCACGCATCTGATGGCCTTCAGCGATCACGGCGACATGCATGGCAGCCACGGAATGTTTCGCAAGATGACTGTCCATGAGGAAAGCATTCGAACGCCGATGATCGTGAGCGGCGAACAACAGGTCTACGATGGGCGCAGCGTGGGAAGGGTGAACGCGCCAATGAACCATGTCGACATTGCTCCGACCACGTTAGGCTTGTGCGGCATTCGAAAACCAGATTGGATGCGGGGTTATGACTACTCCGGCTTGAGACTGAGCAAGAGATCTCGCGACGGGCAGCCCGATAGCGCCTATTTGCAATCTGTGATTCCGACCGGACATTCCCACAGCATCAACAAGGCCTGGCGGGGATTGGTAACGCGGGACGGCTGGAAGTACGCCTGCTTTGAAAATACGAGCTGGGCCATGTTCAATCTCAACGACGACCCCTACGAGCAAATGAACCTGGCGCACAACAACGTGTATCGCGCTGAGCGCAAAAAGCTGATCGATCGGCTGAAGCAATGGGGTGCCGATGTGGGCGACCCATTCGCAATCCCGGCGGATTAGGGCGCTGGTTTGCTAAATTGGTTCTAAAGAGTTAATTCATGAATATCCGGCCGTTGCACGACCACGTGCTTGTAAAGCGCCTCAGCGCACAGACGAATATGATCGGCAGTCTTTACGTGCCTGACAGTGCGCAAGAGAAGCCGCAGGAGGCCGAAGTGGTCGCCGTTGGTGCTGGCAAACAGCTGAAGGATGGCCGCCGCGTTGCTATGGAAGTGAAGGCGGGTGATAAGATCCTGTTCGGAAAATATTCGGGATCCGAAACCAAAGTGGGCGGAGAAGAGTATTTGATCTTAAGGGAAAGTGAAATTCTGGCGGTTCTCGGCTAGCGAGCACAGCGCGGATATTTAGGAGAAGTCAGTAACCATGAAGACGATGATGATGCGGGTGGCCTTGGGCACCCTGATGAGTGTGGCGCTGTTTGGCCAGGCAAAGATTGCGATCTTGAATACCCAGAAGGCGCTGCTTGACACCGCCGAAATCAAGAAGGCGCAGGCGGACCTTGAGGCAAAATTCAAGCCCCGCACCGACGAATTGAAGAAGCTGGATGGGGAACTTGTAGACATCCAAAACCGTCTGAATGCTGGAGCGGGTAAGTTGACTCCTCAAGTGGAAGGCGATCTGCAGGCCCAGGGCCAGCGCAAGCAACGCGAGATGCAGCGCAAGCAGGAAGACCTGCAGGCCGAAGTGGAGCGCGACCGTCAGGAAATTCTCCTGAAGGCGAGCCAACGCATGCAGGATGTGGTGAAGAAGCTTGCTGACGAAAAGAGTTATGACGTGGTGATTGATACGTCGAACGCAGTCCATTTCAAGGCAACTCTCGAAATCACGGCCGATGCCACTGCTGCTTACGACAAAGCTCACCCCGCAAAGTAGGGCATGTCCTCTTATTTAGACCAATACGGAGCAGGCGAAGAACGGCGGAACAAGATCATTGTTCGCGCCGTTCTCGGCTTTTTGGGGATGGTAGTGGTGGCTTTGGGAGCCTACTACTCTCTGCGCAACGACAAGGAGCAGGGTAAGCTCAGAGGGTTTCGTGCGCTGCTTGAGAAGAAGGATTATCAGGCTGCCTATCGGCATTGGGGATGCACGCCAGAAAAGCCCTGCAAGTATTATCCTTTTGAAAAATTTTTGCGGGACTGGGGCGAGAACAGCGGCCATACCGATTTTGCCTCAATGCAGGTGGTGCGAAAGGTGACCTGCAAAGATGGCTACGGCAATGGTTGGAAGTTTGGGAACGACACGATACATATGTGGGTGGTGCGGGAAGACCTTACCCTTAGCTACGATCCATGGCCAAACTGGCGGCAGACCTGGCTGGCCGCGATTTTTAACAACTGCAGCGGGCTAAACCGTACATTGCCTGACACACGGCCGCTCTGATTCGGTTACGCTTGTAGCCTATGCCCAAATATCTGGTTTAAGGTTGTTACACGACGGAAGGCCTGAATGGCCTGCTTAAAGACAAAGCCAGTGGCCGCAAGCCCGCAGTGCAGGCTGCTATTCAGAGCATGAAGGCCAAAATGGAATGTCTGTATTTTGGTGCCAACGGCTCAGATATCGTGATGCTCGTTGACGCTCCTGACAACATTTCGGTTGCCAGCCTGACGGTGACCGTGATGTCGACCGGTGCTGTGGACTTGATGGTGACTTCACTACTGACTGTCGAAGAAATGGATGCCGCGCTTACGATGTCGCCAAAGTATCGCGCCCCAGGCAATTAATCAGATTTTCTAGAACTTCGGAAAGACCACAGGTAGAGCCGGCTCCGCTGTCCAGACACAACGAGCGTTGTGTCCGCAGAGCGGAACGGTGACGAAACTGTGGTCTTTTGCTTTGAGCCTGGTGATGTGGGCAAAGTAGGCCTTGGCCCGATCGTAACGAGTGGGGCCTTGGGCCATGGAGATGCAGCTGGAATCGAAGCCTGCAATGGGAAGAGTGTCGAGTTCGCCCATCAGGTAGGTGACTGGGCGAGAAAGAAGTTGTTTGCGGATTTGATCGGCCGTCAGGCTCGCCGCGTAGCCCTTCAGATTGTCGAGGCCGTGCATCCAGTCGTTGTAGGTGGTGCAGTATCGGCGGTCGCTGTAGGCGCGAAATTCTTCTTCGCATTTGCCTTTGGTATCGCAATGAAAGTCGCGCGGCAGGCGGAGGTTGTCGAGATAGACATAACTCGAAGGGTTGGAAACAACGTAGCGCACGGGTACCCGAATGGACTCGTGAACCTCGTTCACCGCCGCATACCGGTGTGTGATCTGCCCGCCGGCGGAATGGCCGCTCACGACGATCCCCTTGAGGTTGGGAAAAATTTTCGGGTCGGCTAGTTTTTTCAGCAGTTCGTCGAGGACGTCGTAAGAGTGGACGCCTTTGTGGTTCAGGGCCTCATAGCCGTTCTTCCAGTTGCCGCAATCCCAGGCGATTTCGTTGGCTGCGAGTGGATCTTTGCAGGCGGTACCCTGGTTGCCGGCAAAGCGCGGTGAGATGACGAGAGTGTTTTGAAGAGCGCCCGCGATAAAGGCCGACGCCATGCCGCTGACGAAGTAGTCGTTGGCATTGCGGCCTGCGCCGTGGATGATGATCATGGCGCGCTCGATTTTCGCGTTCGCGATATCGAGCGGATAGCTCCGATAGTAGAGAGCAAACTTCGAGCCGTCGCCCATGGGCAGTTGCGATGTGCAGTCCGGAGTGGCCGTTGCGCAGTACTGTGCAAGCAAGGGCATGGCGAGGAGAGAAAAAACCATCAACTTTTTCATAGGACCCGAATCTATTCAGTATGCGACAAGCTGCGATCGAAGGTGGATTCGGAATTGACAAGTTGGTTTGGCGGGAGGTGGCGACCCCAGAGCCCGGGTGTGGACAAGTGCTCGTCCAAATGCAGGCCGCGTCGTTGAATTATCGCGACTACCTGGTAACCCTCGGAAAATACAACCCGAAGATGCCCTTGCCGCGAGTGCCTCTCAGCGATGGGGCGGGCGTAGTGTCAGCTCTCGGCGAGGGTGTAACTGCCTTTTCCATTGGGGATCGGGTGGCGGGAATTTTTATGCAGACCTGGCTGGGTGGGCCTTATCGCGATGATTATGGCAAATCCGCGCTTGGTGGGGCAGTGGATGGAGTGTTAAGCGAGTACGCGGTATTCGATGCTGATGGGCTGGTTCGTATTCCCACACATCTCAGTTTCGAGGAGGGGGCGACGCTTCCATGCGCTGCGGTTACTGCCTGGAACGCTTTGTTTGAAAGCGGCAATGTGAAGCCGGGCGATACGGTTCTGGTGCAGGGCACGGGTGGCGTCAGCATTTTCGCTTTGCAGTTTGCCAAGATGGCCGGGGCTCGCGTGATTGCGACTTCAAGTTATCCCGAGAAGATGGAAAAGCTTCGCGCCATGGGTGCCGACTGGGTACTTAACTACAAGGAGAATCCGGATTGGGGCAAATCGATCGCCAAAGCGGGTAGAGTGGATCATGTCGTAGAAGTAGGTGGAGTGGGCTCGCTTGAACAATCTCTGATTGCGGTTCGCGGCGGAGGTTCGGTGAGCATGATCGGAGTGCTGACCGGAATTCTGGGCAGCTTGAGCATTGGCCCGATCCTACATAAGCACCTACGTGTGCAGGGAATCTACGTGGGTTCGCGAGCGATGTTTGAGAATATGAACCGCGCGATTCAACAGGTGCAGATGCGGCCTGTCATCGACATATTTTTTGAGGCCAGTGAAATACAAACGGCGCTCCGTTATATGGAGAGCGCCGCTCATTTTGGCAAGATTGCCGTCCGGATTTAGTTTGCCAGGCTAGACGTCGAGGTTTCGAACATCGAGTGCGTTGTCCTCGATGAACTTTCGGCGATTTTCAACATCGTCGCCCATTAGGGTGGAGAAGATCTCGTCGGTTTCGACAAGGTCCTTCAAGTCGACCCGGAGCAGTGTGCGGACATCGATATTCATCGTCGTGTTCCATAACTGTTCTGCGTCCATTTCGCCCAAACCTTTATAGCGGGTGACGTTGGCGCCGGCCATGCCCTCTTCTTTTGCTCGGGAAAGAAGCGTGCGCCAATCGGCGATTTCTTCGCGGCTTCCGTTCTCTTTGATGAGATAAAAAGGCGGCAGATTCTGAAGCGCAATCTGCTCAACAATCGCTCGCATGCGGCGGTATTCCGCTACGGCGGCCAGTTCGCTGTTAACGTTGCGTTGGGCCTTGGTCGAATCCTGGAAGTGCAGGAAGTACGTGGAGTGCTCTTCGTCTTTTTCGATCCGGGAATCGATTCCCTTCTCTTTAAGTAGAGCCTTTAACTTCAGCAATTCCGTGTCAGTCGCAAAGTCGGCCTTGGAATTCAGTTGGAAGGTTTGGCTCAGCAGCGCGTCAACGACGCGAGGATCGCGCAGCCGGCGCTCGGTCTTGCGAGTCACCTGCGTGAGTTCATCCAGAGCGGTCAGGAAATTGCGCATTTCAGCGCCTTCCATCTTCTTGCCGCCCACTTCGATCGAAATGTTGTCGCTGGCGCGGCGCAGGATCTCTTTGGTGAACTCAGCTTCGTTCTTGATGTACTTCTCGCTCTTGCCTTTCTTGATCAGGTAAAGCGGAGGCTGCGCAACAAAGACGTGACCACGGTCGATCAACTGTTGCATGTGCCGGTAAAAGAACGTGAGCAGAAGTGTACGAATGTGGCTACCGTCGACATCGGCGTCCGTCATGATGATGATCTTGCCGTAGCGAAGCCGGGCGAGATCAAAATCATCTTTGCCGATGCCGGTGCCGATCGCAGTGATCATGCAACGAATTTCTTCGTGGCCGAGCATCTTGTCGTAGCGAGCCTTTTCGACGTTGAGGATTTTTCCTCGGAGAGGCAGAATGGCCTGATACCGACGGTCACGTCCGCCCTTGGCGGTGCCGCCGGCGGACTCACCTTCGACCAGGAAGAGTTCGCAACGGGTAGGATCTTTTTCCTGACAATCGGCGAGTTTACCCGGCAGGCCAGAGCCGTCGAGCGCACCCTTGCGACGCGTGAGATCGCGTGCTTTGCGAGCGGCTTCGCGAGCGCGAGCCGCATCGATGGCTTTACCAACGATGCGCTTCATCACAGCAGGATTCTTATCGAAGTATTCCTGCAGCTTTTCGTTGATCACCTGAGTGACCTGGCCGGTGATGTCGCTGTTCAGCTTGCCTTTGGTTTGGCCTTCAAACTGGGGCTGAGGAAGCTTGACGCTGATGACGGCCGTGAGGCCTTCACGCACGTCATCGCCAGAGAGCTTCTCTTTGACGTCTTTGAACATGCCAGCCGCATCGCCGCAAGCATTGATGGTGCGGGTCAACGCGGTGCGGAATCCAGTCAAATGCGTGCCGCCGTCTTTGGTGTTGATGTTGTTGGCAAAGGTGAAGAGCGTTTCAGAGTAGGCATCGTTGTATTGAAGCCCAATTTCCATGTAGACCTTGCCCTGATCGCCAGGCAGGTCGCGCTCGCCTTCAAAATAGATCGGCTTCTCATGAAGTACCTGCTTGCCCTTGTTCAAATGCTTGATGAACTCGGCAATGCCACCTTCGTAGAGAAACTCGTGGGTTTTGCCTTCTCCGCGCTCGTCAAAAATATTGATCTTGAGACCTTTGTTGAGGAAGGCCCTTTCGCGAAGCCGGGTCGAGATGGTATCGAAATTGAATTCGATCGTGTCCATCACAGTGGAATCGGCTTTGAAGGTGATCTTGGTGCCGGTCTTCTTGCCCGACTTGCCAGTTGCCTTAAGCGGTGCCTTGGGGACGCCGCGTTCGTAATCCTGCTCCCAGGTTTGACCCGCGCGCCAGATCTCGACGTGCAACCATTCCGACAGCGCGTTGACGCAGCTGACGCCGACGCCGTGCAAGCCGCCGGAAACCTTGTAGCTGTTGGAATCGAACTTGCCGCCAGCGTGAAGTTTGGTCAACACCACCTCCGCTGCCGACACACCTTCTGTGGGGTGGATGTCGACCGGGATGCCGCGGCCGTTATCAGAAATTGAGATCGAGTTGTCGGTATGAATGACAACATTAATCTCGGTGCAATGCCCTGCCAGTGCTTCGTCGACTGAGTTGTCGACTACTTCATAGACCAAGTGGTGCAGGCCCATTTCACCGGTGGAGCCGATGTACATAGCGGGGCGCTTGCGCACCGCTTCGAGGCCTTCCAGGATCTTGATACTGGATGAATCGTAAACTTGGTTCTCAGCCATTTTGTGGGTTGTCAGATGCGCATCGGCATCACGACGTAGCGGTAGGTATAGCCTACCTCTCCCCCTTTCTTATCTCCATCGCGCACCGCGGCAGGACGCATTTCTCCGGCGCTTTGCGCTTCGTTAAACAGGAAGCTAAAGGCGCCTTCAGCGGAGGCACCTAAGAAGTCGAGCAGGTATTGCGCATTGAATCCGATGTCCGTCGCCGGGCCAGAATAATCGATCGCAATCGTCTCTTCGCTCTCGCCCGTGTCGGACATCGAAGAGAACACTTTCATCTCTCCGTCGGCAAACTGTAGGCGAATGGCACGCGAGCGTTCTTCAGAAAACTGGCTGACGCGCTGGATGGTGGTTTTCATTTCATCCTTGCCAAAGTGAACTTGATGGGTTTGCGTCTTGGGCAATACGCGGTCAAAGTCGGGGAAGTTGCCCGTGAGCTTGCGGCTCAAAAGGAGGCGCTCGCCGAGCTGGAAAAACAGATGGTTGTCGTCTCCGCTAAACAAGAAGGCCGCTCCTTCGTCAGCATCAGAGGCGAGCTTCAGAAGCTCCTGCATTGCCTTCTTGGGCAGTAGGGTCTTGTAGACGCCTTCCACGCCAGGGTTGGCCACTTTATGCTCCACCAGGGCCAGCCTGTGGCCGTCCGTGGCAACCATGGTGAGAGCCTTGTCAGTCATCAGTAGCTGTGCACCGTTCAATGTGAAGCGGCTCTCTTCGCTCGAGATCGAGAAGATCGTCTTCTGGATCATGGCAGAAAGTATGGCGGCTGGGATTTCACCGAGGGAAGGCGGCATCGCCGGCAGCTCGGGATAGCTCTCGCGCGACATGCCAGCGATGCGCGAACGCGAGCGACCGCAAACGATATTGGCCCACTGGTTGTCCATCACCTTGAAATTGACTTCCGCATCGGGAAGCAGGCGGATGTAGTCGAGCAGGCGTCGCGCCGGAAGTGTGCAGGACCCTGCCTTGATAATCCGAGCGGGACAAGAACAACGCACGCCGAGCTCAAGATCAGTTGCCGTAAGGTGGATCATCCCGTCGCCGCTCTCAATCAGGACGTTCGAGAGAATCGGGATCGTTGTCTTCTTTTCGACGACGCCCTGTGAGAGGTTTAGCTCTCTTACCATGTCTGATTGCTTTACGCTGAATTCCATTTTTTCGTTGTCCTTAGCTGGGTACTCAAGATGCTCTTAGCTACTTCCAGAAGACAAGATATCTATATATGTTTCTAGAACCGTCATAGTTGGTGCTGTCGAAATGTGGATATCTCTCTAAATTATACAAAACAAAAATGCTTCTCGCCATCATTGAGTTCGAAAACCCTGTGTGTGGTTTCTTCACTTTTTGCCTCCACCTTCCGTTTTCCTGTTCCATTCATAGAGCGAACAGGAAGCGAAGCTGTGGAAAACTCAATATCACGAATGGAATGAGTCGATTAGGCTGTGTAGAAGCTTGTTTAAATCCTGGTCCTTGTGCCGCAATTCGTCGATTTTGTGGACCGAGTGTAGCACGGTGGTGTGATGTTTGTTGCCGAGGGTTCGGCCGATTTCGAGCAAGGAAGCCGTCGTAAGTTCCTTGGCGAGGTACATTGCAATCTGCCGCGGGTAGGCGATGCGTCGCTCGTTGGACTTCTGTTTCAGCTGGCCTGGCATCAATTCGAAGCGGTCGGCGACTGCCTTGAGAATCGATTCGATCGAGATCCTCTTTTCGTTCGTCTGCGTCAGGTGCTTCAACAACTGCTTGGACATTTCAAGCGTGATTGGGGTCCCCGTGACTGAGGAGTAAGCCATCAGCTTCACGAGCGCACCTTCCAGCTCGCGAATGTTCGATTTGGTGCGAGTGGCCAGAAAGATCCTGACGTCCTCTGGCAGGTTGATGCCCTCGTTTTCGGCCTTCTGATCGAGAATCGCCATTTTGGTTTCGAGGTCAGGAGGCTGAACATCGACGATCAGGCCCCATTCAAAACGGCTGCGCAGGCGCTCGACGAGACCGGAAACTTCTTTTGGCGGTGAGTCAGAGGAAATGACGATCTGCTTCTGATTGTCGAAAAGTTCGTTGAAGGTGTGGAAGAACTCTTCCTGCGTGCGTTCCTTGCCACCGATGATCTGAATGTCATCGATGAGCAACACATCCGCCGACCGGTAGAACTGATGGAAGTAGCTCATCTTCTCCATGCGGATGCATTGGATCATCTGGTTCATGAACTTTTCGCTCGTCGTATAGACGATCGTCATGCCAGGGTGTTCGGTGAGAAGGTTGCGCCCAATGGCGTGCATCAGGTGGGTTTTGCCCATACCAACGCCGCCGTAGATGAAGAGTGGATTGTAGCTGCGTGAGGGCCGAGTGGCGACCGCGTGTGCCGCCGCGTGAGCGAATTGATTGCAGCTGCCCACCACAAACTTGTCAAAAGTAAATTTCGGATTCAGATGCGCTACAGGCTGTGAGAACAGTGCCTCGATGGTCTGAGACGCATCGGTGTAAGAGTGACCTGCGTTAATCTGCCGGCCGTAGCTGTTCGATCCGGTCGACATCGCCATCCGATCGGAAGCTGCCTCGAGGTGATAGATCACGCTACTGTAAGGCAAGCTGAGATGAGCGATTGCATCGCTGACTTGTTTGGAGTACTCCCGCTCCATCCATTCCCCGGTCGCTTCGTTCGGCACCGAAACAAAAATCGTGTCCTCGTCGGTCTTGTTCAGCGTCGTCCGCACTACCCAGTTTTCGAAGCTCTCCGCACTCAGAGAGGCCGCCAGCGTTTGTTTTACTAATTCCCAAACATTCATTTGTTCTGTCACTGTTCCGCCGCGTTACTACTTACAAGCCCTTCAAACACAAAAATCCCACAGGTTTTCCACAGTTGTGGAAAGGTGGGGGGACCTTGGGATTGAAATGGAGATCTGTCAGGCTTTGAGGATGCTCCCGAGCCAACGACTGTTTCGTCGTTGTAGGCCTGCGATTACAAAGTCTAGCACATTCATTCTTGGCGGCAAAAGAAAATATGAAATTTTATAAAGTTATTAGTTTCAACATTTTGCAGGTGTTTTTCCAGCACTTTCTATAGGAGACCATTTTGTCCTGTAACGAAATTTTCACTCGTTTCGGAGGGGTGGATTTGACAAGCTAAAGATGCTTCAGCGATACTATGTTTGGCCGCTGCTTCAGTAGCCGCCCTGCTCCTGCGCGGGAGTAACTCAGCTGGTAGAGTGCAACCTTGCCAAGGTTGATGTCGCGAGTTCGAATCTCGTCTCCCGCTCCATCCCCCCTCCGTCGACTGACCAATCCCAATCTTTCAAGAACTTTTGCAGCAGCTTGCGAACCGGCAGCGACTGGTGACCTTTTGCCATCGCGTACCCGATTCTGCGCACCGCATGGGGTTCAAAAGGCAGGAAGCGGCAGTCGGTTCTTCCCAAGGTCGCTTTTTGCGGAATCAGGCTCACGCCATAACCAGCCGCCACCAGCCGCAAGATGCTCTCGAGGTGATCACTTTCGAAGACCTGCTGGAATTGCGCTTTGGCCCGGCTGCATGCTGTTAGAACTTCGTTGCGAAGGCAGTGGCCCTCGCGCAGCAGCAGCATCTTCTCTGATTCAAGCCGGGGCAGCAGGATCCTGGTTTGGCCAGCCAATTCATGATCATGAGGGACGGCAGCCAGAAGAGGCTCCCGAAACAGCTCACTGCAGACAATCTCGTTGTGACGGATGGGAAGGGCAAGAATTGCGAGATCCAGTTCACCGCGACGAAGATTTTCGACCAATACTTCTGTCATCGCCTCAACCAGCGTTATGCGCACTTTGGGGTAGCGCTGCTCAAAGGCGGTGAAGGGTTTCACCATGGAATACGGCAACACGGTTGGAATCACGCCAACCTTTAGTTCTCCAGAGTCTTCACTCTTCAACGCTTCAAGTGCGGTCTGAGCTTCTTCGACTTCGCGCAGAATGCGCTCAGCAGATTCAAGAAGCTTCTCGCCATAGGCTGTTAGCTTCAGGCTGCGTCCCAGTCGGTCGAACAACATTACATCCAGTTCGCGTTCGAGCTTTTGGATCTGTTGCGATAAGGTTGGTTGCGAGATACCAAGGTGGTCAGCGGCCCTGACAAAACCGCCATGGCGCGCTACGGCAAGGAAGTAGCGAAGAGGTTGTAGCTCCATGCGTCCTTAGGATGCCTCTAAGTCGTTGCTGGATGCCCGATTACCAATCCGTAACGGAGCCGTCGCTGCGAAACGCCGGCATCAGAACTTCTTCTTTCGCGAAATATTTGCGCGCTTCAGTTTCGTTGACATCAATGCCAAGGCCGGGCTTGGTTGGTGCTGCCACGGTGCCGCGTGTCACATCATATCCACCCGTGACTACATCAAGTCGCCAGGGCACATCGTTCCAGACGATTTCTTGGATCAGGTAGTTTGGTGTTGCGAAGCCGACATGCAGGCTGGCTGCCGTGGAGATGGGCCCCTGCGGGTTGTGGCAGGCCACGGTCATCGAATAGGTTTCAGCCATCGATGCGATGCGCCGGGCCTCGGAGATTCCGCCGCAATGAGAGACATCGGGCTGAATGATGGCGCAGGCGCGCTTCTCAAGCAATTCGCGGAACTCCCAACGGCCAACCAGTCTTTCTCCAGTGGCAATCGGAAAGCGCAGCGCGCGGGCTACTTCAACAAGCCCGTCCACATGTTCTGGCCAGCAGGGTTCTTCGTACCAGAAGAGGTTGTAATCTTCAAGCAAGCGGCCAAACTGAATCGCTGCTGCAGCGCTGCAACGGGCATGAAGGTCGAGCATAATGTCGAAATCATCTCCGACGGCCTCGCGCATGGCCCTGACGCAATCGGCAGCACGGCGCAGAGTGGCAGCGCTTTCAATTGGTTCCGAGATTGGGATCGGCATGCTCTTGGCAGCCGTGAAGCCCCGCGCTTTGCTCTCTCCAATCAGGCTAGCGAAGTCATCTGGGGAACCCGTCTTGTACATTCCCTCCAGGCTGCCGCCGCCGAGATGATCATAGAGCCGCAGCGTGTCGCGCACCGGGCCGCCCAGTAATTCGCAGACAGGCTTGCCCAGTTCTTTGCCTTTGATATCCCAGAGGGCCTGATCGATACCGCTCATGGCGGACATCGTCACAATGCCGCCGCGCCAGAAATACTGGCGGTGCATGATTTGCCAGATGTGCTCGATGCGGCGAGGGTCCTGGCCAAGGATGAGTGGCTTTAAATCCTCAATGGAGCCGACGACGCCTTTCGTCTTCCACTCGAGCGTTGCTTCGCCCCAGCCGTATAGGCCTGGCGTATCGGTCTCCACCTTTACGAAGATCCAGTTCCGCATGCGCGCGTTGACGACGATGGTGGAGATGTTGGTGATTTTCATACGTAGATCCTGGGGGCACGGGTTGAGATACCGCAAAGGATGGAATAGGCGATCGTGCCGGCCTCGCGGGCCATTTGTCGGGCGTCGATCGCAGTGCCCTGCTCTTCGCCGAGCAAAGTGACCGAGTCGCCAGCTTTGAGCTGAGGTGCAGCTGTGAGGTCAATGGTGGTGACGTCCATTGAGACTGCGCCCAGGATGGGCGCCATTTTGCCACCGGCAATGACGCTGCCTCTGTTGCCGAGCCTATGCGGTAAGCCATCGGCGTATCCGACACCGAGAATGCCGATGCGCATTGCCGACACAGCCACGTATTGCGCCCCATAGCCAATCGGAGTGCCAGCCGCCACTTCTTTCGTGAGCAGAATCGAAGCCTTCCAGCTCAACGCCGGCGCTACATCCAACAGTTCGCCGGCAGGTTTCCCTTTGGCCCGCGATACGAAGCCGTAGATTGCATAGCCAGGACGGGCGAGATTGCGCCACGTTTCCTGATTGCCAAAGTGAAGTGGATTGGTGCTGGCCTCGTGAAGGTATGCCGGCCTCAGGCCTGCGGTTTCAAAGGCCAGTCGCACCTGCTCAAATCGTTCATGCTGCTCGTGAAGTTGATTGCTTTGGAAGTTTGCTGAGGACGCGAAATGAGTCATCAACCCTTCGAGCCTTGTATTGCGAACTGCAGCGAGAATGCTGTCGATCGTTGCATTCGTGCCGAGCCGTCCCATGCCACTATCAATCTTGAGGTGATAAGGCGTCGCGGGGTCGAGCAGTGGGATCTCACGGAGGTCATGGATCACCGGCGTCAGTCGAAACTCCCGCCAGGCGCCTGGATCGGTATCGACGCGCTCGGCCATTACAAGAATGCGTGCCCGAATGCCAGATTCGCGTAAGGCCTTGCCTTCTTCAAGATTGCTCACGGCAAACCACTGCGCGCCCTCACGCTCGAGAGTTTGGCTGACAGCGGTTGCGCCGTGTCGGTAAGCGTCAGCTTTCACCACCGGCATCAATTGCACTGATGGCCCGACGGTGCGCTGGATCATTCGATAGTTCAGCGCAATGCGGTCCAGCGAAACCTCTAACCACGTCCTGGGCATAGACTCCGAAACAGCGCCTCGTATTGGTTGGTTACCACATCCCAACTGTAGCGCTCGCGCACGCGTTCGAGAGCGGCCTTGCGAAGCTGGTCGCGCTCGGATTCTCTCATGGCAAGCACTTGTTGAATGGCCTGCGGCAAGCTATGAGCTTCAAACCCAATCCCAATCCCTCCTGCGACTTCGGTGTTCTCGGGAGTCTTGAGATAGAGAATCAAGGCACCACGGCCCATGGCTTCGATCAATGCAGGGTGCGTGCCGCCCACTTCAGTGGCGTGGATGTAGGCAAGGCAATGCGATTGGAGAACCCGGTAGCCATCGCCATAGATTGCCCCTGGAATATGGATTCTCGGGTCTTTGGTATCGCGCACTCTGGCGATGTACTCCTTGGCATAGGGAGCGTCGCCGATCAGCGCCAGTTGGTGATCGGTCTGGATCTGCTCGAAGCTTTCGCGCACGAGCAGAGGATTGTTCTCCGGCTCGAAGCGCGTTACGTAAAGGAAGTAGTCTTTCGGTTTGAGGCCGAGAAGAGGCTTCCATTCGACAGGTCCGAGGTCCGCTCCATAGGGGATGAATGTGGAGTCGGCCTGATAGGTGTCTTTGTAGTAGCGTTCGATCTCAAGTGCGTCGGTGACGATGCGTGTCGGGCAGAAGGTGGAGAGCCATTCTGAAAGGTGGTACCACTTCTTGGCGAGGGCGTTCCACTTCTTGCGCTTGCGCTCAAGGCCATCTACGTTGAGTGCCACCGGCATGCCAAAGACGCGCGGCATCCACGTGTAGATTGCGTTAGCGCCATTGCAATAGAGAGCAACATCGACGTGGTGGGTCAGCAAGTGAAGCGTCGAGAAGCCCGTATGCGCAAGTGTGTCGAAGTACTTGTGCCGTATGGTGGGCAGGTATTGCCGTTGCACGCCGCGATAGTTACTTCGGGGTTCAACCTCGCGGCAATAGACCACAACCTGATGTCCCCGCTCAATTAGACGTGTGGCCAGTTCTTCGGCGAAGGTTTCGAAGCCTCCGTATCGGGCCGGGATTCCCCGCGTGCCAAGGATCGCGATTCGCAATAACCAGTTTATGCTGAGACTATGGCCTAATCCTGGATGGCTGATACCGATCAGGAAACATTGGAAGTCTACGCTGAAATGATGAGGGGCATGAGTGTGTCCCAACGAATGACCCGCGTTTTCGAACTAAACCAGATGCAGCGGGCTATGATGGTGCCTGGCGTTCGAGCGCAATATCCTGAAGCGGACGACAACGAGGTGTTTCTTCGCGTTGCTTCGAGAATTCTGGATCGTGAGCAGATGATCGCCGTTTACGGCTGGGATCCAGCGCTGCATTCATGACCGACGCTATTGCAGCTTTTCAGCTCGTTTTTGCAGCCCTGGACCGGATGGAAATTCCCTACTATGTTTGCGGCTCGATGGCCTCTGCGAACTACGGATTTCCGAGACAGACGAATGACATCGATCTCGTTGTTGATTTTCAAGATGCGGATTTCAAGGAATTCTGCGGGCTTCTTCAGACGGATTTTTATCTTGATGCGGACAAGGCTGTAGATTCCTTTGAGAGGGGCCGCACCTTCAATGCGATTCACCGCGCATCGATCTTGAAATTCGATTTCTTTCCTTGCGGCGGGACACCCTTTGCGAGAAAGCAACTGGTGCGAAGAGTGCAGCGGCAATCCTTAATGCCAGGCTTGGAATCGCTGGAATTTGTTGTTTGCACGGCGGAGGATTCGGTTCTGTCCAAGCTGGAATGGTTTCGCGAAGGTGGGCAGAGATCAAGCCAGCAATGGACCGATATTCTGGCGATCTTGCAAGTGCAGGATAAGGTGCTGAATTAAGAGTATTTGAGAGAGTGGGCCGCTAGGCTGGAGCTCACAGAACTGCTCGAGAAAGCGTTTAGCTCCGTACGGCCTTCGCCCTTGCCGGGACGCGCACCGTCTTCGGAGCCGGTTGGCTGACGGGCTGGAATTGGAACCAGTTCGCCAGATACTCGTCACTGACTTTGCGGTTGGCCATGATCACCTTGCGCTTGGCTATTAGGGTGCGCCACTTCTTGGCGATGATCCAGAATGCCTTGAGTGAAGAATGTTCTTGCAACAGGCAGGCACCCACTACAACCAAGTCTCGGAATGTAATTGGAAAGAAGTTCCGCAGGTACAAGTTGGGGGTCATGTTCTTCACGCGCATCATGAAGCGGTTCTTCACCGAGTGCATGTTGATGGCGGAAGGGAGTGCTCTGCGATTACCTGGCAGAACGGTGCGGACGTGATAACCGCGGGCGTGAGGCGTGTAAAGTGTTTTCCACCCGTAAAGCTGGGCTCGCCAGGCCACATCGGCATCTTCACGGTAGACGAAGAAATCACAATCGAAGAATTCGCCGTCGATCGAAATGTCATCAATCATCTCGCGCCGGTAGAGTGCGGCGGCAGCGGTTGCGCCGAAGACGTATTCAAAATTCAGGTAGTGCCCGTTGTCGACATCGCGGCTGCCACGGTCAAGGTGGCGCAACATCGGGTTGAAGTAGATGCCAGTGGAATCGACGAGTGGTTTCTCAGGCAGGTCGAAGGTAGCCATCATCGCCAGCAGCTTTCCGCAGACAGTTCCGATCTGAGGTTCCCGGTTGCCAGCATCAACAAGACTCTGGATGAAGTTGGGCATCAGCAGCACGTCGGGGTTTAGTGTGAGGATCCATTCCCCGCTCGACATGTGAATCGCCTGGTTTTGTGCGGCGGCGAAGCCAATGTTTTCGTCGTTGGTAACAATGCGTACGCGGTCGGCAAATTGGTCGAGGATGTCGAGGGTGCCATCAGTCGAGACGTTATCGACGACGATCACTTCCTTGAGTGGATATCGCTGAGCCAGCACCGATTCCAAGCATCGTTTGATAAAGCGTCCGCTATTGTACGTAACGATTGTGACTGATACTAAGCCGTTATGCATTTTAGAGATGTTTAGCGCCTTCTATTTGCCGGCCAAAGCGACGGTGATCCACCCGACCATGGACAAGGCTATACCATGCCAAGCGAAAAACGCTGGCATAAACACCCAAGGTTTGAAATCCTTGGTGCCTTGAAGAGTTCCCCGTTAAGGCTCTTAGAACGGACGCGGAGGCAACAGCCAAACCAACCAGACGCCGGGACAACCAACCAAAATGCTTGGTGGCGTACCTTAGAAGGCTATTATACCACGCCAACTCTCTGAAAGGCCACAAGATTTTGTCAATACTTGCCGCGCCTTCGTGCCTGGCAACGGCATCCGGGGTGAAGGTGATTGGGAAGCCCGCCTGATGGAGCCGAAGGCAGAAATCCACATCCTCAAACCAGACGGGCCAGAATCGCTCATCCATGCCTCCCAACGCCAAAAAGGTCTCCCGGTTGACCATAAAGAAGGCACCTGGAGGCTGATCTACCGGCTGTTCTTTTCCTGGATCGAAATCGAAACAGCGGTAGCGGCGATTGATCGGGTTCGACGGGAAGATACGGTTGAGGCCTAGAACTTCGAGCGCCAAGACGGCTGGAGTGGGAAATCTGCGCACCGCAAAGCCGAGTTGCGGCTGTCCGTCTTTTCCCAGCAGCATTCCACCCGCCGCGCCAGTGCCAGCGGATCGAGCCATCGCTTCGAGGCCATGCTGTACGCTACAGTCTGGATTCAGGATCAGTGCATGAGGAAAACGGGCTGCCTCAACACCCCGGTTTACCCCACCGGAAAACCCAAGGTTCTCCGGGAAGTGCAGCAGGCGAACACCTTCGAGCCTGGCCACAATTTCTCTGGTCTGGTCTTTCGAGCCATTGTCGACTACTATGATTTCCTCAGCGCCGGCCAAGCGAACTGCCTCGATGCAGGCAGCGATGTCAGAAGCAGAATTCCAGGTGATGATCACCGCCGAGATGCCGCTCATCAACTCAGCGCTCCGTACCAGCGCCAGAAGCGGTCCATTCCTGTTGCGGCCCCAATCTCGAAAATCTCGCGCTCGAGCTCAGCGAGCATCGGGGAAGGTTTGGATGCCGGCCGTTGCTTTAAGGCTTCGCGCTTTCCTGCGAACCAGGCAGCAAGACAGCCGTGGCGGGCAGCGGCCAAACCCCAGAGGCCTTGGCCCACAAACACCTTCCACCAACGAGGCTTGCCGTGGCGAAGGATCACGGTGAGTTGGTTGCGGGAACTCAGGCGCACCTGCCGGGGATGCCAGGCCCCGAGCGTCGCACTGCCTCGATGCCAGGCGATGGCTGCTGGTTCGTAATGGCCGCGAAATCCCAACGCCAAACCTCTCATGCCGATGTCGACATCTTCCATATAGCTCTCGAAGGACTCATCGAGGCCGCCGGTCGAGCGCCAGTATTCGTGCGAAACCACGATGGCTGTCCAGGGTGCCAGAGCAATTTGTCGGGGCTGATTCCAGTAAGCGCTGTCTGGTTGGCCATGACCGGCGCGCAGGGGGATGCCGCTTTCGCTCAACAGGTCCCAGGTGGCGTCGATCCGCGAGGGCTCATCCCAGGCGAGGACTTTACCAACAACAAATGGGGAATCATGCCCGGACATGCGCTCGAGCCAGTCGGGCGCGAGCCGGATGTCGTTGTTGAGTACTGCGATGCGGCCCTTGCCAATGCGTTCTATGCCGCGATTGACCGCGAAGGCGAATCCGCGATTTTCGTTGAGGTCGAGAAATTCTGCCCCCGCTTTCAGGGCTGCTTCTCTGGTTCCGTCGTTCGATCCACCGTCCACCACCAGCACGGAAGCGGGCGAGTAAGTCTGGCTGGCAAGGCTCTCGAGCAACGTCTCAACGTGCGCGCGGCCCCGCCAGGTGGGAATTACAACGTGAATCGCTTCTTGACCAGAAACCATAAGTTATAGAAGCCATCGCGCCAGGGATTCAGCTTGATTTCGCCCAGGCGGGACGTGTAATGAATGGAGATCTCGGCGAACCGGACCCGTTTGTTTTTCAGCGCTTCGATTTTTATTTCTTCGCTGAACGCCATTCCGTCACTTTCGAGCGTCATGTCAGAGAGGATGCTTCTGCGAAATACCCACATGCCGCTCTGCGAGTCGCTGACCCAGCGGAAGTACAGCACACTCATGGCGATCGATAGAATGAAGTTTCCTACCTTGTGCTTAAAACTCATCGCCTTAGGATCGCGGACCGGAAACCGCGAAGCATTGAGGAAGTCGACTTCGAGATGACGAAACGCTTCGAGCAGATACGAGATGGCGTCCGGCGGGTAGCTGTGGTCCCCGTCGAGCGTTACGATCACGTCTCCGGTGGCGAATGCAAAGCCCTTCTTGTAGGCGCGCCCGTAGCCTCGGGCATCCTCGCGAATGACGCGAGCTCCAAATTCGGCGGCCACCTCGCTAGTGCGGTCCGTCGACCCGTTATCGACAACAATCACCTCGTCAACGAAAGGCGGCATCCGGCGCAGAACCTGCTCGATTCCTTGCTCTTCGTTCAGGCAGGGCATGATGACGGTGATGCTTTGGTTGTTATACATCAGAAAAGGAAATTCCAGAATGCCATGCGCACTCTTGCACTACTAGTCTCTACCACTCTTTCTGCTCTTTCAGGATTTGCGCAGGCCAATGCCGAATTGTCGCAGGTACAAACGGTTTACCTGATGCCGATGGGCAGCGGGTTCGATCAGTACCTCGCCAACCGCCTGCGAGCCGTGAGCCAGATTCGAATCGTCACCGATGCGGCCAAGGCCGACGCGATCTTCACTGACAAGCTTGGCACCACCTTCGAGTCGCGGATCGAGGAAATGGAATCGGCTGAAAAAGAAAAAGGTGCTCCTCCAGTGAATGCCGCCGAGAAGGACTCTGTCAACACCGGAATGAAGTTGGCACCGCGCGCTGTGTCTTCGATCGGCCGGGGCAAGGGGACTTATTTTCTGGTGGATCGTCGCTCGCGCATTGTGCTTTGGTCCACGTACAGCAAACCGAAAGATGTTCAGCCGAACACGCTCGATCGCAATGCCAAAAAGATTGCCGAAGAGCTGGGCGGGGCCTTTAGCGGAAAGAAGTAGTAGCGGCTCCTTTCCGCTTCAAGCGGTCTGAATACTCCTGAGCCAGGCGGGCTATTACCTGCTTGGAATCCCATTCTCCTGAAACGTACTCATAGGCGCGGCGGGCCATCTGGTTTGCCGCGCTTCTGTCTTTTAGCAACTGTTCAATCGAGTCGGCGAACGCGCCAGGGTCGCCGGCCAGCTTGCAATACTGCCCATCCACGATTGCTAAGCCCTCGGCACCGATCGGAGTTGAGACCACGGGGATGCCATGCGCGAAGGCCTCGAGCAGCTTCACGCGAACTCCGCTGCCGCTTTGGATCGGGCAAAGGAACACGGCTGCAGATTGTAGGTCGGCGGCAATACTCTCCCGGAACCCGGCCAGTTCCAGAATGCCGTCTGAATGCGGAAATGCGTAGGCCGGAGGAGGATCCTGTCCGATCGCCAAGGCTTTGAAATTAAGGTTGCGCTCCTTCAGGATCGGAACCACCTCCTCAAAGAACCACTGCAGGGCCTCAACGTTCGGTACATGTCGGAAGCCTCCCAGGAACAGTAACGTGTTACCCTCACGCACCGACAGATTTGCTTCAAAGGAATCTACCGGGATGGCAGCCCGCAGGCCCGCTTTCGTTTTGGGTTCAAGCGACGGTTTCAAGCTCAAAAGGTATTCCCGATTGGCGTCGGTGCAGACTTCGATGAGGTCAAAGCGGGGCAGCATCTCAAGCTCCCAGTGCATGGCCTTCAGGTACTCGATCGTTGCTGGGATACGAAACAACAGGCTTGGGTTCGTGAGCAGTTGACGTTGGATCGACTGGAAGTAAATATCGTGCTCAAAGATCGAGGTGAGGATGCGGTGAAACTGGCAACCGTATTGACCGAGGTTGGTGTATTCGATCTGCAGTACGTCGATTTTTCTGGTCTTCATCGTGCGGTGCAGTAACCACTCCAGGTCGCCACTGGCGAACTCTGTGACAGCTCCTGGTAGCAGGCTGAAGGCGGCACTGGGTTGCCCGGTCATGCGGACGATGAATTGCTTACTCGCCAGGTATGGATCAAGTTCGTCGTGGGCCGACCGTTCCCATTCTTCATCGAGCAATGCGACGAGATGCACGTCGCAATGCTTGCTCAGTTCTTTGACCGCAAGCTGCATGAAGACAGCTCCACCGTGTGATGCGGGGACAAGCCCGTAAGGGGAAACAAACAGAACGCGTGGCCTTTCGGCGCGGATGTCTATCGCCTCGAAGCGGTCTCGATAATAGCCGCCAAGGGGTCGTCGAAATGCTTCCATGTCGCTAACTGCCGACCGGGATCTGGCACGCCAGCGAGCGGCACAGGCTTCCGGTAGCTGAAAAAATGACCTCAGCATGCCGGGATAATTTGCCCGGCCTGGGGCGTCGCCTGCAATCAAAGCAATTAGCGCGGAGATGTTCGAGGCAACAAAATGCTGCAGCAACATCAGGGGGGAATGGATGTTCTTCCAGGCGAACAATACGAAGTTCTTGCGAACCATCGAGTTGATGTAGTGTTGCGAGAACTTCTTGCCGATCGTGCCGCGGTGCTCGTGCCAGACGTGGCTTTGGGGTTGATAGAGCACGCGCCAGCCGCGCTTCCACGCCTGGTAGCCCATGTCGGTGTCTTCTAGGTAGAAGGGCCGCAGCACTTCATCAAAGCCGCCGAGCTCAAGAAACTTGCGACGGTCAAAGGCGCACGATCCACCGCCGCCATAAAAGCAAGGGTAAGTGTCGGTGACTTCGTCATCGATCCGGTGCCGTAACTCGAGTGTTCCACGGCGCCAAGATGCTTGTGTCAAGCCCGTCTCCTCGCGCACCTTTTTCGGATCGGAGAAAAAGATCTGGCAGGAGACGGCGAAGATATCCGGGGCGTCGAAGCCTTTGAGCAGCGGCTTAAGAAAGTCTGAGGCCACCCGCATATCGCTGTTGAGCAACACGACGATATCGTTCTTCGCTTCTTCGAATCCTCGATTCGAACCCCCGCCAAAGCCTAGGTTTTCTTTGAGTGGGACAAGCTTCACCTGAGGAAAGCGTTGACGTATAAATTCTGCGCTGCCGTCGGTGCTGCCGTTATCGACTACCACCACTTCGTTCGAAGGATTTCCTTCAAGGGCGGCGATCACACTTGGCAGGTATTTCTCGAGGAGGTCTTTGCCGTTCCAGTTCGGGATCACCACGCTGGCCGACTTCGCATTCGGCAACGTGTCGGTGGGGAGCTGCCTGCTGCCCGCGACCCACCAAAGCAAATCCGTGAGCCAGAGCGCCAAAAGTTCGATGATGACCAGAGCAGGGCTTAGGATCAGGATCGGCCCCTGGCGGAGCAACCGTTTCAGCAGAATCATGAAAGCTTCGGCCCAAGCCCGAATGCCTTCCCCATTCGGATCCAGCGAGAGGCTTCAACGGCGTTGAGTTTTGTTTCGGCTTCCTCACGCGCGCCTTGTTCTTTCTGCGCCCACTGGGTTCGTTCGATCACAAGCTTTTCAGCCTCGTCGAGCTTCTTCTGGTACTCGGCCAGTTGGGTACCTGCGCGGGTGATTTCGCTATCGAGCTTACTGATATGCCCGGCGAGCTTGGTCATCTCGGCGTTGAGATTGGCTTCGTTTGATCGGGCCCATTCGGCTTGCTTCGTGCTCTCCAGGTCAAGCTCAGCGAGGCGGGCTTCGTAAGCTTTCACTACTTCTTCGCCGCGGGTGTGCTCTTTGGCCAGTTCGGCCTCGATGCGTTGTACTGCCTTCTGTGCCGCCTCGACTCGTGCGTTCTGTTCGAGTGCCCATTTGTTTTTGGCTTCGATTTCTAGCTTTACCGCACGGAACTGTTCGACGAGTTGCGCATGTTTGGTTTTGCTTGATTCGAGCCATTCGTTCTTGGTGGCCAGCTCGCCCTCGAGGCGCTGTATGTGATGCTCACGCTCGCGCAACACGTTCGCTGCGGTGGGCACGAAGACAAAGGAAGGGGCTCCGGTTAAGGGCTTGGCCGAGCAGACTGCGATAAAGAAGTGCGCTTCTTCCGGGTTTGGTTTTCCAGCCTCGAGTTTGAGTTCGGTGCCGACTCCTCCATCAAGAGGCAAAAACACCAGCCCGCTCGAATGGTTTTGCACAAAGAAGGTCTGGTGATCGAAGAACTCTCCGAGCACCTGCTTGAATTCTTCGTAAGCGAATTCGTGGGCGTGAAAAGGATTGGGTCCGTTGACCTTTCGGCTTTCTGCGTAGAACTCGATGTTGGGTGTTGAGATGATCAGCTGCCCGCTCGGGGCAATCACTCGGCGGGCTTCGGCCAACAGCGAACGGTAGTCGCTGAGGTGCTCGATGACCTCAAAGCAGATGCCCAACTGAAACGATGCATCTTCGAAGGGAAGCTTGTCGAGGCTTGCCACCCGAAATTGCAGGTTCGGCGCCTGGTATTGCTGTTGAGCATCGGCAATGGCAGTTTCGCTGATGTCGACGCCAACTACGCTTTCGGCTCGGGTGGCCAGCTTGGCCGAACCGTAGCCGCTACCGCAGCCGAGATCGATGACTTTCTTGAAGCGGCACAGGCGCGAGGCAAACAGATAGCGAGAGATGTGCTCGTTCCAAAGGTCGATGTCGACCTTGCCCGGGATCACGCGTTCGCCGGTAAACTCAGACACGATTCACCTCGATGCGGCAGGGCAGATGCAGGTATCCATAAACTTGTCCTTCACCGTGGCTCATCTGTAGCACCAGCGCATTGTCGATCCAGTCGCACATCTTATAGTTCAGCAAACTTCCGTCGGCGATGGCTGGAGAAAACGAAAAATGCGAAGGATAGAGTTCCGGCAGGTCCAGTTGGAAATCTACCGTGACGGTGTCGCCGGCTGCCATTTGTGGCAATTCGTAGCCTTCGCGGATCGTGTTTGAGCCCGCGAAATCGATGCCCATGTGATTGCGCATCATAAAGCCGATGTTAGGCAGGGCAATTCGCTCCTTGGCCTTGGCGCTGATGCGAACAATGCACTTTGCGTTGGGCTCAAGCATGAGCGCTGGTTCGAGATTTTCGTTCAATACAGTGATGCCGAGAATCTCAGCCCGGCCGTCGCCATGGCGATGATCGACGTTGGGGATGGTTGTAACCAATGAGGGTGCCTGCCCGATGGTCTTTGCTTCCGTTCGATGTTCGGCCTGATGCTCGACGAAGCTCGAATCCTTGGCGGTCATTTCAGCCAGGTACTTGGAGACGACGACGTCGGTCGGGCCGAGCTCACGGATGCGGCCTTTGTCGAGCCAGAGCACCCGATCCCCAATCGCTTTCACGTCACCCATCGAGTGGCTGACAAACAGAATCGTCACACCGCGCTGTCGCAGCTCATGGACTTTTCGCAGGCAGCGTTGGCGGAAGTAGACGTCGCCAACCGCCAGCGCCTCGTCGACGAGTAGGATTTCCGGGTCGACGTGGATCGCAACCGAGAAAGCCAGCCGGACGGCCATGCCGCTCGAATAGGTCTTTACCGGTTGATCGAGAAACTCGCCAATCTCGGCAAACTCTTCAATGCTCTGGAATCTCTTCGCTGTTTCTTCGTGTGAAAGGCCAAGAATGGCCGCGTTGAGGTAGACGTTATCGCGACCGCTGAAATCGGGGTTGAAGCCGGAACCGAGTTCAAGCAGTGCAGCGACGCGGCCCTTGACCCTGGCCTCGCCCGAGGTGGGTTGCAAGATGCCCGCGATGATCTGGAGCATCGTGCTCTTGCCAGAGCCGTTTTCTCCGATGATGCAGAACGTCTCGCCGGGCTTCACCTCGAAGCTAATGGAATCGAGGGCTTTGAACTCGCGATGCTTCCGCAGGCGGTTCAATGTGAGCAGCTCTTTGAGACGGTCTGAAGGCGCATCGTAGATGGCGTAAGACTTCGAGACTTTTTGGAACGATATCACTGGATTGATTCCCGGGTTTGACAAGGGTACCTTCGGACCTCTAGCCTAAAAGAAGTTGCCGGCGTAGCTCAGAGGTAGAGCGAGGGTCTCATAATCCCTAGGTCGGAGGTTCGAGTCCTCCCGCCGGCACCATCCCTTCCTTCTTTAATTCTCCCCCATCAGCATCTGGTAGATCCTGTGTAACTCATCCTGCGAGTAGTATTCGATCTCGATACGGCCGCGCTTTTCATTTTTGCGATGAATGGCCACGCGTGTTCCAAGTACTCGTTGGAGCTCTTCTTCAGCTGCCTTTACGTTTGGATCAATCTGTACTTTTACTTGCTCTTTAAGTTCCCTGGGCTCGGTCATGCTCTGGACCAGTTTTTCGGTGGCGCGAACGGAGAGGCCCTGGCTGACGATCTTTTCTGCGACGTTGCGTTGGAGCTCTTCGGTCGGTAGGCCGAGGATGGTGCGTGCGTGGCCCATGCTGAGGCGTCCGTCGCCGAGCATGGCCTGGAGGTCTTCGGGCAAACGCAGAAGCCGAAGAAAGTTAGTAATCGAAGTACGGTCCTTGCCGGTGCGGCGGCCGATTTCTTCGTGGGTGAGATTCAGCTCCCGACTGAGGCGGTCATAGGCGACTGCGGTTTCGATGGCGTTGAGGTCATCGCGCTGGATGTTCTCAATCAAAGCCAGGGTGAGCACGTTGTCATCGGCCACGTCCTGGATGACGACCGGCACGACCGCAAGGCCGGCCAGCTTTGCGGCTCGCCATCTTCGTTCGCCCGCTACAATCTCATAGCCATCGCCCAGCTTGCGGACCAGCAGCGGCTGAATGATGCCATTCACCTTGATGCTCTCTGCCAGCTCCTGCAGTTTGTCTGCGCTGAAGTTGGTACGAGGCTGGCGGGGGTTGGCCTGGATATCGAGAATCGAAAGCTGTACCAGTCCGCTGGTGGGTTCGCTCGAAGCTGGAGCTGCAGCGGCTGGGGCAGCTGGGCCGCTGGACGGTCGGTTGGGGAGAAGGGCGGAGAGACCCTTACCTAATACTCGTCGTGGATCTTGCGGCTTGTTCATTGGCCATGATCTCCTTTGCCAGTTTGATATAGCATTCGGCGCCCTTGGAGCGGACGTCGTATGAAATGACGGGTTTGCCGAAGCTTGGGGCTTCCGCGAGGCGGATGCTGCGGGGGATGACCGTCTCGAAGACCTGTTTGCCAAAGAACTCACGGAGGTCGTTGGCAACCTGGCGAGTGAGATTGGTGCGGTCGTCGAACATGGTCAGCAGAACGCCTTCGATGGGGAGTTCATGCTGGAATGCTTCGCGGATTCTCTGGATGGTATCGATCAACTGCGAAACGCCCTCAAGTGCGAAGAACTCGCACTGGATCGGGACAATGATTGAGTCGGCGGCGACCAGGCCATTGAGGTTGAGAAGGTCGAGAGCAGGGGGGCAATCGATGAGGATGTAAGCGTATTGGTCGCGGATGGAATAGAGGGCATCGCGGAGCCGGAACTCACGTTCTGGAACATCGACAAGGTCAATATTGGCAGCCACTAAATTTTTATCGGCGGGCATCAAAAACAGCCCTTCGAAGTCAGTTGGAACGATAGCTTCCTGCGCGGTGCACGCCTGAGTCAGCACGTGGTAGCAGGTTCTAGTTTGGGCGTCTTTTGAAACTCCTACACCACTGGTCGAGTTACCTTGGGGGTCACAGTCTACTAATAGTATCTTGAGCTCGCTAAGGGCCATAGATGCGGCCAAATTGATAGCAGTTGTTGTTTTCCCGACGCCACCCTTTTGATTGGTGATCGCGATGATTTTTCCCACGGCGCTATCTTAGCACTACAGTCAAGCGTGATGTTTCACGTGGAACACCTAGTGTGCCTTGCTGAAGGTGGCTGCGGACTCGTGTCAGTGAAGGAGTTGCTCAAGGTGTCTTTCAGTCGAGCGCTGGTTCTCGGAATCAGCAAACGAGAAGTTCCAGTCGAATGTTTCACGTGGAACAACGACTCTCTGCACTGAATCTGGCGGTACGCGGTCGTGATTTGCTGTTTTCAGTGCTCGTTACGTGAGAGATTGGCTGGATTCTTCGTTGGATGGAGGTCGAAGGAGAGAAAAACGGCATCTCGCCCTCCTCTTTGGGTGTAATTCCACTCGATTGGGCTCAATTGGCTTCAGAATCTGCCATTGTAGGGGATGGGTCGGGGTGAAGTCTCGATGTTTCACGTGGAACATCATGCTAAAGCAGCAAGATTGAACTAACTCCAGTGAGAAATAGTCACTTCGACCGTGGAATGAGTTGGGTTTGTCGATCCAGATCAAGTGTTCCACGTGGAACAGCGTAACTACTGCTCTGTCTTCGGCATGCTTAGGTAAACATCAAGGATTGCTATGGCAGCGGGAGTCACTCCGGGGATACGGCTTGCGTGGCCCAAAGTTTCGGGGCGAACCCGGCGAAGTTTGTCCTGTACTTCGTTTGAGAGGCCAGGGACGTTGGAGAAATCAAAGTCACCTGGGATTTTGCGGGCTTCTCCCTCTTTCAGTCGTTCTACCTGACGATGCTGCTGGGCAAGATAGCCTTCGTACTTAAGTTCGGTCTCGACCGTGGTGGCGAGGGCGGGGGGAATTGCGGCACCGATTTGAGATTCCAGATAGGGGGCAATCTGCGAAATCTTGGCCTCCGGGCGGCAAAGCCACACCGAAAGCGTAGGCCGATCGTCGAATCCGAGCTCCAATCCAGTGATTTTGCCCGGAGAGACGCGCTGTTCCTGCAGGATTGCGATGAGTCGTTGCTTGAGAGCCAATTTCTCGTCAAAGCGGCGAGAGCGCTCACCGTTAGCCAAGCCGATGCGTTGGGCAATGGGAGTTAGCCGTTCGTCGGCATTGTCGATTCGAAGGTGAAGGCGGAACTCCGCACGGGAGGTAAACATGCGGTAAGGTTCGTCAGCTCCCTTGCTCACCAGATCATCGACCAAGATGCCGCCATAGGCTTCATTGCGGGCCAGGACAAGCGGCGACCCCCCCGAGATCTTGAGGCCGGCATTGATGCCAGCCAGGAGACCCTGAATCCCCGCCTCTTCGTAGCCACTGGTCCCGTTGATCTGTCCTGCAAGAAATAAGCCAGGGTAGCACTTCACTTCCAGCCGATGATCCAATTCTCGCGGGTCAATCGCGTCGTACTCGATCGCGTAACCGGGCCGGATCATCTCGGCGTCTTCAAGACCTTCGATGGAGGCAACCATGGCGGCCTGAACATCGATGGGCATGCTCGTGGACATACCGTTGACGTAAACCTCGTTCGTATCGAGACCTTCCGGCTCCAAAAAGATCTGGTGGCGAATCCGGTCTGGGAATTTGACGATCTTGTCTTCGATGCTTGGGCAATACCGCGGCCCGATGCCTTCAATCTGACCGCTGTACAAAGGGCTGCGCGGGATCGCCTCAGAGAGCACCGCTTGGGTACGTTCGTTCGTGTAGGCGAGAAAGCACTGAATCTGCTTGCGTTCAATGCTATCAGTCAGAAAGCTGAACGGTGTCGGCACGGCATCGCCATCCTGGGGCTCGAAGCGGTTCCAATCGATAGTGCGACCATCGAGCCGGGGAGGGGTGCCGGTTTTGAGCCGGGTCCATTGCAAACCGAGATTGCGGAGTTGCTCGGCGAGCAGGTTGCTGGGTGCCTCCCCGTTGCGACCACAAGAATAAGTGGTCTCTCCAACGTGGGCGATCCCTTTCAGAAATGTACCGGTGGTGACAACCACGGCCCCGGAACGCAGTTCCCTTCCGTCTGCAAGACGAACACCGTTAACCTTGTTTTCATCTTCGATGATGAAGCTCGCCACCTCAGCTTGAAGGATCCGCAGGTTGGGCTCCTGCTCTAGCACTTCTTTCATCCTGATTCTATATAGCTTCTTGTCGCATTGCGCCCGAGGGCTCCACACCGCAGGGCCGCGGCTGGTATTAAGCAGCCGAAACTGAATCCCAACAGCATCGGTGACTTCGCCCATCACCCCGCCCAACGCATCGATCTCACGCACCAGATGGCCTTTGGCGATCCCGCCGATGGCGGGGTTGCAGGACATCTGAGCGATCAGATCAATGTTCATCGTGATCATCGCGGTCTTCAAACCCAGACGCGCGCAGGCGCGCGCAGCCTCACAACCCGCATGGCCTGCCCCGACCACAACGACGTCATATCTGCTTTGCTTCATCGGAAACTGCATTTTTGGGGGTCTTCAGCCTTATTCTAACTTCTGGAGGCTTTTTCTTTGAACATCTTGATTGTTGGCTCCGGCGGCCGAGAACATGCAATCGCGTGGCGTTGCGCGCAGGAAGGCCACAAGGTCTTTTGCGCACCCGGCAATCCCGGTATTGCCACGGTAGCGGAATGTATTCCACTCGCCAGCCAGACGCCTGAAAACTTTCTCGATGTCGCAAATCTCGTCGGTGCCGAGCTAACCATCGTCGGCCCTGAAGCTCCACTTGTCGCAGGCGTCGTCGACCTGTTTGAAGCACACGGCAAGCGCGTGTTTGGGCCAACTGCCAAGGCTGCGCAGCTTGAGGGCTCCAAGGCGTTCAGCAAAGAATTCATGGCGCGGCACGGCATCCCAACTGCGCGCTTTCAAGTCTTCGACGATTTGGACGAAGCCAAAAAAGGCTTGGCCCGATTTGATTATCCGCTTGTGCTCAAGGCTGATGGTCTCGCCGCCGGCAAGGGTGTTGTGATTGCCAAGACAAGAGGGGAAGCGCTCGAAGCCCTGGAGGGATTGTTCTCTGGCGCGCTGGTTGGCGCCGCAGGCTCGCGTGTATTGATCGAAGATTTCTGGCGAGGTGAAGAAGTAAGCTTCATCGCCATCTGTGACCACGACACTGCTCTTACGCTGCCTCCCACGCAGGATCACAAAGCGATCTTCGATAACGACCAGGGCCCAAACACTGGTGGCATGGGCGCGTATTGCGATGATCGCATCCTCACCGAAGCCGAGAAGAAGCACGTGCTCGAAGAGATCATCCTGCGCACTCTAACAGGCATGGCAGAAGAAGGTGCTCCCTTCCGCGGCTTTCTTTATGCTGGTCTCATGATAACGGCCGATGGTCCGAAGGTGCTCGAGTACAACGTTCGCCTGGGCGACCCGGAAACGCAGGCGCTGCTCTACCGCATCACGGGCGGATTTGCCGAGACAATTCTCGCCGCCACCGAGCATCGACTGAGCCAGGCCAAGCTTGAGATTCCACCTGGAGCCACAGCTTGTGTAGTGGCCGCCGCGAAAGGCTATCCGGGACAAGTGAAGATTGGTGATCGTATCGAGGGCTTGAATGCGGTTGAGAATGCGACGGTCTTTCATGCGGGAACTAAAGAGAGCGGTGGCTATACGGTAACTGCTGGAGGCCGAGTACTTGGAATCACAGCCCGCGGAGCAGATCTGCGCGAAGCCCTCAAGCTTGCCTACTCCGCTGTTGGAAAAATTCAATTTGATGGCATGCAGGTGCGGAAGGATATTGGCCAAAAGGGCCTGAAACGCTACACTGATTAACAAGTGGGGACGTAGCTCAGCTGGATAGAGCGTCCGCCTCCTAAGCGGAAGGTCGGCAGTTCGAATCTGCCCGTTCCTACCACTCCTTCACCAAACCTCTACGCCAAGAATGCGATCTCATCGTAGATGACGTAGAGAAACCCCCGCTCGCTCGGACATCGATAAGCCCCTCTGGCACCAAGCACCTACGCGGCAATTGCTGTCAGCTCCCACCCGAGGTACTCGTCGTCGGTGATCTTGTCCTGGCATAGCAAAGGGAACTGTCGTGTTTCGCCAAGCTGGCGGACTTGCTCCATGCCCTTCCTGCATTCCTCAGGAATCGATGAATTCCCCCAAGCCCACAGCCACGTCGAGGATGCGAAAGAAGTACTTCCCACCACAATTATGGACGCGACAATCCTTGGAAGGCCATTCTAAAAAAAGTGAGAATTGCAGACTCGAGATCGTATTCCCAGCGTTCCCAGGAGCCAATGCGAAATTCGCACTCGCATCTCTGGTTGAGCGCCATCAGCTCATGAACAGCCTGATGGCGAAACTCTTCATACTCACTTTGCACTTTTGCGATAAACCAACTCAAACCCAGGCTTGCCGCTGTAGGTCAATCCGCTCGAAGTGGATTGAAGCCCTGGTGTGGCGCTTGAGCCAGGGACTTTCGGACCTGCCTTGGCGAGCTCAGCGGAGGGATCCAAGTTCTTGGTCTGCGTCTCCTTCTTCACCGACTTCACGCCCATCGGTCGAGTTTCCAACTTCTCAACGTCAGTCTTGGCAATTGCCAATTGCTCGTTTTTGACTACAACAATCATTCGCTCGGCATCGGCTTCAGAGAATTTTGCGAGCACCGGTTCCTTAGCGCCAGCCTTATAAATCCGGATCTCGGCGCCACTGGAAAGCGCGATCACCTTAGACCAGGGATCCTCGGCGGCAAACCCCAATGTAATCAAAAACAAAGACAGGAGGGCGAGTTTCATACCAGACATAATGACCTTGATTCGCACCTTAGGTAAGCGGTTTCATCAAAGTCAACTTAGGTACCAACCCTTCAGGCCCGACCAAAGCTTGTGAGTGGAGGGTAGGTATCTTTCCTCGTTGTATCTAAAAGCTCCCTAGCTCTACCATCGCCAACAAGCGTTATGGTACGAAAATACTGGCTAAACACACCGCTCTATTTCTTCGCGTTGGCACTGCCCCTCGCCGCGCAAACTGGTTAAGTATTAAGAGTTCTGCAAAAAGGAAATGGGTCATGCTAAACCTTTCACAAATCCGTTAGCGGCGGAGAAAGAGGAAAGGCAGATGACCCGAAAGCAGAA
>VFZU01000054.1 GCA_016870995.1 Acidobacteriota bacterium
CGCAGCGGCGGGCTTCCCCAACCCCTCACCACTCGGCGGCATCCTCTGGTGGAACTCCCTCCAGGGCGTCATCGACTTCATCAACCTCCACGCCCACGCCCCCTGGTTCGACTCCGCTCAACTCATCGACACCACCATCACCACCCTCCTCAAAGGCAGCCGGCGATAGGCCGCACGCAGTCTTCCCGAAAAGGACTGCGTTGACGATGAGTCATCGCAAGCCATTCAATGGGGAATGGCGACATGACAAAGACTGTGCGGGAAGAATCACGAACTTGAGTTGAAGAAGACTTAGCCGACGCGACACAAGCTTCCCTCGATTGCGTCGCGGAAAGTCTTATGAAAGAAATACGCTGACTGGCAAGTGAAAGTGTGCGGCTAGTTTTAGCGCGGACGCTTTGCTGATTCCTCGCTGGCCGTTGCAGATCTGAGAAGCCGTGGCGCGTGAGATGCCTAGCACTCTGGCCAAGTCGGCCTGGCTCATTGAATGCTGATCCATCATGAATTGCAGGCTGCTCAGTGGGTCTGACTCGTAGAGTGCCGGGTTCTGCTGCTTGTCGTACGCGGTAAGCACTGGGAGCATCAGGCTGGCGAGTTCCTGTTCTTCGGTTGTGGCGATCGGCGAGCGGTGAATCGACTCGATGATTGCTGCCCAGCGGTCAAAGTCCTCGTCGGAGGTGATTGGTCGTGGAACAAGCTTCCCGAGCAGCTCGACATAGCGGTCGGTGTTGAGGGTCAGGCCCATTGCATCCATTCCTTTCGATCACATTCGGCGTGCGATAGCAGCGCCTTGACGTAAAACACATGTGCCGGCCAGTAGACCGTGACGATCAGGCGATAACTGTTGCCCCGCAGGTTGAAGATCAGCACTTGGCCAACCTGATCGACGGAAGGAAAGGTTTCGCCGAGCTCCTGGAGGGTGTCCCAGTTCCGTCGCGTCGCTTTGTGGAACCATTGCATCGCTGCTTCGCCACAGTCCGGATGAGACTGGATCAGCTTGGCCAGTCCTCGGTTGCTGATCACGTTCACAACCAGATAGTAGCAAAATGCGAACATTCATGAAAGCAAAATGCAAACATTCTTGACCTACTCGCTCTCCGCCGATCTGCTCCGCATTCAGTCTTTGTTGGCGTCCCCCATTGTCAGCCTTGGGCGTGATCACAAAACACAAACTCAGGCCGGCAACTCCAACGGACCGCTTCTTGATGGGCTTGGCCAGATTCATGCGCCTAAACAGGATCCACGCAGCGGCAGGCTTTCCCGATCCCTCTCCTCTCGGCGGTATCCTCTGGTTGAACTCCCCGACACCACCATCACCACCCTCCTCAAGGGCAGCCAGCGATAGTCTGCATCGAAGTCAGACCTCTCGGACACCCAAACCTGCGAGCCGCCAGAATCGCAAAACTGAGCTGAAGCGAAGTAGCTTCCCGGGATCCTGGTCATCGTCGAGCAGCCCGGATTTAGAGCTTTAGCACTACTACAGGCGAGCCTTAGTTCGGTCGATCTCTTTACTATGTGGGTCGTACTTTCTATCCTGGGTGTCCTGTCTTTGCTTGCAATCACGCTCTTCATCGTCTACCAGGAAAAATGGGTGCAATTCAAGATCTCTTGGCACATGTCCTTCAACCGTACGGACCGGGCTTTGCCCTTGGTGAAAGCGCAGTTCGAACGGCTCCAGCGAAAGAAGGGAGCTGGTCACCTGGATACGGAAGTGGCTCGCTACGTGTTGGGTGAGATTGAATTCGAGAACGGTCTTCCCAAGCAAGGGAAACAGCGAGTGACCGAAGCGGCAGCATGGTTTGCCACCCAACCTGACCAGCGCGATGCCATCTTCGCGGTGCATCTGATGAACCTCGCGCTCGCGCAGCGAATGGCGGGCGACCTGGAGGGGGCGGCGGCGAACTTGAGGCGTACGCTTGCGGTGCAGCGAATGGTGTCGAAGGTGAATGACGGGCAGTTCGGCCAGACACTCTCGAATCTGGGCGTGGTGCTGGAAGAGGGTCAACGCCCGCACGAGGCCCTGGAGGTATATGAAGAAGCGCTGTCGATCCGCCAGGCTGCGCACGGCGAGCAATCGATCGAAGTGGCTCGCACTCGGGTGAACCAAGCCTGTGCTTTGATCGCCTTGGAGAACTGGGGCGAGGCGGAGAGATGCCTGCGCGCTGCGCTGCCGGTGCTCCAGTCCTACCCCGGGATGCAAGATCTGGGCCAAGCCTACGACACCTACGGCGAGCTTCTCGAAAAGCAAAAGCGAGACGCGGAGGCCGAACCGATGAGGGAAGCATCGATTCAGTCGTTGCGGCAGGCATTGGGCGACAAGCATCCGGAAGTGGCCAAGCAGTTCGAACGCAAAGCCGCTCTGCTAGGCCGCTTGGGGCACAACATGGAGCGCGACTTCCACGCCCGCAAGGCGGCGGAGATTCGGGAGGCACTGAAATGCTCGTTGGCTTGATGTGGGTCTTTGCGGCTTTGGCCGCAACCTTGGTGTTCCTGTTCTGGCGCGCCCGGCAGAGGATGAGGCAGTGGGGTCAACTGATGAAGACAGCGCAAGAGGCACAGTCACGAGGTGACTGGAAGGGTGCCGAGCATTGTCTGGCGCAGGCCTGCGATTTCGCGGAATCGAACAAGGGCGCCATGATGAACAGGGTCGCGTTGATTTCGAAGCAACAGAAGGCGGAGACCCTCTACCGTGCGGGCGAGCTGGACCGCGCTGCCGATCTGAGCTTCGAATTGATCCAGGTCTACAAGGGCCCTGGTTGAGGGCCGGGACCTCTCGCCGTGAGCGAGATGAACATCTGGTTGGCACGGGTGCTGATTGCCCGGCAGGAGTATGGCGAGGCGGCGGCGCTGCTGCGGCGCTCCCTGGCTGAACTCGAGGGAGTTCTGGGCACGACGGACGTGAATCTGGTTCCAATTCTGCATTTGCTGGGCCGTTGCTTGTGGAGAACGGGTGATGTCGGCGGAGCGCAGCTGACTTTGCAGCGGGCCGGCAACTTAACCACCCAGGGACTGGCGGACGAAATCAAGCCAGAATCGGAGTTCCGTCCCTCAACGCAGAACGAGCAGGACTTCTACCAGGGAGACGTCGCAGGCGCGGCGCTAGCGATGAAGATTCAATTGGAGTTTGAGGCGGCCCACAGCCCGTCACCAGATCCAGACGATCAGCCCGGATGGGAAACTCTCGGAGAGATCGAGGAGGCGGCGGGGAATGTGGCCGCCGCACGAGATGCATACGAGAAGGCGCTAGAGGCCTGGAAGTCGAAATTGGCGCCGACACATCCGCGCACGAATTGGGCGCGCGAACGTCTCGCGGCATTGGAAAGTTGCCGGGTGGCTTAGTCACGCGCTGCGCAACTGGCGGCCGCGCTCGACGGCAAGCTGCTTCCCCCACCCACAAGTGGCCGGGATGACTTCACTCGCATGCTGACCGTCGCGTAACCCGTTCCAGCAAACCCAATACGACGCTCTCGACCGCTTCACAAACGAACCTACGAGCGAACTCTGGCTTCACCAAATGGAGCGAAATCAGAAGCTAGGCGTCATGCAAGACAACCACCCCCAGGCTCCCTTGTTTGACGCCGCAGAACTCTTCGCCGCCACCATCGCCGCCACCATCGCTGCCCACCTCAAGAGCAACCAGTGATCGTCATGATCGAACGTCAGACACCTCGGCTAATCAAACCTGCGAGCCGCTATCATCGGAAAACTGAGCTTGCATGCCTCGCAAAATCCGCGAATTGATTGCAGTTTTGGAGAGCCACGGGTTCGTGGATCGCGGAGGCAAGGGCAGCTATCGAAACTTTACACATCCTCGAGTCAACCGCCCGGTCACGCTCTCCGGCCGGCTTGGTCAGGACGCTAAAAAGTATCAGGAAAAAGCGGTCGAAGCCGCGATCTCGGAGGCCAAGCAATGAACGACAGTGCCCGCTACGTGAAAATCGTCGAGTGGTCCGATCAGGACCAATGCTTCGTCGGCAGTTGTCCAGGACTCATCTTTGGCGGTTGCCATGGCGATGACGAACGTGTTGTTTTTGAAGAGCTCTGTTCCGCGGTCGAAGCGGCCATAGAGCTTTATAAGCGGGACGGCAAGCCGCTTCCCCCACCCACTAGTGGCCGCGACTACGTCACTCGCATGCTGACCGTCGCGTAACCCGTTCCAACATTTTTTCGAAAAATATCTCCCCGCCTATCAATCACTTCCAGATTCCACCTTCAATTTTCCTGATTCCAGTCTGCTAGCTTCTTCTCTGTCGAGGCGCCTCGTGCGCCTCCTTTTCTATTTCAACCAGGAGCTCTCAATCATGTCCAACCAAGCCCGCCTTCGCGCCAACCGCGCCAACGCACAAAAATCCACCGGCCCCAAATCCGCCGCTGGCAAAGCCAAGTCCGCCCTCAATTCGGCGAAACACGGCCTCCAGTCCAACCCCACCACCATCCTCGAAAACAATCCGTTCGAACGAACCCAATACGACGCCCTCAAAGCAAAGCTCTTCGAGCAGATCCTCCCCGACGGCGAGCTCGAACTCCAAACCTTTGAGCGCTACGTCTTCGCTCTCTATCAATCCAACCGCTCCCGCCAACTCGAACTCGACGCCCTCGACCGCTTCACAAACGAACCCAACAATGAACTCTGGTTCCACCAAATGGAGCGAATCCAAAAGCTTGGCGCCATGCAAGACCGCCGCGCCGACCGCGCCCTCAACGAAATCCGCAAACTCCAGCGCGACCGCATCGCCGCCCAGGAAGTCGCCAACGAACTCTACGTGATGGACGAAGAGACCATCATCCCCATCCCCGCCACTCTCCCCACCGCCGAGATGCGCAAATCGAACTACAACCAAACGAACCCATTCAGCATGGCCACCATGCTTCTTTCCACTACTCCAAAAGTCAAGGCGATCCTCGCCCGCGAGACAAAACCCGATTCGTTTCAACCAGATCCCGAACTGATCCAGGCTCTGCTGAACCTCAACCTAACCTCCGATCCGGGCCAATTGTCGTGAAAGTGTAATGACCTTCTCACGATCTTGCGTCATCCTGAAGAAAATGAAACATCTCGCTTTGCTACTTTGCCTGGCCCTACCCGGCTTTGCGCAATCCGTCGCTGGTCTCGGCGCGATCTCCGGCGTCGTCACCGACGCGAGTGGTGCTCGCGTTCCCGATGCGGAAGTCGTCGTCACCAACAATGAAAAGGGCGTACGCCGCGCCATCAACACCAACTCCGCCGGCCTCTTCCTCGTCGGCTCGCTCGTGCCAGACTCGGGCTACGCGATCTCGGTCACCAAAGCCGGCTTCAATCGCTCCGACGTCAAAGACATCATCGTCCAGGTCGGCCAACAGGTCGATATCAAATTCGCGCTCACCGTATCCGGCGCAGCCGCCACGGTGGAAGTCACGGCCGATGCCCCCACCGTCGATTCCGCCAAAACCGGCGTTAGCCAGGTCGTCGACGAAAGCCAGATCCTCAACCTTCCCATCAACGGCCGTCGCGTCGATTCCTTCGTCCTGATCACCCCCGGTGTCACCAACGACGGCACCTTCGGCGCACTCACCTTCCGCGGCATCCCCGGCGGCAACGCCTTCCTGCAGGACGGCAACGATTCCACCCAGCAGTATTACAACGAAAACGCCGGCCGCACCCGCATTTCCGCCAATATCTCCCAGGACACCGTGCAGGAATTTCAGGTCATCACCGGCGGCTCCGCCGAATTCGGTCGCGCCTCCGGTGGCGTCATCAACACCGTCACCAAGTCCGGCGGCAACAGCGTCCGCGGTACAGCCTTTTGGTTCTTCCGCAATCAGAATTTCAACGCCCGCGACCGTTACGCCGCCTTCACTCCAGACGAGAAGCGCAACCAATTCGGCGGCTCCATCGGCGGCCCCATCAAGAAGGACAAGCTCTTCTACTTCTTCAATACCGAAATCACCCGCCGCGACTTCCCTCTCATCTCAAGCAACAACGGCCAACCTCTGTTCAATTCAAATGGCCAGTACGTCGCCGCCTGCACTGCTTCGGCTGCTCAATGCGAAGCCGCACGGCGCTTCATCGATCGCTTCAATACAATCGTCCCCCGTACTTCCAATCAGGAATTACTCTTTGGCAAGCTCGATTACCGCATCAACGATCGTAACAATCTCAGCACCAGCTTCAATTACCTCCGCTGGCTCAGCCCCAACGGCATCCAGACCGCCGCCGTCCTCAACAATGGCGGGGCCATCGGCAACAACGGCCTCTCCACGGTTCGCGCCCGCAATGGCCGCCTCGCGCTCACCTCGCTCCTCAATAACACCACCGTCAATGAATTCCGCTTCGGCTGGTTTAAAGACCGTCAAGCCGACGACCTCATCCCCGACTACCTTCCTTTCACTGGTTTCAACGGCACACTCACCATCAATGGCGTCGGCAACATTGGCACTCCCAACTTCCTCCCGCGCGTCCAGCCCACCGAAGATCGCTTCCAGTTCGCCGACAACATCTCTGTCACCCGGGGCCGCCACCTCCTCAAGTTCGGCGTCGACAAGGCGCAAACCCGCATGATCCAGGATCAGCTTCTCAACGCCCGCGGTTCCTGGGTCTACGCCAACGTCACCAACTTTGCCCTCGACCTCACCGACAACCCCACCGGCGCCAAGCGTTGGCAAAGCTACACCCAGAACTTCGGCAACCCGCTCTCCACCGTCTGGATCCGCGATTACAACTTCTTTGCTCAGGACCAGTTCCGCGTCAATCCCCGCCTCACCTTCAACTACGGCCTCCGCTATGAGTTTGCCCAGTTCACCCAGCCCAAGGCCGCTGTCCCCGGCTATGACCGTACGGGCAATATCCCCGAGCCCAAGCTCAACTTTGCCCCCCGCGCCGGCATCGCCTTCAATGTCATCCCCGACAAGACCGTCCTGCGCGCCTCTTGGGGCATGTTCTACGCTCGCTTCCCCGGCGCTCTGATCACCAACCTCAACATCGCCAACGTCCAGCAGCAGAGCTTCAACCTGCAGTCCAATAACCCTGCTGCCCTTGCTTCTGGCCCAGTCTTTCCTAACATCCTCAGCACCAGCGCTGGCCTTGCTGCCGGCACGCGCAGCATCAGTTTCGCCGGTGAAAACTTCCGCACTCCTTACACCATGCAAGGCGACTTCGGTATCGAACAGGCCCTCACCCGCCAAACTTCCTTGACCGTCAGCTGGGCCTTCAATCGCGGTCTCCGCATGATCAGCATCCGTGACGCCAACGTCGGCCCGCTTGGCGATCCCGTCACCTACCGCATCAACGATGCCGCCGGCAATCAGGTCGGCAGCTACACCACTCCGGTCTACCGCCTCGCCAATCGCATCGACCGCAACTTCCAGCGCGTCAACGTAGTCGAAGGCGCCTCCAACATCTCGTACAACGCCCTTCTCGTCCAATTCCGCAACCGCAAGCTCAATCTCGGCCCCCTCAGCATGGGCGGCAGTATCAGCTACACATGGGCCCACACTATCGATGAAAACCTCGGTGGTGCAGGCTCCAATACCTTCTTCTCCGGCGGTCCCACGTCCTTCTTCAACGGCGACTACCGCGGCGAAAAGGGTTCGTCACAGCTCGATCAGCGCCACCGCCTCGTCATTGCCGAAACCTTCGCTTACAAGCCCTTCAAGGCCGACAACGCCTTCACCAAATACGTGGTCAATGATTGGCAGCTCAGCATCCTCGGCACCTTCGCCAGCGCCTTCGGCACCACCCCCACCGTCAATGGTGCGGGCATCGTCATCCCCGGCCTTCCCGCCGCCTTTACCGCCAGCCTCAACGGCCTCGCGGGCGACAATCGCGTGCCGTTCCTGCCTCGCAACTTCCTCGACATCGATCAGGTCCGCCGCGTCGATGCTCGCATCTCGAAGCTGTTCCGCCTCGGCGACCGCCGTGTCTTCACCTTCAACTTCGAAGGCTTCAACGTCTTCAATACTCCAGCGGATACGGCTCGCCGCAATCAGCGCCTCAACGTCACCGGCGGGAACATCCTTGTCCCCGTGGCAAACTATGCGGAAGGGATCGCGAGCGCCGGTTTCCCCGACGGCACCAACGTGCGCCGTCTCCAACTGAGCCTGCGTTACCAGTTCTGATGACTTTCGAAACCGAACTCAACCTTCTGCTCCCCGACGACCTGCCGCATCGCGCGCAGGTCGTCTCGTTTTCTGCCAGGCACCTCGATCTCATCGTCGAGGCGAATCAAACCCTCAACCTCACACGTATCACCTCTGTCCGCGAGGCCGCCATCAAGCATGTCCTCGATTCGGTCCTTCCCTGGCGTCTCTTCTCGGGTCACAAGGTCATCGTCGACGCTGGCACCGGCGCCGGCCTGCCCGGCATCCCTCTCTCCCTCGTTCTCCCAGACTTGCGATTCATCCTCCTCGAATCCATCCAGAAAAAAACCCGCTTCGTCCAATCCGTCATCGACGCCCTCGCCCTCCCCAACGTGACCGCCCTTCCGCTTCGCGCCGAAGACTGGCTCAAAACAAACGAAGCCAACATCATCACGGCCCGCGCTATGGCTCCCCTTGAACGCGCTGTCCCCCTCTTTGCCCCTGCCATCCGCCAGGGTGCCCGAACCCTGCTCTACAAAGGCCCCGACACCGCCCAGGAAATCGCAGAAGCATCCCGCGAAATCCAGAAGCGTGGCCTCAGCGTCCGCGAAATCCTCCGCTACGACCTCCCCGATCAATTGGGCACTCGCACCATGGTCGAGATGGTACAAGGGAGTAAGCATGCCTAGTTTCACCGTTCGTACCGCCACGACGCAGTACGAAGCCATCGTCGAATCCAACATCATCTCCAAGCTCGCCAGCTTTCTTCCCTCCAAAGTCAGCCAGATCTTTGTCGTCACCACTCCCGACGTCTGGTCCTATCACTCAAGGCCGCTTGAGTCCGTCCTTGAAGGCCGCAAACACAAAGTCCTCTTCTTTCCCGGCGGCGAATCCAACAAGCGCATGTCCGAGGTTGAAGCCCTCGCTGATCAAATGGTCGGTGCTGGAGCCGACCGCGCCAGCCTCGTCATCGGCTTCGGCGGCGGCATCGTCACCGACGTCGCTGGCTTCCTGGCCGCCATCTTCCTCCGCGGCATCCCTGTTCTTCAAATTCCCACCACTCTCCTCGGCCAGGTCGACGCTGCCGTCGGCGGCAAAACCGGCGTCAACCTCGTCTCCGGCAAGAATCTGATCGGCAGCTTCCACCAGCCCCTCGCCGTCCTGATCGACCCGGAAGTCCTCCGCACACTCCCCGAGCGCGAATACCGCGCCGGCCTCTACGAAGTCCTTAAGGCCGGTGTCATCCGCAGCAAAGAGCTCTTCGATCTCATGGCTCTCCGCTCTGCCGATGTCCTCGGCCAGCATCCTGATGTCCTCGCTCAGATCATCAGCGAAAGCGTTCGCATCAAGTGCGAAGTCGTCACCGCCGACGAGAAAGAAGGCGACCTCCGCCGCATCCTCAATTTCGGTCACACCATCGGCCACGCCCTCGAAGCCGAATCAAGCTACCTGCGCGTCCTCCACGGAGAAGCTGTCTCCTTCGGCATGACCGCCGCCACCCACCTCGCCCGCCTTGCCGGCCACCTGAACGAGGACGATGCCAACGCCATCCTGAAGTGCATCGAGATCTACGGACCCATCCCCAGCCTCGAAGGCATCAATGCTGAATCGCTCTTGGCCCGACTCGGCTCCGACAAGAAAACCCTCCACGGCAAAGTCCATTTTGTTTTACCCACCAAAATCGGCGAAGTGATCATCACTAATAATGTGGACCCCGAACTGATTCGCCAGGCCACCATCGCCGCCCTCCATGTCAACAGCCGCTGAAATCCGGGAAATGTTCGGCCGCGTAGCCCCCCGCTACGACCAGTTGAACCACCTGCTCAGCCTCCAGATCGACCGCTTCTGGCGCTGGCGCACGGCCCGCATCTTACGGCCAATTCTGAAACCAGACTCAATAGTATTGGATCTCGCCTGCGGCACAGGCGACCTCATCGCGGCCCTTGAAGCAGCCGCCCCGGCCCGCTATTTTGCCGCCGACTTCTGCTTCCCCATGCTGGTCCGCACCCGCCAGAAGTCTGCTGTTCCGCTGATCGAAGCCGACGGCCTCGGCCTCCCTCTCCGCGACAACACCCTCGACTGCATCACGATCGGTTTCGGCTTCCGCAACTTCGTTAACTACCCCGCCGCCCTCACCGAGCTCCTGCGGGTCCTCAAGCCGGGCGGCACCCTGGCGATCCTCGAGTTCACCCAGCCCCCATCTTCGCTTGTCCGCACCTTCATGGCCTTCTGGAACCGCTACGTCCTCGACCCCCTCGGCCGCCTCATCTCTGGCCAAGGCGACGCCTACACGTACCTTCCCGAGAGCGTGGCCCGCTTCCCCGCCGCCCCCCGCTTAAAAGACATGATGCTCGAGCAAGGCTTCAAAACTGTCGACTACCGCTACTTCGACCTCGGCATCGTCGCCCTCCACCTCGGCCGCAAAGCTACCTAGCCCCGAGCTGCGACTTCATATCCAGCAAGGGCGATGCATAAACATACCTTTATGAGAGTGCGCTTCCCGATTGACCGACAGGATGCTTGAGCAAGGCTTCCACGCAGCCAGCGACAGCTCCTTCGCCCTCTTTATCGTCGCCTTCCGCCTTAGCAGCAAAGCCACCTATTCCCGAGCTGCGCCTTCACGTACGAAGTCAGCCATCGCAACGACGACCTCGGCATCGGCGCCTTCCATCGCGACCGCAAGCCTACCTGGCTCCGAGCATCGTCCCGATCCCCTCGACCGCTTCATCTCTAGCCAGGGAGATGGATGTACGAACCATGAGGAGAGAGCGCTCCCCGATTGACAAACAGGATGCTTGAGCAAGGCTTCCATGCAATCAGCCATAACTCCTTCGCCCTCTGTGTCGTCGCCTTCCACCGCGACGGTACGGCTACTTGGCTCCGAGGTTCGTCCTGATCATCTCGGCGGCCTCATCTCCGGCCAGGGCGGCGCCTACACGTGCCATCCCAAGAGTGCTGCTCGCTTCTCTGCCGGCCCCGATGGAAGCACAAGGTGCATGGTGGGGTGCTTCCATGCCGTCAGCTGCCGCTACGTCACCCAATACATCCGCCGCAAGGCTACTTTGCCCCGAGCTTCGTCCCGATCACCTCGCCCGACACTACGATCTCCACGCGCCGGTTCTGCTGGCGCCCTTTGGCCGTGGCGTTATCCGCAACAGGCTGCTCCTTGCCAAAACCTTGTGCAGTCAGATTCGAGCCGCCAATGCCCTGGCTCTCGAGATAAGCCCTCACGGCCTCCGCCCGCTGCTCGCTCAGCCGCTGGTTCAGCGCATCGCTGCCTGTCGCGTCCGTATGGCCTTCAGCCTCCAGCTTCAATCCAGGGTGCGCCAGCACTAAGCCTGAGAGCCTTGCTAGCTTCTCCCGCGCATCCGGCCGCAGCGTCGCCTTGCCGATGTCGAAAAGAAGGTCGCCCATGTTGACGATTAAGCCCCGGTCGCTATCCCGCGTTTCGAGAACCTGGTTGAACTGAGCAAACAGCCTTTCACGCAACGCCACCTTCTCCTGCTCAGCCTTGGCTGCCATTGCCTTGGCTTCCTCAGCCAGCTTGCGTGCAGCTTCTTCCTGCAGTGCTAGCTTGCGTCGCTCTTCTTCGATCTTGATCCGCTCCTGCTCGGCCTTCGCCGCCACAAGCTCGGCCTCGATCCGGCGCCGCTCTTCCGCCTCACGCGCTGCTTGCGCGCGCAGGCGTTCAGCTTCCGCCTTCGCCCTGTCGAGCTCCGCGGCAATCCTTCGCGACTCCTCGAGCTTGCGCTGCTCTTCGGTCATCCTCTGCTGCGCCTCAGCCTCAGCCCTCTTGCGTGCTTCTTCTTCAGTCGCTCGCTTGGCTGCCGCTTCTCGTGCCGCTGCTGCCTCGCGCTCCTTTTCGAGAGCTTCTTCCTCGGCGCGCTTCACGGCCAGCGCCCTCGCGTCTTCGGCCCGCTGCACGGCATCGCGTGCCATCATCGCCGTTGGCTTGGCTTCCCTCTTGCGCAGCTGATATTCTTCGGCCTGCTTCAGGCTCGCCTCTGCCTTTTGCCAAACATCAGCGGCGTACTTGTCGGCCTTGACACCTTTGGCGATCAACAACGCGTTGCGCGCCTGATACAGCTCCAGCGGAACCTTCGGGTCGAGCGTCATACCCATCGGGTTCGCCATCTTGGCGTACTCGCCGCGCTTCAGCAGTTCATACTTGGCATCGATGGTTTCAAAGCGCCCAGCCGTATCTTGCCGCAGCTCGTTCTCAGCCACGATCAGATCGCTCGGCATCGTTACCGCAAAGTAAGGCTCGGCCGTTACGATCAGGCCAAACGCCTGCAGCTCGGTCGTCACACTCAGCTTGCCGCGTCCATTGTTCAGCAAGATCTCACCCAGGTTCTGCGGCCGCCCTTCCGGCGTCACGGCCCAAAGAACATAGGTGAGATATTCGGCCCCAAACTTGTTGGCCGGCTCAAGTGCCCGGATGTCGAAGTCGATCTCAATCCTGCCAGACTTGCTCTCTACCTTGGCTTTACCTTCGGCCTTCGCCATCACCGCCGTACCTTTGAAGTCCACCATCGTCGCGCCCATCCGGTGGCGATAGTTCACAGCTTTGGTGCTCTTGGCGACCACGTCGGTTTTGAACGTAACCGGTTCCTGCGCAAAGGCGAGCAGGGCGAATGCGTAAGTCAGTGTCATTGCTGAAAAGACGAAAGAATTGGCCTGAGTGTTTCGTTAAGCTGCTGTCCAGCCGCCATCGATCGTGATGACGCTGCCATTGACGAACGCTGCTTCCTGCGAAGACAGATAGAGAGCAAGGTTCGCAATCTCCTCCGGCTTCCCGAGACGGCCGATCGGCTGGCGTTGATTCAGCTCGCCGCGGACCTTCTCTTTCTCATGCTTGTGATACTTCTCGAGGTAGCCTTCGACAAACGGCGTGTCGACTGTTCCAGGGCAGATGCAGTTCACTCGAAACTCCGTCGGGTAATCCACTGCAAGCTGTCGCGTCATTGCCACAACCGCACCCTTGCTCGCGCAATATCCGAAGCGGCGGCGCACTCCAATCAAGCCAGCCACACTCCCAATGTTCACCATCGATCCGTGGCTGTCGATGAGCAGCGGAACCGCATACTTGGTCACCAGAAACATTCCGGTAACGTTCACCCGGAGAATCCTCTCAAAATCGGACAACTCGGTTTCGGTCACTCCACCCACCAGGCCAATCCCGGCGTTGTTGATCAGGATGTCCATATGCGGAATCTGTTGGAAGGCATGCTTAACCGACTCTTCGCTCGTGATGTCGCAGTGCATCGCGCGGCTGCCGGGCAGTTCGGCCGCCAGAGCTTCGGCTCTGGCTGTGTCGATGTCAGCGATGATGACGCTGGCTCCGGCGTTCGTAAAGGCGCGCGAGGCGCGTTCGCCAATCCCGCTGGCACCGCCAGTGATCATGGCAATCTTGCCGTCTAGTCTGAAGGGGGTGGTGGAATCCATACCTTCCTTGATTATGTGACAGGAGGGGTAAGGAAATCGTCACAATTTGTCGATAGTCGCACAAGCCCAAAGGCAGTCCCTCCACGCCATCGAATTCGTTCGGGATTTGTGCTTGCCGCTCATGCTGCTTGAGCAGTTGCGGCACCTCTGGCTCGCCGATTTAACCCACCAGCCTCTCGGCTTCTTCTCGGCTGCCGCCGTCTTCATCTTTCTGTCCGGCTACCTGGCTGGGCTGCGTATGCCTGCCCAACCGCTTCGCCGCTGCTTTCAGCTCTACACGCTTCATATGAGCCTGTCGCTGGTCGTGATCGCGCTCGCTGGCATCACTCTGCTCGGGCGCGAAGTGGAGATCGCGATCACGGATCCATGGCAGGCACTTCTCGATGCGGCCCTTCTCATGCCAAGAGTCCCATTGCTCAATTTCCTTCCGATGTATCTGGTGTTTCTCGCTGCGACGCCCTTTCTGCTGGCATGCTTGGAGGCGGGCCGCGAGAAGCAGGTGCTTGGGGTGAGTTTTGCAGTTTGGCTCGGTGCGCAAAGTGAAATCCTGCCCGACCTCGCGGGCTGGCAGTTGCTTTACGTGATTGCTATCTACCTCGGTGTCACTCCCGTGGAGCGACCGGTGCGAACCAAGGCTTTGAATCTCGGTTTATTCGGTTGTCTGGTCGCGCTCGCCATGCTGCGACATGCCAGTTGGTTCGGTCTTGAGGCGTTTCGTGAGTCGATGCCGGCGTGGTGGGTGGAGCAGTCGAGTCTCGGGCCGATGGTGTTGTTGAACCTGGCCTTGTGGGTGGCCTTCCTCTGGCTCGTGCCAGAACCCCTGTGCCGCATGGCACGGCAAGGCCGACTCTTCATCGCCATGGGGCATAACGCTTTTGCCATGCTGGCCTGGCAGGTGCTCCTGTTCTACGCCTTCATGAGCTGGTTTCCGCAACGGAGCGAATTCTCAATGGGTGGGCAGGCGCTGGTAGTTTGCTTTGCGGTGGCGTGTTTGGTCTTTCCAGTCGCCCTTGCGATCAATGCTTTCCTACCGGAAGCTCCCGCCAATCACCGTTCTGACTCTTGACCGCCAGGCGAATCGGCCGCGGATCACCCTTTGCTGGAACGCTCACTTCAGCCCAAAGCTCTTCACCCGGTTTCAGCACGCTCGGGTCTGGAATGTTCTCTGGGATGAAGAACGAAACCGAGCGGCGCAGGGCAACATAGCATGGCTCAGAAGCCGCCGTGGCTGGTATGCAGCAAGGCGACTCCGCGAAGTGGAGCCTGTTATCCAACACATAGAGTTTGCCCCTCTCGTACTGTTCGAACGGGGGTGACACCGCAAGCAGCCTCAACCTCACATAGCGGCCGCGCATGAGATCGTAAGGGTCGTAGGGTTGGGTTCGAGTCCAAGCTCGTGGCGCTGTACTCTCCTCGATGCCGAACGTGCTCCAGAGGACCACAACGATTCCCATGTGAATCAGGGCGAGAAGAAAGCTGCGGTTCATTGAATACGCTCCACCAATCGTCGTCGGGCTTTCTCAAGAGCGAAGCCTCCGGCCAGCATCAGTATTCCAAGTGCGATGAGCCCCAGCGAACTGCCCAGAAGGGTCATGGCGTGCGAGACATAAAACGCGAATACTGTGATGGCGAACCCGGCGATTCCAACGTTCACTCTCTCGGTGCGTTGCACTGAGACACCCCAAAAGCACAAGCCGGCAAAGGCGGCCCCAAGGATCGGATAGAAAGTCCAGCCATGGATTTGCGTCGACCAGTAGCTGAGGAGAGCCACCACCCCAACCGCTGGGGCATGCTTGCGGCCTGCAGCCAGCAATCCGAGAACGAGGATCCCGAAGGCTAGCCAGACGGGCTGAGCGATTGCGGGCCGTTGCGCGCCTCCCGAGGAGTTGAAAATAATGAGCGCGATCGAAGCCTGGAGAATCCCAATGCCTCCCAGCCAAACCAGAGGCTTGTGGCTACTGACGAAGTAGAGCAGCGCGAGGCCAGTCCAGAGCATTGCGATCGGAAGCTCGTCGTTGCTCTTTGGTCCACGAATGGTCCATTCTGCGGTGAGCCAGGCTGGGATCAGCAAAGCAGCGAGTACCATTTGGAGCCAGTCGCGAATCAGCCAGTAGCCGGCGCAGGCTCCAATAGCCCAGAGCAGCATCCAGCCATTCCAATCTGTAGACAGATTGAAGGTCTGCGCGGTCAGTGCGATGCCCGCACCGAGGGAGGCGGTTCCGATGCCGTGAAGGGCAAGGTGGAGGGCTCTTACTTTTGGGAAAAAGCCAGCTGCTGCGTGAAAGCCTCCAGTCAGCAACAGGATGAGCGCCACCTTGGCAGTTTCCGGCAAGCCGGACCAGTTGGCGGCGACGAAGGAAATGACGCCGGCGCCAATCAGCAGGGCCCCGAAACCCCAGGCGATCGCGGCGGCCCAGCGGGTCTTCGATGTCGGTGCATGGCTCGCCTCGAATGCGCGAATGCGTTCGGCCGCGTCAGCGTCGATTAGACCTGCCTCGCTCCAACGCTTCAGATAAACTTCCGCTTTGGGTTGCATTCGAATCTACTCAGAATATCGCTGTGCTAGGTTTGGAAAAAGTGCTCTATGACCCCGATCACCAACCGTATGCGCCCGAGGGTAGGATCTTTCGGGTCCTGCTGAGTCTTGCCGCATTGATGCGCAGCGTTGTCGCTTTGCTTGCGATCAAGACGAGCGCCGTGCTTGTGGGCTTGCCGCTGGCTCCGTTGTTGATTTTGATTCCAATGCCGAGGCGGGTGGCGAACTCGCTCCTTCAAGCTGTGCCAGATCTGGCGATGGGGTTGTTGGTTTCCTGGCTGTTACTGCGGTTTGCTCATGCCACAAAACTACGCGAGCTGGGATTGAACTGGGATCGCAAGGTGGCTCGGGAAACCCTGATCGCTTTCGTGGGCGGAGCCATCGCGCTGGCGATGACAGTGGTGCCCTTGCTCGCGATGGGGATGGGCAGCTTTGAAGCCGTAGACATGAGGGTCAAGACCGGGCAGGGCATGGTGATTGTGCTCGCCCTGGTTCTCATCTCTGCTTTCGCCGAGGAAGTCATCTTGCGCGGGTATGTGTTTCAGACGCTGGCGTACCCGATGCATCTGTTGGGCGCATTGGTGCTGACGAGCGGCGCTTTCGCAGCGCTTCATTTGCGGAACCCGGGTGCCAACGAATACACGATGGCCAATACATTTCTGGCCGGTTGCGTTTTGGGGCTATTGCTGGTTTGGCGGCGGAGCATTTGGGTGGTGAGCGGTGCGCATTTCGGCTGGAACCTGGCGACGATGCTGCTGGGGCTCAACGTGAGCGGAGGAACCTTGCAAATCGTCCCTTACCGCATACTGTGGTCCACCGGGACGGTGTGGACAGGAGGGAATTACGGGCCTGAGGGCAGCGTGGTGTGCATGGTGCTGCTAAGCCTGTTACTGTTGGTTCTGGTGCGGCTCCACTATCATCGCGAAGCATGAATGTACCCTGGATGATTCTTCCTGCCCTGTTGCTCGAAGCCCTGTTTTACTTCGTCCCGGCGTTTCCGCGGTTTCAGCGGGCTTTCGGGGCCGTGCCGGGGTGGTTGCAGGCGGTCCTGATCTGGGTGAGTGGCGTGACGCCGGTGCTGTTGTTAAATGCCCTGCTCGGGGTTGCGCCTGAGGGCTTCGTCTTCCTGGCCGGTTGTCTAGCTGCGGTCTGTCTTTGGCCGCTGGTGATGCCGAAGCGACCTCTGGCGGATCTGATTCTAATGGCTGGGATGGCGGGCTTGATCTTGTCTCCCTGGTTTGGTGGGTTGTTCCCAACCGTGGAAGGACTAAAGCTGGGGGCTCTCGCGAAGCTGCTCTGGTTGCGCGTGGGGATTGCGATATTTCTGTTCGTCCGCAAATTCAAGGTGCAGGGCTTTGGCATCGTGCCAGACCGTCGGGATTGGCTGGTGGGGCTGGCCTACTTCGGCGTATTCTTCGGGTTATTGTTGCCGGTGGGTTTGTACTTCGAGATCCTGCGAGTGCAGTTGCCCAAGATGGCTGAGTGGATGATTCCGTTTGCGGCGGTCGGGATGTTTGTAGCGGCGTATCTGTTTATCGCTTATGGCGAAGAGTTCTTCTTTCGGGGTGTGCTGCAACCGATACTGGCCGATGCACTGGGTGGAAAGTGGTGGGGGTTGATCGTATCGAGTGTTTGCTTCGGGGCAGTACATCTGCCTTACCGGGCATTTCCGAACTGGCGCTTTGCGCTGCTGGCAACGGTGGCGGGTATTTTCTATGGGTTGGCCTATGAAAAGGCAAGATCGTTGCGAGCAGCGATGATCGCACACGCGATGGTTGTCACGATTTGGACTGTGGTGTTTTCGCGGTCGCTCTGAGAAGGTTAGGGAACCGCGGCGAGTGCGGCTTCGCAGGTGTCGTAGAACTTGAAGACGGTGTCGAGCCGGGTGACGCGGAAGCTTTGCCTGACGGCGTTGGGAGCGGCAGCCATGCCGAGCGTGCCGCCGGCCTGCATGACGCGATTGTAAGCGGATATGAAGCGGCCAATGCCTGTGGAATCGAGTTGTTTGACGCCGGCGAGATCGAACACGAGATGTTTGGCACCCTCGTCCATGCGGGCGTTGACCAACGTTTCGAGCGAGGCGCTTTCAGGGCCCATCATCAATTTTCCCGACAGCCGGATCAGTACGAGGCCTGGCCGCAAATCTTCCGCTTCGATCTCAAGCATGACAATCTTCAAGCATACCCGATTAGGGCGCTAACAGCCGCTCGAGGGCAGAACGCGCCCGTTCCAGCGCCCAGGCGTAGCCATTGGGGTCCAGTTGGACTTTACCGTCCAGCTCTTCGATGAGTTCGATCGAGATGGCTTCGGCCTGAGGGTCCTGTTTGGCCAGTGCATCGAGATATTCTTCGCGGCCAGGGAAGGCGCCGTGCTCGAAGCCAGTGCGGACATCGAGCATGAGACTGAGGCGCTGGGCTCTGAAGCAATTGTCGCCGGCACCCATTGGGGCACCGCGGAGGGTGTCGTTGGCGGCCTGGTAGTCGCGCGCGTAAGAGGGCCGCCAGTCGATACCGCGGCGGTCGCTTTCGGCGCGAAGCAGCATGTGTTGCACCATGTCGCCGATGTGGATGCCAAGGCAGGCGCGGGGGCCGGGTTCGTAGACGGGTGGAATGAAGCCGAGCGAGGCCAGCCAGAGGTGTCCCAGTTCATGCGAGATGAGAGCCGCGGGTGAGTTCTGGGTTTGCTGCATGCGCGGGAGGTTCAGCAGGATCAGGCTGCGGGTCTTGCCAGCCCTTTCATAGCGGAAGGTCATGGCCTGGGCGCGCTGAAACGAACCGGCGAAATCCGGTTTTGAGAAGTAGCTGATCAGAACATCGCGGTCTTCGGCGGGGATTGGGTCGCCGGGAATCCGGACGATTTCGATGCGCTGAAAGGTGCTGGCTTCAATTTCAGACTTCCATTGCTCAAGAACCGGCGGCAGCGCCACCGGCAACTGCATCGCAAACAAAAACGCAGGCCACATCCTATAAGGTTCATAATAACGAGAGTGCTCTCCCGAAGATCCCTGCTGGCCGCCCCGATCTTGCTGCCTGCCTGTAACAACCGATCCCGCAATGCCTTTGTGGGTTATGCCTTTGTCGCTACGCGTGATTCGGGAGACATCGCAATTGTCGATCTGGCGGCATTCTCTCTGCTCAAGAAGCGGATCAAGCCCTCGGGAGCGCCGGTTCAACTGATCGATGTACCTGGGGAAGACTTTCTACTGACGGTTGGAATCAATGGCATCGTCGAGGAAGTGCAGTTGAGTGAGGCGGCCCTGAGGCGGAAGCTGGCGACGCCGGTGTTTCCGTATCACGTCTGGCTGTCGCACGACGCCAAAACGATCTGGGCCCTGACGGCGGACCAGCGAACTCTGTTGAGGATCGACAGGGCAAAGTTCGAGGTAGTGCAACAGATTCCGCTACCGCAGAAGGCCGCTCACATCGCTGTATCCCCGGGCAGTCACCATGTCGCCGCCGCGTTTGACGAGACCAGTGAAGTGGCCATTCTGAGCGACCCAGCCCAGCCGTTGGTGATTTCGAAGCTCGATCACAAGCCCGGTCAATTGCGATATCTGAACAATGGCAGCCGGCTGGTTGTGGCCCATGAAAATGATCGGTTGCTGGCGATGGTGGACAGCGCGACCGGCAAGATCATCGTTGAGCTACCGCTGCCGATTCAGCCACAGAATCTTTGCTTCAATGCCGATGGCGGGCAGCTGTTCATCTCCGGCGAAGGTCTGGATGGTGTGGTGGTGGTTTATCCGTTTCAATCTCAGGTTGCCGCGACGCTACTGAGTGGGAAGTCGCCGGGGCCGATGGCCACATCGTCGTCTCCGCAATTCTTGTTTGTCACCAGTCCTTCGACAGGGACGGTGTCGGTGTTGGATGTGAGGACGCAAAAACTGGCAGCCGTTGTGGCTGTCGGGGTGGACCCTCGAGCCGTGGTGCTGACGCCGGACAATCAGATGGCTTTGGTGTTGAATCAGCGGTCTGGGGACCTTGCAATCATTCGCCTGGCGAACATCGTCTCGAAGCGCCAGAAAACGGCACCGTTGTTTACCATGATCCCCGTGGGATCCGCGCCTGTGGCGGCGATCATCCGGAGCCTGTAGGCGTGAGCGGGATCCTGCTGGCGCTCTATTTCATCACCGCGCCGCCGGCCGATCTTCTGAGTGGCGTGACAGCGGGGCAGATTACGGCGCGATCGGGCGGGAAGTTGATCCGCTGGTTTTCGCAAGGCTCGGCGCAGATTGGGAGCCTCGCAACACTCAGCGCGCCAGCAAAGATCCTCGCGGATTATCAAAACGAGGGATTTTTGCGGATCCTGATTGAGCCCAACGTGATCGACAACGCCGTTGTGTATGCGCCGGAAGCACTGCAGATCTTCGTCAACGGCCGGAAGTTATCCTGCCGCAAGGAAGGCGACCAACGCCGCATTTTTTATCCGATTCTGAACAACCGCGAGCCGTGCGAGCGCTAGCGGCGGAGGATGGCCATCGCGGCGAGCCAGGCGGTTTCGGCACGGAGGATTCTGGGGCCGAGGCTTGCCGATTGCCAACCGGCTTCTCGCGCTAAGGAGCGTTCGTCTTCGGTCCAGCCGCCTTCGGGGCCGATCAGGATACTGATGGTTACTTCCCCAATCGCAAGGCTGCCGAGGGTGGATGCCTCGCGGTTTTCGTCGAGGAAGATGCGGCGGCCTTCCACAACTTTGAGCAGGTCTCGGAAGCGGGAAACACCGTCGATCTCGGGCAGAAAGGTGCGTCTCGACTGCTGACTCGACTCGAGGGCGATTCTGCGCCAGCGCTCTAACCGCTTGGGTACGGCTTTTTCAAGTCCCATTTCGGCGCGGGCTGTTTGCACTGGGATGATCCTGTCGACTCCGAGCTCGGTTGCTTTCTCAATGCCCCACTCGAAGTGCTCAAACTTGATGACCGAAACGTAGAGATGGATGGCAGGGGTTTCCCTGGTGGCTTCGAGCTTTTCGACGATTTCGAATTTGACGGCTTCTTTATGAGCTTCCTCGACCCGGGCCAAGTACTTGTGCTGGTTGTCGGAGATCTCGTAGATCTGGCCGGGTTCGACTCGCAAGACGCGAGAAAGGTGCTTGGCTTCCTCGCCGCGCAGCTCCGCGCGGCCGCTTCTGACTTCATTCACAAAAAAGAGACGGCGTGCCATAGGCTATGGTGTTTTTATGATTGCTTACCTGAAGGGTACCGTGCTCGAAAAGTCTGGAGGCACTGTGATTGTGCTGGCCGGAGGCGTGGGATATGAAGTGGATGTGCCGGTGAGTACGTATACTGCGATCCCGGATGTGGGGACTGAGGTGAGCCTTCGCATCTACACAAAGGTGAGCGAAGACGCGATTTCGCTGTATGGTTTTCTGACTGCGCTTGAGAAGCGGGCGTTCGAGAAGCTGATCGGGGTTTCGGGGATCGGTCCTTCGCTTGCGGTGAAGATACTGAGTGGGATCGCAGTGGAGAATCTGGTGGCGTGCATACGGAGCGCTGACGTTGCGAGCTTGACGCGGGTGCCCGGTATTGGCAAGAAGACTGCTGAGCGTATGATTGTTGAACTGAAGGACAAGATGGAGGAGCTGCCTTCAGCTCCAGGTAAAGCGGCTCCGCGGAAGGAATCGAGCTTTACTCCGCTTGAGGAGGATGTTCTCTCGGCGCTGATCAACCTGGGTTCGAACGCGGCTGCGGCCGAGCAGGCGGTATTGAAGGCGAAGGGCACTGTATCGGGCCCCAACTTCGAGGAGTTATTTCGCAAGAGTCTCGAATTGATACGTTAACCTGAACAACAGTGAGCGAACGAGGCATTGTGGGCGGCGAACCGCTGGATGAAGACCGACTTTTCGAAGCATCGCTGCGCCCGCGCAGCCTTGCGGATTTCACCGGACAAGCCAAGTTGAAGGAGAACCTTTCGATCGCCATCGAAGCTGCGCGGATGCGCGGTGAAGCGATGGACCATGTGCTTCTCTACGGGCCGCCGGGGCTGGGGAAGACCACGCTCGCGACACTGATCGCCAATGAGCTCGGGTCGTCTTTTGAGCAGACTTCGGCTCCTGTGCTGCAGAAGAAGCTGGATCTGACGGGGCTGCTTTCGAATATTCGGGCCAAGCAGGTGTTCTTTATCGATGAGATTCACAGGCTCGCGCCGGACGTCGAAGAAATGCTGTATTCGGCGCTCGAAGATTTTCGCGTGGACATTCTTGTTGGCGCGGGGCCTGGCGCGAGGACGCACTCGCTGCCGGTGCCGAAGTTCACGGCGGTGGGGGCCACTACAAGGCTGGGAAACATCAGCGCTCCGTTGCGGGGAAGATTCGGCCTTGTGCTGAGGCTGGATGTGTATGGGCCTGAGGAGTTATCGAACATCGTGCGCCGCTCGGCGAAGATCCTTGGGTTGACGATGGATGCGGCCGCATCGGAGGAGATTGCACGGCGGAGCCGGGGCACTCCGCGGATCGCGAATCGACTGTTGCGCCGTGTTCGCGATTACGCTCAGGTGAAGGCCAAGGGCGATATGTCGAAGCAGGTGGCGGTGGATGCGCTGGATCTGCTGGAAGTGGATCCGCTGGGGCTCGACGAAGTGGACCGGCGGATCATGTTGTGCATCCTTGAAAAGTTCGATGGCGGGCCGGTGGGCCTGAATACGCTGTCGAGTGCAGCCGACGAAGAGGCCGGCACCATCGAGGAAGTGTACGAGCCCTATTTGATCCAACAGGGTTTCATTGACCGGACGCCACGCGGCCGGATTGCGACCGAGCGTGCCTTTGACTACTTCAAAGTGCCGCGGCGTCGATCTCAGAATGTTCTGTTTTAACTCACGATGCTTACAGCCTTATTGATGCTCACACTGGCGCAGGTAGATGTTGCACCCTTGCGCGAAACCAAAAGTGAACCGGTGCAGACGGACGACCCGTCGATCTGGGTTCATCCCAAGAGGCCGGCGGAAAGTTTGATTATCGGCACGGTGAAGATGGCCGCGCCGGAGGGGGCTATCGCCGTATACAAGCTGGATGGCCAACCGTTGATGCGGATCCCGAATGTGGACCGGCCGAACAATGTGGATGTCGCCTACGGCTTGAAGGTTGGTGGACGCCGAATCGATATCGCGGTGGCAACCGAGCGCAACAAGAACGCGTTGCGGATTTTTGAAATCGAGCCGGGCAAAGGTATCAAAGATTTGGCAACGATCCCTGTGTTTGAAGCTCCGATGGGTGTGGTGTTGCACAAGGAACCGAAGACGGGTAAGATCTTCGCGATTGTGAGCCGCAAGCAAGGACCGTCGGGGAGCTACCTTTGGCAGTACGAGTTGAAGGACGACGGGAAGGGCGGAGTGAGCGGGGTGAAGGTGCGGGAGTTTGGCGCTTTCTCGGGCTCAAAGGAAATCGAAGCCGTTGCGGTTGACGATGAACTGGGGTTTGTTTACTACTCCGACGAAGGGGCAGGGATTCGCAAGTATTCGACGGACCCGGCGAACTCGAAGGAGTTGGCGTTGTTCGCGACCGAGGGATGGCAGGGGGACCGCGAAGGCCTTGCGCTTTACAAGACCAAGGGGAATGGCGGATACCTCATTGCTACCGATCAGCAGACGCCGAATTCGGTGTATCACGTGTATTCGCGGGCGGACAACAAACCACTCGGCAGCTTCCGGGTGGGGGCGGCGGCGACGGATGGAATCGATGTGACGTCGAAGAGCCTTGGGGCGGAGCTGCCGCGGGGGCTGTTTGTCGCGATGAACGACAGCCGGAGGAACTTCATTCTGGTGGACTGGCGTCAGATTGAGAAGGCGTTGAAGCTGGGGCAGTAGAGGGTTTTGTTGCAAAGAGCGGGAACTGATGACCAAGCGTGGCATTGAAGTCGATCAGTTTACGATCTGGACGTGTGGCCGACGGTTTGCTTCAGAGCTCAACCCGGAATTGCGACCGCATCTGAATCCTGCCAGCCCTTCGTGATCTAGATGCGGCCAGCAGCTTACAGCGTCATCGGTGCAGAAGCCCGGGCCGAGTAATTCCGAGTAGCCAACGATTCGAGAGCTGCTGGGCGTAGCTAAACACTGTGGCGTTACTCAGGAGCTATCGCCCGGATCACAGATTCAAAGGGTCGGCGTCCGAACGATTTTCGCTCGATCCCGCTTGTGGGAGAGGTGCCCAAGAGCCGGGCTGAATCAATCGCTCCGCTCGCGATGCCGCAAATCGCTCGGCAGTTCTGACCCTTCCCCAAGCAGCGCTTCGACGCTTGCAGAATCGCGGTGTCCTCTTTCCGAAATTTGCTCAAAATGATTCATACCATTCGTCCAACTTCGCTTTGAGTGCCCTCAGTTCTTCCTGATCGACGTCTGCCCCCGCAGACGCGTGTCGCAGGAGTGTGTCCACTGTCGCGCGCAAGGATGGCTGTTGGGGAAGCAACACCTGGCCTGCTACCCAGATTCGGTTCCGCTCTCGACCAAGCTCTCGGATAGGATCTCGCGCAAGGCTGAGTTTTCCCTTCAACCCATCCATTACCTGCACCAAACTGCCAAGCGCGAAGGCGTTTTCAACTCTGCCGCGATGTTTTTCACGGAACGATCGCGAAAGGAACTGTGAGAGAGCCCCGGCCAAATGCGGACGAGGTTCTCGTGCTGTGTGGATTCTACACCCAGGCGATCAAGCCAGCTCACCAGTTTCCTCTTCGTCTTCTCGATTGCTTGCTCGGTGTCATTGGCACCAGTTTCGACCGATTGCTCCATGACGATGAGTAGGTACTGGAGCTTGCCAATACGATAGGCGGCGCCCTCCATCTCCCGGACGTGTAGTTCCTCGATCGCGGGCACAGTGTCAGGTGGCGCCGAGGCAGCGGCCGGGAGCTCATCCGGGTTTGACGGCGAAGTCGACGCACGGCTCTCAGCGACGACCTCGTCAATGCACTTCTGAAATGCGGCAACTCGGTCCGGTTTCCTTCCCAGGGCAGCCGCTACCTCTTCGATGAATTGATGCAGTTGTCCGGGGCTGTCACAGCTGAGGGCATTGACCGCAGAAAGTGGCCCCTCTAGAAGTTTGGCATCCCCACCACAAGCCAGAAGTGGTAACAGCGGCTTTCCGGATCCCCAGCGAGCACCGAGTTCAAAAAGAACATATTTGGATTCTGTGCCGCGGGGTGTGATGACAGCGATGAAGACATTGGACGAGAGTGTCTCTTGCCTGAGGTGTTCGGCGACCGACGCCCCTACGGGCAGTCGATACCCGTCCACGCTGGTGCATCGAATTGCCTCGCTCGACAGGTTTAGTGCAGATCTGATGAGCGTGATCAAGCGTTTCACTACAGGTTGGTCATGACTGCTGTGGCTGATAAAAACGTCCATGTTCACATTCTCTTCGAAATCGGCCGAGCCCTCCGAGTTCAGTTGGAGTGGTTCCGCAATGAAGACGCGAGTCTTGTCGTGACCTTCTAGAAAGACCTCTCGTTCGCGCGGCCAAGGCATGTCGAAGTCCCCCCGGCCGCGTAAGCGCGCCTTCTCCTCGTATTCTCGACAGCGATTTTCAAGCCCGGCAAGGACCACGCTCGCGGGCGCATCCGTATGGCGGATTTGAAGGAAGCCAGTGGCTTCGAAGGGTATTGTCACGCCGCCAATGAAAACATCTTTAATACCAGGGATCGCTGCTATGAAATCGGCCTTGATTTCCGCCTCATCGAGATCGAGTTGATAGCGAGCCTCGGCTTCTTCTTTACCTCTTGCGATGTGATCCGGCATCCGGTCGGAAGTCTCTTCGTGGAGCCAGAAAACAGCCTAACACTTAAACGAATCTCGTCGCTCATGATGCATTCGACGGAGTCAACTTCACAAAAGTCGCGTAGTTTAGAGCTATCCCAACTGGGTGACGCGCGATTCGTCAGCTATGGAATCGCCGACCATCCATCCGGGAGTCAGCGGGCCATAGCTAAAACAATGGCGTTTTTCGCTAACATCTGAAGCGATGTGTAGAATGCCTAAGGTGAGTCCTGGGTGGCCCAAACTACCTTCGGGTAGGCTCCCATTCCTTGGTTATCTTGCTCATGGTGAGTCCTGAGGTTGGGCCGTAGCGGAGACTGATGGCGTCAAATTGAGAAGGCGCTGAAGCTAGGCCAGTAAGGAGCGGAGCATCCAGGCGGTCTTCTCGTGGCTTTCGAGCAGGCCGGTGAGGAAGTCGCTGTTGCCGGCGTCGCCGTGGTCGGCGGCGCTTTGCAGGTCTCCGCGCAGAGAACGGATGATGGATTCGTGATCGGCTAGTAGATTGGCGATCATGGTGCGGGCGTCGATCTTGCCGCCGGCATCTTCGGCGAGGCGGGCGTCCTGCGGGAATTCCGCGAAGCTGCCGGGGGAGAGGACGCCTAGTGCGCGGATGCGCTCGGCGACTTCGTCGATCGTTTCGTCGATTTCTTCATATTGGCCCTCAAACATCTTGTGAAGGTCGTGGAAGTGCATGCCTTCGACGTTCCAGTGATACTTGCGGGTTTTCGTGTAGAGAATGTATTCGTCGGCGAGCGTCCGCCGGAGGAGATCCGCTACACCAGCGCGTTGGGAGTCGGTCAATCCAATGTTCATGCTTCTCGGATGCAATCGCCCGGCTGATAGACTCGTCAACATGGATCCCGATCAGTTTCATATTCTGGGTCAGGCGTCGGGGCCTGGCATTCCATTGCATTCCGAGCGGTCGGGGACCGCTCCGCGCATTTCTTCGATCTTGATCAAGCCCGCGTCGGCGATTTGTAATCTCGATTGCGGCTACTGCTTTTATCTCGATCGCGATCTGGACCCTTACACCGATTTACCGCAACGGCGCATGTCGGATGAGACGCTGGACCGGCTTGTCGATTCTTATTTGTTCTACTCGTACCCAAATTCGACGTTCGCATTTCAGGGTGGGGAGCCGACGCTGGCGGGGCTGCCGTTTTTCGAGAAGCTGGTGAGGTTGCAGGAGACCAAAGGCCGCAACGGCCAGTCGGTTTCGAACGCGCTACAGACGAATGGCGTGCTGCTCGATGACAATTGGGGCCAGTTGTTTCATCAGTACAACTTTCTGATCGGGTTGTCGCTGGATGGACCAGAAGGGATCAACGACAAGTACCGCTACAACAAGGAAGGCCACGGTACGCATAAGTGGGTGATACGGGGCATGGAGGCGCTGCAGCGGAACAAGGTGGATTTCAACATCCTCTGCGTGGTGAGCCAGGCGAACGTCGATAAGCCGCGCGAGCTCTACAACTACTACAAGAGCCTTGGGGTAGATAACATCCAGTATATTCCACTGGCCGAGTTTGGCGGGCCTTCGAAGGGCCTGCCCTTCAGCATCACGGCGGAGCAGTACGGACGCTTTCTGGTGGAGACCTTCGATCTATGGTGGCCGGAGCGGCGCAAGATGCGCATCCGGTTTTTTGACAACATGGCGGAGGCGATCGCAGGGCAGAAGCCGGGATCGTGCACGATGCACGAGACGTGCGACAGCTATGCGGTGGTTGAGTACAACGGCGATGTTTTTCCTTGTGACTTCTTTGTCGAGTCCGGTTGGAAGTTGGGGAACATTATGCTCGATTCGTGGCCGGAGATTGCGCGACGCAACCGCAGGTATCGCTTTGCCGAGAAGAAGACGCTGGCGCATCCGGAGTGCCAGGTTTGCGAGTATCAATCGATCTGTCACGGCGGGTGCCCGAAGTTCCGGCATGGGCCGAATGGGAAGTTTGAAGATCTTGATTACTTCTGCCAGTCGTACAAGATGATCTTTGCGCGCGCGGTGGGGCCGTTGCAGGACGAATTGACCAAGCTGATGGGTAAGCAGGTGACAATGCCTGGGCGGCATTCGATCAGCCCGTACTAAAGGCTGGCGAGCTTATCGACCCATTCGGAGGGTACGCTGACGTTGCCTTCGATACCGCTGCCGAGGCGGACTTCTGGCTTGATGTCGCCGTGATAATCGGATCCGCCTGAGGGAGCGAGACCATAGCGGCGGGCCATGGCACGATAGCGATCACGAGCCTGGCCGGCCTGATCGGAGTGGATGACTTCAAGCCCGAGCAGCCCCGCGTCGACTTGTTCGCGGATGAAGGCCTCTTCGACTTCGGGGCCTTTCATGCCAAGACGGATGGGATGGGCGATGACCGGGACGCCGCCGTGCTCGCGCACCGTTCTGACTGCAGCGGAAGTTTTGGGGTCTTCCATCATCACAAAGCCAGGAGCGTCTTCACCGATGTATTTGTTGAAGGCTTCGTTGATGCTTTTCGCGTAGCCCTTGGCGATGAGAACCTTGGCGAAGTGAACGCGACCGGTGATGGTTCTGCCTAAGGCTTCAGCCTCGGAAAGTTCAATCGCGATGCCGAGGGATTGAAGGCGTTGGGCCAGCTTTCGATTGCGCTCCCGGCGGTATTCCAGCATTGCGTCGAGCCAGACAGCGAAGGCTTCAGGCGGTGTGCCATGGAACCAGTAGGCAAGAAGGTGGACCTTGCGGCCGTTGGCCTTGGTGCTGATCTCGACGCCACGGACGAGCCGGATGCCGAGTTCTTCGGCTTTTGGCGCAGCTAGCGCGTGAGCGCTGAGGGTGTCGTGATCGGTGATTGCCAGAACGCGAAGTCCGAGATCGGCGGCTTTTTCGACCAATTGCACGGGGGAATCCGTGCCATCGCTCTCAAAGGTGTGTGTGTGCAGATCGACCAACTACTAGGATATCGGATCGAACTCAAAAAGTTGGCCAGCCAATTTGACGGTGAGGCGACCGGCGCCGAGGCCTCGCTTTTCGGTTTCGTAGAAGATGGCGCCGTCGGTGGATTCGCCGGCGGCGAGTTTGAGCTTAACGAAAGCGATGGCGCTGGTGGCCGCGGCGGCCTTGAGGCGGGTGCCGCCAAATTCGCCAATGGCGCTTTGGCGGCGTTGTTCATAGCCGTTTGTGGATTGCATGCGCTGGAGGCCGTAGAGGCCGACCTCATAGGTGCCGACGAGCTTGATCACGTCGTCGCGATTGGCTTTGTCGAGCATGCGCTTGACGACCGTGCGGGCGGGCAAGGCTTTCTCGTGGCTGCCGTCGTTGCGGTGGAAGACGAATTCTTCGGGGTCGACTGTGGTGATGTATTTCGAGCCGTTGGAGACGGCGATCTGCATCACGGTGTAGCCCTTCAGATTGGAGGGAAGGCTGGCGAACATGACGGTGACGCCGGCCTTGGTGAGCGTTTGATACTTCAAGCCGTTCGATTCGAATTCGATGACCTGCGCCCGCGCGGATACCAGCGTGACGGCGGAAATCAGAATGGATCGAAGGAGCAAGCTCACAAACTAATGATAGTCCCTAGGATTTTCCGAGCTTGACCAGCTCTTCGCGGATGACAGCGTTGTCGGGGTGGTCGGCGGCAAAGGCCTCGAGCATCTGACGGGTTTCTTTCATTCGCTTGTCTTTCTGATAGATGCTGGCGAGCATCATTTGGGCGAAAGGTTTTAAGTAGCGGCCGTCGCGTGCGCATTTCTCCATCAGCTCGATGCCCTTCTTTTTATCGCCGGTGGCCTGATCGATCTTCATGAGCCAGCGGATCACGAACGGGACGCTGCCAATGAGGTATTCGCTAAAGCCGCGGGTGAACCAGGCATCGTTCATGCTGCCGTCGATGGCCTGGAGCTGGAGGGCGTAATCCTGGCTGGCCTTGGCAGCGTAGTAGCTGTCCTTGTAGCGCTTTTCGACCAGAGCGGCGAAGTCGCGCTCGGCTCCGGTGGCGATGAGCAGGCCGAGCAAGGCGTTGGTGTCTTTGGGATTTTTCTTGAGAGCGTCGGTGCCGGCACCTTTGGCTTTGTTGAGGGCATCCTCAAAGTTCCGCTTGGCTTCGGCGCCGATGCGCTTGGCCTGCTCGCCTTTGACCTTTTCTTCTTTGAACATGTCCTTGTTGAAGACTTGCAGGCGGTTCATTTCGCTGAACAAGTAGGAAGCGGCAAGGGAGGCGTGGCCGAGGGCATCGTAGGGATGCTTGTCTGAATAAGCACGCGCGACGCGCTGGCTTTCTTCGAACTGGAAACTGTAGAGGCGGTTGAATGCGTGTTCAACGGTGGCCTCCTGCGCCAGCAAGCTGCCGGCAATGAAGAACAGGGCAATGCGGTTCATCGGAGTTTGGGTCGGAGTTTTTCGATTTCTTTCTTGAAGAGTGGATTCTCGGGGAAGTCCCGGCTGAGCTCGATTAGTCTGCTCTCGGCGTTCAACGGGCGCTTTTCGCGTACATCGATGATGGCTAATAACATCTTCGCAAATGGCCCGAGGTACTTGCCACGAGCCACCACACTATTCAGACGTTCGATGGCGAGGTTCTTGTTTCCTTCGGCCTCTTCAAATCGAACAAACCACTTCACAAAGAAAGGGACGCTTCCGAGCATGTACTCTGTCATTCCCGTGGTGAGGTAAGCGTCGGTAAATGAGGGGTCGAGCTTCAATAACTTCACTGCGTGGGAGTGTGATTCTTTGGCGTAGGTGAGACTGCCCAAGTGCCGCTTCTCGATGAGGCTCATGTAATCGGTGATCAGGCCGGCGTCGAGGCAGAGGGCGAAGAGGGCGTTGCTGTCGTTGGGGGCAGAGGCCAGGCGGTTGCGGGCGATGGCTTTCGATTGCTCGATGGCGGCCATGAAGCGATCTTTGACTGCGTTGTCGGGGCTGAGTTTTTTCTTGTCGATGAGGCGCTTATCTTGCGTGAAGAATTCGCCTTCGAGAATTGCGAGCCGGTCGAGCTCGCGGAAGAGAAGGGATGCGGCGCGGAAGGTGAGGCCGAGTGGATCGGCGGGCTTTTCGGCGATGTAGCGATCCATCTCGCGGTCGGCTCCGGCGAAGTCGAAGTTGTACATGCGATTGAGAGCTTGTTCAATCGAGGCGGCGGAGGCAGTGGAGATGAGACTAAGTAAACAGACGCTCAAAAGTCTCACGGGTTCTCTCCTGAACTGCGGCTAGTTCCGATTCGAGGTTGGTATGACGTGGTTTGGCCGGGAGCCAGCGGCCCAGCATGGAGGAAAGGGCTTCGCGGGCGGCGGCGGATTCGGGTGGCAAGTTGGTGTTCTGCCCGGTGTAGAGGCGCATGCCGTGATCGATGGCTCGATAGAGGAGCGCGGCATCCATGAGGAAGGCGGCGTCATCCTGTTCGAGGTGGCCCATCTGTTCGACAACGTCGATTCTTTGTGGAGTGTTGAGGACCTTGAAGAAGATCCCTGCGCTTTTGAGGCGCAAGTAAAGCAGTAGAAAGTCGATGTCGTAGAAGCCTCCGCGACCGGCTTTGAGAGGGTTGTTGCGACCCTGTTCTTTTTCGAGGCGAGCGCGCATGTCGCTGAGTTGCTTCTTTGAGCGCTGGGATTGTCCGTAGCGGCGCCAGTCGACTTTCTGGAGTTCTTTGAGGAATTTTGTGGCGCGCTCGGTGTTGCCGGCGACGGCGCGGGCCTTCATGTAGGCGATGCCTTCCCAGGCCTCGGCATGCTGGGCGAAGTAGTCCATGTAAGTGCTCTCGGGCTGGACGAGGTCGCCTTCACGGCCGAAGGGACGGAGGCGGGCGTCGACGGTGAACATCATGCCGTCGCCCGTGTAGGCGGTGAGGAGTTCGATCATGCGGGCGGCGATGCGGGTCCAGAACTCAAGGGAGGCCTGTTCTTCGTCGGGAAGGATGAAGATGATGTCGGCGTCGCTGGCCAGATCGAATTCGCGCAAGCCGAGGCGACCGAGGGAGACGATCATCATGGGGTTCGAGACGTCGGCTTCGCCTTTGCTGATATCGAGGATGGCGAGCTCATAGCAGTGGGAGATGACGGCGTCGGCGAGATCGCTGTTGGCGGCGAGGGTTTCAAAGACGCCACGGCCGAGGATGAGACTTTCGCACTGGATGCGGAACATGCGGCGGCGGAAGGCTTTGCGGAGGCCCTGTTCGCCTTGCCAGGTGAAGGGTTCGTAGGGTGTGGAACGCATGGCGCGCAGCTCTTCGAGCCACTCGGGCTGGCGGATGAGTTCGTCGGTGAGATAGGGGCTGAGGGCGGCGAGTTCGCGGAGATCGGCGGGGTCGGCATCGAGTGAGCCCCAGCGGGCTTCGAGTTGTTCCTGGAGGCGTTCGAGCTGAACGCGGTTCTGAGGGTTGGAGGGCTGGTCGACGGGTGCCGAGGTGGGAACCTGGTGGCCGTAAATCACGCGGGAGTAGATGGATTCGACCGAGGCGAGGTGGGCCTTGAGGCGGTCGATCAGGCGGACGCCGGTGTTCTCGTGGCCGAGGTCGAGGGTGGGCATGCGGCGGGCGAGGTCTTCGATTTCCTCGAAGCTGTCGGGGAGGGTGTGCGTTTGTCGGTCCTCCATGATCTGGAGGCGGTGCTCGAGGTGGCGGAGGAAGACGTAGGCTTCGATGAGCGTTTCGTGTTCGGAGGAACTGATGAGGGTCTTATCGAAGAGGCGGGCGAGGCCGATCATGGTGCCGGTGGAGCGGACCCACCGCTCGCGGCCGCCGTGGAGGCGCTGGAGACACTGGACGAGGAACTCGATGTCGCGGATGCCGCCGCGGGTGAGCTTGACGTCGATGGCGCCGCCGAGGAGCTTGCGATTGGCGAGTTTTTCGTTCCAGCGGATGCGGGTGGCGCTGACGGCTTCGATGGCGGAGAAGTCGGTTGTGGTGCGGTAGGTGAGGGGTTCGACGAACTGGATGAGGGCCTGGCCGGGTTCGGGCTCGCCGGCGGAGACGCGGGCCTTGATCATCATCTGGAGTTCCCAGTCGCGTGCGCGGAGGCGGTAGTAGTCGCGGGCGGCCTCCATTGAGGTGGCGATCTCGCCGAGGCTGCCTTCGGGGCGCAGGCGGAGATCGACCCGGTAGCAGATGCCTTCGGGGGTGTAGGCGCCGAGGAATTGAGTTTGGTGCTGTGCGAGTTTTTCGAAGAACTCCCGGTTGGTGAGTTTGACGGGGCCGGTGGTTTCGCCGCGGCCGCCGTAGATGTACATGAGGTCGATGTCGGAGCTGTAGTTGAGTTCGTTGCCGCCGAGTTTGCCGAGGGCCAGGATGGAACAGCCGCAGGGGCGGCCGTTCTCGAGGATGGGTTGGCCGAAGGTGGCCTCGGCCTCGGCGCGCAGTTTCTCGTAGGACCACTCAAGGATGGCGTCGGCGAGGGCGGAGACTTCTGCGGTGGTTTGAGAGAGGCTGGAATGGCCAAGGACATCGCGGAGGAGGATGCGGGTGAGGCAGCGGCGGCGGAAGGCGGCCAGGGCGAGGTTGGTGAAGGAGAGAGTTTCGAGCAGGTTGCGGAAGTCGTGGGCTTCGAAAGCGCGATCGAGTTGGATCCCAACGAGCCAATCGGGGTGTTGCCGCACTTCTTCGAACAGAATGCGGCTGTGGTGCTTCAGGATTTCTTCGTAGGAACGGAGCAAGGGCTAGACGACCTGGGCTAACAGCGAAATTTTATCATCGGGGAAAAGCGGCCCGGCCTTGAGGACGCGGGCATACCAGCCGCCACGGCCTTCGAGTTTGAGGAGTTTTTGGATCTTTCCGAGGCCCTCACGGTTGTAGACGTCGAGGGTGCGGCAGGGCTCACGGAGTTTGGTGAGTTCGATCTCGCAGCTTTGGCCAAGGCGGAACTGCTGGCCAGAGGCGAGGCGGCTGTAATCAAGGCCGGAGGTGGTGAGGTTTTCACCGAGCGCGCCGGGGTAAAGCTGGTAGCCGAGGGCGTTGAGTTCTTCGATGACTTCTTTGCCGATGAGGAGGAGGGCCTGTTTGGGGCCGCCATGGTATTTGGGATGGGCCCAATCGTCGCCCTCGAGGCCGAGAGGGGTGAGGTTGGCGGAGAGGAGGGATCGTTTTGGGATTCCGCCGCGGGAAGTATTCAGCTGACTTATTACAGCGTGCATAAAGATGTTTCCATTATCCGAATCAATCGACTCGATAAAAACAAAGCATTGGGTTTGAAAGGCCGCAGTTGCTTGGATTTGGGCAATTCGACGGACTATAATCGAGCATCGGCCCTGTGCCGAGGTTTGTCTATGGTTGGGTTTCCGAACCCGGGTTCTGAGTCTCCGTTGACTCGCCGTCCGCTCAACAGCCAGCATCCTATCTACTCAATCGAGGGAATGAATGTCGAACGAATTGCGTAATTTTTTATCGCTCTCCTATGGGGAGTTAGAAGACCTCAATCTGATGGCCAAAGAGCAGCGCAAGAATCGCGTCTCGCCGGAAGTGATCCAAGAGGAACGTCTTAAGTATCTGACCGATGAGAAGCGGATCAAGGCCGTCACGGTTTTGTTCAGCGATCTCGAAGGCCGGCTGCACATGCTCGACTATGACAAGAAGTTCTTGATCAATAGCTGGGACAACCTAACGTTCGACGGTTCTTCCATCCGCGGGTTTACGGCTCAGCGAGAGAGCGATCTCCGTCTGTCGATGGACTGGAGCGCATTTTATTGGGGTCCGGCCGATATCTTCGGTTCGGGCAAAGTGCTTTTGTTTAGCGAAGTCATCGATAAGGACGGTTCGCCTTATGGCGCTGACATCCGTGGCGTGCTGAAGCAGTATGCCAAGGGCCAGTTCCAGAAGAACGGCTATACGCTGAACGCGGCGAACGAAATTGAAGGTTTCCTGTTTGAAGGTACCGACGCAGAGCGCAAGTATCATCAGACCGGCAGCTTCAAGTATGTGAACACTGGTGGTTATTACCACTCGCTGCCTGGCGATCCGCTGCGTACGTTTATCGACACCTGCGCCGAAGTGCAGCGTGCGATGGGCTTCCAGAACGAGAAGGATCACCCGGAAGTTGCGCCGTCGCAGTTTGAAATCAACTACATGTACGGCGACGTGGTGGCGGCGGCGGATCAGATTCAGATCTACAAGCTGATCGCGCGTCAGGTGGCGACGAAGATGGGGCTGACGGCGAGCTTCTTGCCGAAGCCGGTTGTGGGCGTGAACGGCAACGGCATGCACACGAACGTTTCGATCACCAAGGGCGGCAAGAACATCTTCTACGACGCCAAGGGCGAGGAGAACATGAGCAAGACTGCATGGCAGTTTATTGACCGCATCCTGACCCATGGCAATGACATTTGCCTGCCGCTGAATGCGAGTGTAAACGCTTATCGTCGTCTCGACCCGCACTTCGAAGCTCCGAACCAGATCAAGGCTTCGGCGACGGATCGCGGCTCGATGGTGCGCATCCCGATTGGCAATGAGAAGAGCTCGCGCGTTGAAGTTCGCTCGGTGGGCCCGGACGCTAACCCGTACATGGTGCTGTACACCGTGTTCAAGACCGGTCTTGACGGCGAGATCGCCAAGATCAAGAACTTGCGTCAGGCGGACCGCTATCTGCCGGACAACATCTATACGGCGATCGAGAACTTCCGTGCAGCAAGCTGGACGACGGAGCTGTTCGGAGCGGATGTGAAGGGCCGGTTCGCCGACCTGAAGCAGGCTTCGGCGGATCGTTGCCCGCGGTTGCTGGGCACGGCTGTGAAGGCACCGGAAGTGCAGTATCACCACGAAGTCTACAACCAATACCTGTGGAACCAGTTCTAAACTGGACCCGCGAAAAGGCCCCGGCGGAAGCCGGGGCCTTTTTTATTTTGTGGTGGATGGTGGCTAGAGGGCGCTGGCACCGCGGTCGCCATTGCGGATGCGGATGGCTTCCGCGACATCGTAGACGAAGATCTTACCGTCGCCGATCTTGCCGGTGCGGGCCGCTTTGATGATGGCATCGAGGACTTCGTCGAGGCGTTCGGCGGGGATGACGACTTCGACCTTGATCTTGGCGAGCAGATCGACCTTGTACTCCTGGCCGCGGTAGACCTCGGTGTGGCCCTTTTGGCGACCGTGGCCGCGGACTTCGGTGATGGTCATGCCGTCGACGCCAATGCCCTTGAGGGTCTCCTTCACTTCTTCGAGCTTGAAGGGTTGGATGACTGCTTCGAGTTTTTTCATGATGTGCTTCCTGTCTATTTTCAGCCTTCCAGCGAGTAGCCTTCTTCACCATGCTGGCTCAGATCGAGACCTTCGATCTCATCCTGGGTGCTAACTCTCACTCCGCCGCAGACGATATCACAGATTTTGAGGATGATGAGAGTGCCAACGATTGCGATGCCCCAGGCGATGGCGACGCCGATGGCCTGATTGAGAATCTGGCCCACGTTGCCGTCGACCACGCCGCCCTTACCTTCGGCAATGGCACCATTGACGGCTTTGGTCGCGAAAAAGCCTGTGAGGAGAGCACCGAGGGTGCCGCCTGCGCCGTGGACGCCAAAGGCATCGAGGGAGTCGTCATAGCCGAACATGGCTTTGACCTTGACGACCATGAAGTAGCAGAACATGCCGCCAATGAAGCCCATGAGGAGGGCGGAGCCGGGGGTGACGAAGCCGGAGGCGGGAGTGATGACGACGAGGCCGGCGACGGCGCCGGAGATGGCTCCAAGGACGGTGGCCTTGGAGTGAAACCATTCCATGAGAGACCAGCCGAGAGCTGCGGCGGCAGCGCCGAAGTGAGTGGTGACGAAGGCGGCGGAGGCGAGGCTGCCAGAGCTGAGGGCGCTACCGGCATTGAAACCGAACCAGCCGATCCAAAGCATGCAGGCGCCGATGAAGCTAAGGACAAGAGAATGAGGCTTCATGGGTTCGCTGCCGTAGCCGACGCGTTTTCCCATATAAATTGCGCAGACCAGAGCCGACACACCAGAGGTGATGTGGACGACTGTGCCGCCGGCGAAATCATAACAAGGGATGGAACCACCCAGGAAGGCATTGAGAAGGCCGCCCTTGCCCCAGACCATGTGGGCCATGGGGAAATAGACGAGCAGGGACCAGAGAGTCATGAACAAGACCATTGCGTTGAATTTCATGCGCTCCGCGAAAGCGCCTGTGATGAGGGCAGGTGTGATGATGGCGAACATCAACTGGAACATCATCCAGGTTTGGTGAGGGATGGTGGCGGCGTAGTCGGGCATGGGGTCGGCGCCGACGCCGGCGAGCATGAAGTAACGGAGGTCGCCGATGAAAGGGCTACCCTCCCCGAAGCTCAAGCTATAGCCCACGAAGGCCCAGAGGACTGTGGCGAGTGCCATCAGGATGAAGCTCTGCATCATCGTGGCAAGGACATTCTTTTTGC
>VFZU01000055.1 GCA_016870995.1 Acidobacteriota bacterium
GCCCTCCGGGCTCCTTCCGCAGCCCCGGAATCGTGTTTGTTTTCTCTCGACATCGAACATCTCCTTTCGAACATTTTCTCTATGAAATGTCCCAGGGAGCTGTCCATCAAAATCGCGGAGCGGGAGACCGTCAACCAGAAGGTAGTTCTCGCCATTCTCACTAAGCGCGGTTTCCATGTCGAAGTAGCCGCCAATGGCATTGAAGCCATCGCCGCCCTCCAGAAGAACATCTTTGATCTCGTCCTTATGGACGTCCAGATGCCTTACATGGACGGCATCGAAGCCACTTGCAAGATTCGCGAAGAGCTGCGCCTCACTACATTGCCCATCATCGCCATGACAGCCCACGCCATGACAGGTGACAGAGAGCGCTGCATCGACGCCGGCATGAACGACTACGCCTCAAAGCCCGTCAATCCATCCACCTTGGTCCACACCATCATGCGGTATCTCGACGCAACCCCTGAGCCGGTTCTGCCCAAGCCGCAAGAATCCGCTGTCGTCGAAGCCGCCGCTATTCCAGAGGTTTCTCCGCTCCAGGCGATTGACCGCGGTCTGGCCGCCCGCCTCACTGACAACGACACCGTCCTGTTCGAAGGCATGCTGCTCCTGTTCCTTCAGATGGCACCCGAGCGTATCGAGAAAATTCAGACCGCCGTCTCTCGCGACGATCGGGCTGCCGTTGAGCGCGAAATCCGCAAGATCCGCTCTGCGGCAGAACGAATCGCAGCCGTCAGCGTGGTCGAGTCCGCCGTGCGCCTGATGGGTGCCTTCGAGGCCCGTGAGCAGTCTGAGATCCAGCAAAGCCTCATGGCCCTGGAGTCGCAAATCTCGCGCCTCTCTCGCCACGCGAGCGACAGCGCCAAAGCCCCCTCCAGCGAGTCCCAGATCAAGGCCTCTGAGCTAGGCAGTACGTAGGCATCCCCGTCGTCAAACCCCACTGCCAGCGGCACACCGAACCCATTGCCGTGCTGTTGCGCCAGCAACCCCACATACCCCAGGCAAAGCACATACAGCAACACGGGCAGTTCCCCGTCCGCCTGTTCTGAGATCACTCCAAACGCCCGCAGTGCCTGTGAGTCTCCCCAATCCTCACCCGAGCGAAACACATACTCGCAAGCCCAGTCGCACGCCTTCTCGGCAGCATCGAAATCTCCCGTCCCATCCAGATGCACTGTGCTTCCATCTTCTGAAATCCCAAAGTAAAAAGCGAGAATTTCAGCAATATTCTCAGGCCGATTCCCCTCCAGCCACAACACAAACGACCGTTCTTCGCGCTTCAAATCCAACCCGTCCAATTCCCTCCACAGCGCTCCGGCTGCAACCGTTCCCGCATACCGCAGCAATTCCTTTACGCCCGCACCAAACTCATAATGCGCGGCGAAGAACCCTCTTAGATACGCAACATGCCCTTCAAGCTCATCCACCCGCCACCCCCCGCAACAGTTTCCAGACCACCGCCAGATCCTCTCGCGACGTCTGGATGTTGCCGATCGCCAGCCGAATCACCTTGCGTCCTGCAAGCACGTTGGGCGACAGCAAAACCTCACCACTGCGATCCACCGCCTCAAACATCTGCTGTGTCGCCTCATCGCCATCCCGGTGCCGAAATACAACCAGCGAATAATCCACCGGCGCACATACTTCAAAGCTCGGGTGCTGCCGCATCTCTTCGGCCAGCCATTTGGCATCCTCGATCTGCTGGTGGATCATCGCGGCAATCTTCTCGCGCCCAAACGACCGCATCGTAAACCACAACTTCAACGATCGGAACCTTCGTCCCAGCGGCAATCCATACTCGTGATAGTTCAACGCCCGCTCATCCCCAGCCGTTCGCAAATACTCCGGCACCAGCGAGAACGCGTTCCGCAACCACTCTTTGTCGCGGCAATACAGCACGCTCAAATCCATCGGCACAAACATCCACTTGTGCGGATTCACGACAAACGAATCCGCCTCATCCACACCATCCATCAGGGGCTGATACCTCGGGTCCACCGCCGTGCTGCCGCCATAGGCGCAATCGACGTGTACCCACATCCCATGTTTCTTGGCAATCGCCAACACTTCTCGCACCGGATCGATGCTCGCCACGCTAGTCGTTCCCACGGTCGGGATCACGCAAAACGGCTCAAGCCCAGCCGCCAGGTCCTCCGTGATCGCCGCCTCCAGCAAATCCATCCGCATCCGGAACGCATCGTCCACATCGATCAACCGCACGTGCTCGCGCGCTACACCCGCCGCCAGCGCACCCTTTTCAATCGAGCTATGTGCATGCTTGCTCGCATACAACGTGCCCTTCGAAACCCCCTTACGCACTCGTGCCGCGACAATCGCATGAAACGTACTCGTCGACGCCGTATCCAGAATCTGCCCAAACCATCCCGGCGAAATCCCCATCCATTGCCGCAACCAATCAAGCGTCACTTGCTCGAGTTCTGTCGCCGCCGGCGAACTCTTCCACAACATCGCATTCGGATTCAGAGCCGCAGCCAGCATCTCGGCCAGAATGCCTTCTCCCGGCGATGAGTTGGCAAAGTACCCCATGAACCGCGGATGATTCCAGTGCGTACTCCTTGGCACGATCTCCCGCTCGAAGTCCTCGAGGATCTGCCCGAAATCCTCGCCTTGTTCGGGCCCAGATTTCGGCAGTGCATCCACCAGCGATCCCGGCTTCACATCCGGCAGCACAGGATAATCCCGCGTGTGCTCTAGAAAATGCGCCACCCAATCGACAGCCGCATAACCGTAAGTCCGAAACTCCTCAGGCGTCATAGCGTTACTTGGAATCCTCCAGCACATGGGGCAACCAGTTCAAAAACCAGTGCCGATACGCTTCCAGCGGAACATTGCCCAACCACGTCGAATCCGGCCTTGCCGGGAGCTTGCGCAGCCGGCAGGCTTCTGCCACGCCAAACGGGGTAGGGAAGGCATTCAACCAATCGATAAACTCCTTCAGGTATCCCCACAGCTTTGCTTCTTGCCCTGCATCCCCGCTTGCCACAGCGCGGTCAAGCGCACAAACCAGTTCCGGCAGCGCGGCTGCGCACCCGCTGATCACACCCACCGCGGGCCCTTTGCGCGAGTCACAAAGCGCTGTGTCATTCCCGACCAATAAAGTTTTCCCCGTCCCGGTCAGCCCCTCCAGATACTCGGGCTTGCCAGAAGAATCTTTGATGCCCGCATACATCCCGCTCTCGAGTAACCGTCGCGAAACCGCGAGCGGAATCGCCGCCGTAAAAAATGGAATGTTGTAGAGATACAGCGGCAGAAACTTTGCCGCCTTCTCTGCCAGCCGCAGATAAAAGTTCTCGATCTGCTCCTCGGAATACTTGAAGTAATAAGGCGGCAGAACCAGCGCCAGCGATGCCCCCGAGTCCGCTGCCTGTTCCGCCAGATGCACCGTCACATCCAGCGTCGAGTGCGCAATTCCCACCGCCACCGGCTTGCGGCTCCGCTTGATCCCAAAGCTCACCAGCTTCTCCCGCTCCTCCACATCGAAGTGCAAGAAGTTCCCCGTCGTTCCGAAGATACTGATCCCCTCAACCGGTGACGCACTCAAAAAGTCGATCACTTCCATCGATGCGCCTAAATCGACATAGTTCGATCGCTCCCTGGCAGGAGTAATTGCAGCGGCGTAAACCCCTCTGGGCGGGATATGATTGAGAGCGTTGGTCACAGCCATGGAGTTTCCCAATTTACCGCAATCCCTAAAGGATCGGCGCGCTTTTCTTACCGCCGGTGCTTTCACCATCGTTCGCCCCGAGCTCGTCCGCGGCGCCGGCCCGGCCAAACTCAAAGCCGGTCTCATCGGTTCCGGTGGTCGAGGCCGCCAGGCCGTGGTCGATCTCCTCACGGCCGACCCCACGGTTGAGGTAACCGCCATTGGCGATCTTTTCGAAGACAAGCTCGAAACGAACCTCGCCTGGCTCAAAGACTCCAACCGCTTCCCTAAAACTCACGACCGCGTCAAGGTCTCTCCCGAACACCGCTTCACCGGCTTCGACGCCTACCAGAAAGTCCTCGCGAGCGACGTTGACATCGTCATGCTCTGCACGCCTCCCGGCTACCGTCCCATGCACTTTGAAGCCGCCGTCGAAGCCGGCAAGCACGTCTTCTGTGAAAAACCCTTCGCCACAGACCCGGGCGGCATCCGCCGCTTCATGGCCGCCGCCAAGAAGAGCGAAGAGAAAAAACTCACGGTCGTCTCGGGCGCACAGCGCCGCTTCCAGCGCGAATACGTCGAAACTGTGGACAAGATCCAAAATGGTGCCCTCGGTGAAATCCGCGCTGCCTATGCTTATTGGGTCGGCACTCCGGTCATCCAGCAGCCCAAGGGGCGCGATCCCAAATGGGGCGACATGGCCTGGCAGCATCGCAACTGGTATTCCAACGTGTGGCTCTGCGGCGATCAAATCGTCGAACAACACCTCCACAATATCGACGTCATCAATTGGGTCATGGGCACCCACCCGGTCAAGGTCTTCGCCACCGGCGGAGCCGCCTGGCGTCCCCGTGACGAAGTCCACGGCTCTATCTACGACCACACCACGGCCGACTTCGAATATGCCAACGGCGTCCGCCTTTCAAGCTACTGCCGGCAGTTCCCCAAGGGCCTCTATACCAACGTCAGCGAACAAATCAGCGGGGCCAAAGGCAAATCCAACTGCCGCGACCTCGGCTCAAAAGACATCAACCCTTACGTCGCCGAACACGTTGCTTTGGCAAAGTCCATTCGTGGCGATGGTCCTTACATCAATCATTCAATGGCCGTCGCCGAGTCCACGCTCACTTGCATCATGGCGCGCGAGAGTGCTTACTCTGGACAGGAAATCACCTGGGAGCAAGCGCTCAATTCTCCGCTCGATCGCAGCCCCAAAGAGTTCTCCTACGACGCCAAAATGGAAGTCTTCCCGCTCCCCGTCCCTGGCCAATATAAATTCGTCTGAGGATTACGGGCGGCCAGTCTCACGGCGATCCTCTCAGTCAAGTTCAGTCCCCAGCGGAGGTTCCCCCTTCGCCGATCGGGAACCACATTCAGCATCAAGCCGCAGGCGATCTCATCAGGTATCGCCAAGGCAACCCGACCCGAGCAGATCTCAATCCCGCGAATCAACACCCGATTTTCTTCCGAGCTTGATAAGTCCCCGCCCCCAAAGAAAAAAAGCCCAGCCTCACCCTCCGCGATCGCGGACTAGTGAAAGGCTCGGGCTCTTTCGCAAAAAGCTTTCAGGCCGCCGTGTGGGCCATCCAATTCGCAAAATCCCCTCACTCGTCGACCGACCTTATGAGGTCGCGATCAAACCCTGATCCGCTGGTTCTTCCTTCGCCCCCACCAGACGGCGCGGGTCGAGCAGGTGCATCGGTTTGAATTGCTTGGCGTTCCAGCGGTGTCCCGGTTCAAACTCCACACCCAGGAAGTAACCGATATCTTTGAAGACGCAGTACCGCACCCGGCCCTCAAACGTGCCTTTTTCGTGCGTGATGAGCACAATCGCTTGTACTGGAACGTCTTCTTCCAATTGAAGACACGCTCCAGACAAGGAGATATCTTCGAGATTGGCAACCACGGCATGGTCATTCCCCGACTTGTCGCGCCATTCCACCTTTACCAGATCCGCGCATAACATCCTCGGATTCACTCTCCGGTCTTGCATGGTTATGATATCGGCCATTGCCTGCGAGCCGATTATGAAAGACCCTTCCCAAAATTGCCCTAGAAAGTACTAAGTGGATTTTTGCCTAAAGTTCGCAGGTACTCGCCCCGAGTCATCAGCGAATCCTTCAGGTCGATCGCCCGGTCGACAGATAACACCCCATCGAGGTGATCCGCCTCATGCTGTAGCAATTCAGCGAATGCCCATTCCGCCTCCAGACGCCTCTCGGCCCCTGTCCGGTCCTGATACCGCAGCCACACCCGCTCGCTCCGATTCAGCCGCACCATCAGATTCGGAAAGCTGAAGCAGTCATCCCACATCTCGAATTGCTCCTCGCTCTGCCGCTCGATCTCAGGATTGATCAACTCGTAAGTCTCCCCCGCGATTTCGATATAGATCACCCGATCCGGCACCCCAATCTGGATCGCCGCAATCCCTCTGCCGAATCCATGCGTACGCTGAAACTCATGCAGCGTGTCCTTCAGGTCGTTCAAGGTCTCAATCGCCTGATCTACCGCCGTAACTTCCCGGGACTTGCATCGCAAGAGAGGATCGCCCAATTCGATAATCCGCCGTATCGCCATACTGGAGAAATACCATGCCAAGCATCCCACTCGCTTTCGTCTGGTTCGCCGTCCTTGCCGGGTACTTGCCATATTCCATGGGCTACGCCTTCCTCAATCCGCTGATCCTTATCGGCTATGGGCTGCTCGGCTGGCTCATCGGGGCCAATCTGCCCACAGCTCGCCCCGCCATCACCGCCGGCATGCTCACCACTTTGCTCGCCATCCTGATGGTCAACATCTCAAGCGGCATTCCGCATCTGGTCCTGCCTTCGGCTTCCATCCTGTTTTCAAGCCTCCTGCTCACTGTCTCTTCGGTACTTGCCACCAGCGCCCTGCGTCGACGCTGGCTGGCCGGCGGCATGGCAGAAGATCGCATTCAGTTCATCCTCCGCGCTGCCTTTGCTGCTGCCGCTGTCCTGCTTTACCTCAATGGCTATCTCCCCTACGACGTCAAAATCCGGATCGCTGCCCACACGACCAACCGCGACCTCGTAGCTTTTTCTCTGGCGACTTCTGCGATCCTGCTCACTCTTTCTCGCTTTTTCTCTAATGCGCCCCTTCCCAACCGATAAGGACCTCTAGCAATGTTCGCAATCATCGGTATCGTACTTGTAATCGGCGCAGTCGGAGGCGGCTACGCCATGTCACACGGGAAGTTCCCCGTCCTCTGGCAACCAGCGGAACTCGTTGTCATCTTTGGCACAGCCATTGGCAGTATGCTCGTCGCCAACCCCATTGCTAACATCCTGGCTCTCGTCAAAGGCATTCTGGGCGTCTTGAAGGGCAGTCCCTACACCAAGAACCACTATCTCGACACGCTCAAAGCCCTCATGGAAGTTTTCAGCTACGGCCGCAAAAACGGCCTGCAAAAGCTTGAAACCGACATTGAAAATCCCAAACAAAGCCAGCTCTTCTCACAACACAAAGTCTTTACCTCCAACCACCACGCCCTCGATTTCGTCTGCGACACCATCCGTACCTCGATCGCTGGCGGCATCGGCCACTTTGAAATCGAACAATCGATGGAAGCAGACATCGACATCATGAAGCACGAGCTTGAGCAACCCGTTGCCGCTCTCAAAGAAATGGCCGACTCTCTCCCCGGCATGGGCATCGTTGCCGCAGTCCTGGGCGTCGTCATCACCATGGGTAGCCTCGGCGGTCCTCCAGAAGAAATCGGCGAACACGTTGCCGCCGCTCTCGTTGGCACCTTCCTCGGCATTCTCTTCTGCTACGGCATCTTTGGCCCTCTGGCCAGCAACATTCAAAAGACCAACTATGGCGAAATCGAGTACATGCATGTCCTGCGCGCCGGCGTCGGGGCCTTCATCAAAGGTGCAGCTCCCATCCTCGCCGTCGAAATGGCGCGACGCTCCATTCCCCCGCATGTCCGCCCCAGCTTCAAGGACATGGAGCAAAAGGTCAAGGGCGGAGGCAAATAGCCCATGTCCGCCCAGAACAAAGAACAACCGATTTACCTGATCAAGAAGAAGATCCACGGCCACGGCCACCATGGCGGCGCCTGGAAGGTCGCCTATGCCGACTTCGTCACCGCGATGATGGCCTTCTTCATGGTTATGTGGCTGATGGGGTCTTCTGAAAAAGTCAAAAATGCCGTCAGTGGCTACTTCCGCGATCCAGCCGGCTTCAAGAAACAATCCGGCACGGGCATGTCGGGCGAAGGTGAACAGATCACACTTTCCAAAGACGACATGGAAGGCCTCAAAGACAAGATCGAGGCCGCCATGAAACAGATGCCCGACTTCAAACAGATCAAAGACCACGTCACCATGACGGTCACCGGCGAAGGTCTCCGCATCGAGCTTCTTGAAAAAGAAAAGGGCATGTTCTTCCAGTCCGGCAGCGCCAACCCAAGCGATTTCGGCAAAGACCTCATCGACCGCATGAGCGCCGAATTAGCCAAACTCCCCAACACCATCGTCATCGAGGGCCATACAGACTCGAAGCCTTTCAACCCCGAAAACGGCTACTCCAACTGGGAGCTCTCTTCCGACCGCGCCAACGCGGCCCGCCGCCTCATGTCCACCAGCGGCATCCGCCCCGATCAGATCAAACAGGTACGCGGCTTTGCCGACCAGCGTCTTATGGACGAAAAAGACCCCTCCGCCGCCAAGAATCGCCGTATCTCTGTCATCGTTCAATATCAGCAGTCGGCCTATGATCCCAAGGACGACGAGGAAGATCCCAAAGACGCTCACGGTAAAAAATAAGGTGGTCATTGTGGTGGGCATGGCGGCGGCCACGGCGACAAGAAAGACGACCACGCCAAAGCCGACGACCACGCCAAAAAAGACGATCACGGCAAAGGCGACCACAAACCCGCCAAGCCCTCTGCCGCCCACTAGTCGCCTTGAGTTTCATCCCCGCGGTAATAAGCTCTTGGCCATGGTTGCCCTTGAAGAAGCCATCAAAGCCCGTGACCTTCAACAGGCCCTCAATCTAGTCGCCTCAGACCCCTCGCTCTGCTCGAACCAGACCAGCATGGGCGTCTCGGTCCTCATGATGGCCCTTTACTTTGAGTTGCCTCAGCTCGCTCGCGCCATCCAGGCAAACCTCACCCATCTCACCTTCTTTGAGTCAGCCGCTATGGGAGACCTCAGTGCGGTCCAACAAGCCGTCGCCGCAGACCTAAACCAACGCAACGCCTTTTCTCCCGACGGGTTCACCGTCCTCGGTCTCGCGATTTTCTTTCGTCAGCCCCAAGTGGCCCAATGGCTCATCGAAGCGGGTGCCGACGTCAATCTCCCCGCCGCTAACGCACGCAAAGTCGCTCCAATCCCCGCCGCTTGCGCCCGTAACGATCTCGATACGCTCCGCCTGCTCATCGCCGCCGGAGCCAACCCCGACTTGGCCCAGGAAGGCGGCTTTACTGTCCGCCAGGCAATCGCCACCAACAATCAGAAAATGGAAGCGATGCTCCGCGCCGCTGGCGCCACTCTCGCCTAAACCAGCTTCCGCGCCGTCAACCACTCCACGGCCACATCCTCAAAACCGCGCTTGTTCAACTCCACCTCGGCATTCAGGTTCACCATCGTCAACTGATCCAGCTTCCCACTCAAAGACTCAAGCACTGGCAGGATTGATGGGTACTTGCGAGCTGCCTCCAACCGGTAAATGATCACTCCCGGGTTCGGGCTGAACGTCCTCAAGTCATCCTCAAGCACTTTGTATTTGGGATCCCGTAACCTCGGGTCCGTCGACCCCGTGATCAGAATGTCAATCCGCCTCTCGCGCAGCCCAAAGAACAACTGATTCACTGGCTCAAGCCGCGTCCCCCCACGTTCTGTCAGCTTGTATTGCACCTTCAGCTCGTTGTACCCCTCGGTGCTCTGTGCAAATTCGCTCGTGCAACCCAGCCGCCAACCATCCTTGGATGCCGCCGCTTCGCTCAACTTCTGCATCGAGAAAAAGTTCGGATTATCGGCCATCACCACCGCCGTATGGGTATTCTCGAATCCGAGAAAAGGCAGACAGCTCGCCTGCGCATTCACTTCCAGTCCCTTCCGCATCACCCCCAGCATCAGGTCCGCATCCTGCTGATCCTGCGCCTTCAGCAAAACCTTGAATGCAATCCGCGAATATTCCGGATAAACATCCATCTCTCCACCCTGCAGCGAGTTGTAAACCGACATCGCACCGGTGATTCCAACGCGCCGGTCCAGCCGCGCCTTCAGCTTCCGCTCAAGCAACTGCGCAATGATCTCCGCAATCAGCCGGTTCTCCGGAGTTTCCCGCGATCCAGCCACCAGCTTCGGCGTACTCGTGCAACCAGACAAACCGGCCAATACCGGTGCCGCCAATAACTTTCTTCGCGTCAACATACTTCTACTTCCTCCTAGTTCGGCAACTCGTTGCGATACTTCTTCCAATTCCCCGTCAACTCGTGCACCACCGTTGAGCCCACCTTCCAGGCGCTCTCCACCGCTGGCATAAACCCAGCATAGCCACCCGCCTTGTTCTCGGCCAAACTCTCCGCCGCCGTAATCTGCGGCCTCTGGCTATCGAAGTTGCTCGCCGTCCGCAACACCAGTACCCGGTTCACGTCCACCTTGCCGGCCTTCGCGAGAAAGTGCAAAGACTGCAGCGTCCCGGTATCTTCCATCGCCGTCGTCACATAGTTCGCTGCATCCTTCGTGTGATACTTCACCCAATCATTCGCCCATTCGTTCAACAGCTTCCCGTGCCAGAACGTCGAAGACTGCAACGTATCCCCCTTCAGCACAAACGGCGCCTTCTGAGCATTCGGCAATCCCGTCATCAACGCCCGCCGCTCCTTGAGCGCCGGCGTATCGCCCAGATCCATCCCCTTCGTCAACCCATACGCCCAATCCACCAGCCCCACATTCAACTTGTACATCTCTCCTTCATTTGGCTCCCGCACGGGTTGCTCATAAGGCACCGCTTTGCGCAACGGCACAAACCCGGTCTTCCACCCCGCCGGAATCTCTCGCCCGTCGATCTCATGGCCAAGATCCCCATCCACAACATAGGTCGCCCACGCCGCGCTTCCCAGCGAAGCATCCGCCGGGTCCACGCCGGCAATCCCCGCCACCAGCCAATACGCCTTCGTCAGATCAAATCGTGGGTCCATCCCCAGCGCCATCACACTCGCAGCCGCCTTGGCCGTCCCCACTCCCGTCACCATCGCGATCAGCCCCTTGCCATCCGTGCGCAAGTCGCGATTGCCCTGCGGAAACGCAAGCTTCTGCGCCAACTTCTCACGCTCCACCCACAGTTGAAATTCCCCAGGCGCGTCCCCCGTATCCTCGCCTCTCTCAAACATGGTCACCACAACCACCTTGACCTCTTGCTTCTTCTGCGCGCTCAAGCTCAGCGCCGCCATCATCAATAAGCCAATCCACTTCATGCGATTTCCTCTTCCGTAAACGCGCCGCAACTTGAGCCGCGCCGCAAAAATACCATCAATCCCTCAACCGTCGCCGCATCGTCAAACTGCGTCCCGGCCCGCGTCGCCTTCGTCTGCGCTTCCTGAAACGACTTGTACCTCCGCAGCACGTCATCCCGATGCGCTTCGAAGAACTCATACAGCGCCGCATACCGGCTCAACAACTGCCCCGGGTGCACATCCCACCCGCAATACATGCCTTCGTTCAACGCCCGCGCCACTGCCTTGCGATGCCCCTCAAAAGCATCCCGCCGCGCCGCAGCATCCTCTCCGGTCGGCAACTTCGTATACACCCCATCGCTCACCGCCACACCCAGCGGCGTCAATACCTGCTGCATCGTCCATCGCGCCAGCGTCGCATACGGATGATCCAGCGATTGTGCCGGCGCCGGCACCTGCATCGAGCTCAGATAGTCGTAACACCCAAAGTGCCCGGCATCCAAGCGGTTCTCGCAAGTCCGCGCGATCTCCGCCAGGTTCCTCACCGCCGAAGGATGCTCCACCAAAATCTCGTGCCGCAGCGTCATCCCCGGCAATCGAAACTTCACCTCGGCCTTCTCCAGCATCTCCCGCCAACACTTCGCCTCTTCCACCTTTTCGATCTTCGGCTGCGTCACAATCAACTGCTTCGGCAACGGCGCACCCGTCGCATACTTCAAAAACGTTTCCAGCGTCCGCCACGCCCGCCGGTAATCCGCTTTCGGCCGAATGCCGATCCGTCGTGGCAATCCTCCCGCCAGCGACATCCGCGCAAATTCAATCCCTGCCTGCGTTGCCGCCTGATCCTCTTCCTCTTCGCTCCGCCACCCGAATCCATCCTCGAAATCGATCCGAAAATCCTCCACCGGCTCCCGGCGCAGTTTCTCCTTCACCTTCTCGCTCACCAACGCGGCCTCCGGGCTTCCCAGCGCCCGCTCGCCCAACTTCGCAAACAGGCCCGGCTTGAACAAATGCGCCCCGCCATAAAAAACATGCGCCACCATCCGTGGCGCCTTCGAGTCAATAGCGAATCTTTCCATAGTCCTCGCGCCACAAATCCAATGCGGCGAGTGCCTCCTCGCGATGAGATTGAATCAGCGGCAGGCTCCGCGCCCCCGGCTCCAGTTGGATTTCCTTGTACAAAAACTCGTCGTCAAACCCAGCCTCTGCCGCATCCTTCCGCCCAGCCCCAAACACCACCCGCTCCGCCCTCGCCCAATAAATCGCCGCCAGACACATCGGGCACGGCTCACAACTCGTATAGATCTCGCACCCCTTCAGCTCAAAGCACTGCAAATGCTGGCACGCCCGCCGGATCGCCACAACCTCGGCATGCGCCGTCGGGTCCAGCGACGTCGTCACCAGATTCACACCCTCAGCCACGATCTCCCCATCGCGCACCACCACAGCCCCAAACGGCCCCCCGTTCCGGGTTTTCACATTTTCGATGGCAAGCTCAATCGCTCGCTTCAAAAACTGGTTCTCCATGTGGCAGAACCCATTATCGCTAGCTTGCCGCGTGCCGTGCCGCGCCGCCATCCAGAACTTCGCGCACCTTGCCCAGCAAACTGCCCAGCGTGAACGGCTTCTGCAGGAAGGCCGTCCCCGGAGGAAACTGCCCTTCCTCGAGCACACTCTCATCCGTGTACCCGCTCACAAACAACACCTTCAGCCCGCCATAGGTCAACAGCGCCCGCTGGCTCAGCTCCACCCCGTTCATGCCAGGCATCATCACATCGGTCAACAGCAGGTCCACTTGATGCCCATCCTCGGCCAGCACCTTCAGCGCCTCGTCTCCGCTGGCAGCCTCCAGCACTTGATATCCCTGACGCTTCAAGATCTTCCTCACCAACGCGCGAATCCCACCTTCGTCTTCCACCACCAGAATCGTCTCCAGCTGCACTTCCGGCTCCGCTGCCACTTCAGGCGCAACGGCCGCCACCGGCGCTCGCTCCGCCTCAAGCTCAGCCTCGCTCACCACCGGCAAATAGATGTGAATGTGCTTGCCTTCTACCGTCAAATCTCCATGGCTCTGCCGCACAATTTGATACGCCGCCGACACTCCTAGCTCCACCTCGCGGTCCGCTTCTTCCAGCGCCAGCCACGGCTCAAGCATCTCGATGATGTCCGCCTCCGCCGAATACTCCAGCGTCAAGCGAACCCAGGCCCCAGGCATCTGGCCCGCCACGGCTTCTCCGCGCAACACATTCTCCGCTCGCACATTCAAGCTGCCAGCCCCGGCTCCCCGCCGCGCCAGCTGCACCAGCGCCTCCTCCATCTGGTCGCCATCGATCCGCGCCTTGGCGATTCCCGCCGCCACTTCCAGCTTTAGCTCCGCCCCGCGCAATGCTTGTTCCATCCGTGGCCGCGCCTGCGCCAGCATCGCTCCCACACTCGTGATCTTCGGGTGCACCACCGGCCGCCGCGTATAGGTTTGAAACTGCGTCGTGATCCCGTACAACCGCTCAGTCGCCCCCAGAATCTCCTTCATGTCGCGATGCAACGGATGATCCGCCGGCAGTGCGTTCTTCATCTCCTCGCCATACCCGGACACAATCATCAGCAGATTGTTCAAGTCATGCGCCAGCTTCGCGCTCAACCGCTGCAACGCCTCGCCCTTCCGCGACAAACTCGTCTGCTGCTCCACCTCACGCCGCTCCGTGATGTTCACCGTAAAGCCGGCCAGCCGCATCGGCTTGCCCTGCTCGTCACGGATCACCCTCACCGTCTCGCGAACCCAAAACACTTCCCCACCGGCATGTTGCGCCGCAAACTCGATCGAAAACACCGTCCCCACGCTTCCGCCGAGCGAATCATAAAACGCATCCACTCGCTCACGGTCCGCCTGCGCCACCCGCAACCCCCAAACCGCCTGATCCTCCATCCAGCGCTTCGCCGGATATCCAAACAGCGCTTCGGCCCCACCGCTTGCATACGCAATCGCACCTGCTGCGTAATCCACCTCCCACAGCATCCCTTCGATCGACTCAGCAACATCCAGCGCCTTCTTCTTCTCCCCCGTCAACGCAGCCCCGGCCTCGGCCCGATCCTCAAACACGATCAGCGCCTCTGATTCCGAATCCTCTTCCCAGCTCCGCAACGGCAACACCGTCACCATCAGCACCCGCTCATCCCACACCATCTCTTGCCGCGGCATGGCGACGCTGGCCTTCACCACCTGCTCCACCTGGCTCTCGAGCCCGCTGATATCCACCAGCTCGCGCAAGTTCTTGCCCAGAATGTCTTCGTTCTTTTTCCCCACCCGGGCTCGAAACTGCCGGTTCGCCGACACCGCTGTCAAACCGGGCCCCACGATCAACAACCCAACCGGAATGCTCGCAACAATTTCCTGGTAATAGCGCCGCTCCGTCTCCACCACAGCGAGCAGACGCGCCACCTCTTTCGGCTTCCACTTGTCGAATTCGGCGCGCTCCATAGATAACTCTCCATCAATAGTCTCATCCGCCAGATCAAGCCACTCAAGGTACTTTGCGGTTGCCTGGTATCAGTACTATTCGCCTAATCGGCGCACCCCACCCTGCCCCGCACCGGGTGGAGTGGGAGTTTTTGAACCCTCAAATGGGGGTATTCCTAGTTTTGCGGCGTTGCTTGTGCCACGCGGCCGTTGATTTCCGCCAATTGCTGCTTCACCTGGTCGAAATCATTCGCCTTCGGCGCAAACTTCAAGTACGCCGACAACTGCTCGCTCGCGCCCTTGTAGTCCTGCTTATCCGCCAGAATCATCCCCAGCAAATGCGACATCTTCGGCACCGAGTGGTACGAATCCGCCTCGATTCCCAACCGGCAAAGCTTCTCGGCTGTCTCCGCATCCCGCAGGTTGTAGTTCGCCACCGCCCCATAAAAGAACGCCGCCGGAAAATCATACCGATTCAGCTTGATCACTTTCTCGGTCAGTTCCTTCACCTCGGGCCACTTCTTCATTTGGGCTTCCATCAGTGCCAGCCCCAGATACGGTCGCACATACTTTTCGTCAGCCTCAAGTGATTTCTGATAGCTCGCCCGTGCCCCATCCAGGTTGTTCTGCATCGCCTGCACACGGCCCAGCTCATACCAGGCCTCGGCAAACTTCGGATGCGCCGCCACGGCCAACTCCAGATCCTTCTGCGCTTCCGGCACTTTATTCTTCTTCAGAGAATTCCTTGCCTTTTCGAGCGCCTTCTTCGCTTCCTTCGGCGCCATCAAAGATGTCGCGCTCGTTGTGAATCCCGTCACATCCCCTAGCCGCCGCAGAATGATCGTCCCGACATCCGGGTTGTCCAGCGTCCGCCGCCCGGCCAGTGAAACAATCGAACTCCGGTACCCAGGCAGGCTCGCCCGCAGTTCGCACGCCATCAAATCTCGCTCTGACACTCCACCCCGGCCCATTGGGTTTCCTCCTCCTCCCCCTCGACCCATTCCCCCAAACGTATCGCCATCGTTCCCGATACTGGCATCCGGAATCATGCCCGCTCGCTGTCCAACCTGAAATCCAAATCCACCCTTGGAATCTGTGTATCCCTCCGGCACCGGGTTCCCTCGCCCCGCGCAAATCCTCTCGATGGTCACCGTCTCCGGCGGCGCACTCCCATCCTCCATCCGCACCTTGCCCGACAAAAACACCGGCCGGTTCTGCATCTGGTCGAAATCCGGCATCCGCTGTTGTGTTTGCGGAAACGGGCTCGGGTTCCTCGTGTTCGTATTGCCAGGGACTCCCAACGTCCCGCCAGGCGTCCCACCCAAAGTCCCGCTGCCAGTTCCTCCTGTTGTCCCACCGGTCGTTCCGCCGCCTCCGCCACCCGTCGTCGGTGGAGCCGACTCCTGTCCAATCACAATCGCTGCGCCCAGCAAGGAGCAACAGAAAATCTTACGCAAGTACATACGCGTCCCCTTTGCAGCGCGAAATATCCCGCGCTGGCGGTATTATTTCATATGGTGAAACTACTTTCCATCGGCACCCTTTCTGCGCTCCTGCTCACGGTCTCCTGCTCCAGCCCTGAACCCCAAAAGCAAGCAGAGTCCAAGCCTGCCGCCCCCGTCGAACCCATCACCGGCCTCACCGGCCTCTACCGCTGCTACGGCCCTTCCCGCCAATGGGCCCAGGACATCCAGGTTCTCCGCGTTCAAAACATCTTCATCAAGTCCCGCCAGGCCCCTCCCGGCAAAGCCTTCGCCTGGCAGGTCACATTTGTTTCCCCCTCCAAAAACCGCATCAAGAACTGCACCTACTCCGTTGTCAAAGAAGAAGGTCTTTTTGCAGGCGTCTACAACCCCAACGACGAAGCCTACAGCGGCCCCACCAAACTTGCCCAGCCCTTCGTAATTCAAACTGTGAAGAAAGATACCGACGAAATCTACAAAGTCGCTCTCGAGAACTCAAAGGATTATGCGACCAAGAACCCCAACGTTCCCATCTCGATGCTGCTCGAGTTCTCCGAGCGCAATCCCCTTGCTGCCTGGCGCGTCATTTGGGGCACCAGCGTCGGCTCCTCGGCCTACTCCGTCTTCGTCGACGCCACCAATGGCCTCTTCCTTCGCAAGGCCTTCTAGGCCTCAACCTCGTCTTCCATCGACCCGATAATCAACAACTCGCACCCGCCCCGGCTCCTCACGTCGTCGTGCGTTGTGCCAGCCTCGATCCACTCAAAATCCCCGGCCACCATATCCATGGCACCTTTCTGAATCACATCCCCACTCAGCACCAGGCACTGCTCTACCCGCTTATGGCGGTGCCGCGGATAAACCGCCCCAGGCGCCAGCTTTAGCAACAACGTCTGCATCTTGGTTTCCTGGTCCACAAACAGGCTCTTGTAACTCACGCCTGCATAGGGAGTTACTTTCCACTCGCGATCCGCACCCCGCACCACATGCACCTGTGTCGCCGCCATCACCCGCGCCTGCAGATCCGCGCGGGGCTGCCGGGGCTCAACATCAAACGCCAGTTGCGCCGCCAATTCCTCAAACTCAGCCGCTTCCTTCGGGGTTTCGGCCGCCAGTGATTCGCCCAGATCAAACTTCATCTAATGCACGGTCCCTTCCAATTCCAACTTCAATCGCAGCATCGCCGTCCGGATCCGGCTCTTCACCGTTCCCAGCGGCTCTCGCAATCTCTCGGAGATCTCTTGGTGGGTCAGCCCTTCAAAAAATGCCAGCTCCAGCGATTCACGCTGTGTGACTGTCAATACCAACATCGCACTCCTCACCCGCGTTTGCTGTTGCTTCTCGGCAACCATCCGCTCAGCATCCGGTTCGCTCGTCTCGAAATGCTGAAAGTCCTCCACCGCCGTCTCAGCCTAGGTTCTTGACTTCCGCCAGCGCACCCGGTCGCGCGCCCGGCTGCGCGCCATGAGCACCAGCCATGCCGTCACGCTCCCCCGGCCGACATCCCAGCTCGCTGCCGATTTCCACACTTGAGAAAACACGTCCACCACAACCACTTCGGCATCCGCCACGTTGTCAGGAATCCGCATGGCGACGCTGTATACCAGCCCCGATGCTTCGTCATACAGTTGCGACAATGCTTCCGCGTCTTGATTCTGGATTCGCATCAAGTACTCCCGAAAGGCGCTTTCTTTCAAAAATCCACGCGCCTTTCGATCCGATACGAAAGCAGATTGTGGTTTGGATGGCTCCACGGTTTCGAAAAGTAGTTTACTGCACTTAAAGATTTTGGCGACAATAATAAATCGAGATGCGAGTTCTCTTTTTCTCCGACATCCATTCAGACCTCAACGCTCTCAACCGTCTGATGGACCAGGAGGCTGACTATTATTTTTCCGTCGGCGATCTCGTCTCCTGGGCTCGCGGTCTCGACAAGGCCGGCGAGATTCTTAGCCGCCGCAAAGGCAAGGTTTTTGTGATTCCCGGCAACCATGAGAGCCATCGCGACATCGAAAGCTTTTGTAGCGCTTACTCTTTCGAAAACATGCATTCCCGTTCTCAGGCCTTGGGCAACGTTCACCTCGCCGCCCTCGGATACTCCAATCCCACTCCCTTCGACACCCCCGGCGAATACTCCGAGCAGGAAATCGCCTCCCGCCTCGAACCCTTTGCTCCCCTCAGTCCTCTCGTTCTCGCCTGCCACTGCCCACCCTTCAATACCCCGCTCGATCAGGGCCACGGCGGCCGTCATTTTGGTTCCACAGCCATCGCGAGCTTTATCGACCGCGTTTCTCCGCGTTACTTCTTGTGCGGTCACATTCACGAAGCCGAAGGTCAAATCGCCCAACTCGGCAGCCAGGGTCAAACCACTGGCGTCAATGTCGGCAAACGCGGATTCCTACTGGATCTAAGCACCCTCCAATAATGAAATTGCTCCAACCCCTCGTCCTGGCTCTCCTGCTCATACTGCTCATTTCCTGCCGATCAGCTCAGCAAAAGCCCACCGCCGTCTTCGACCCGATGACCCTCGGCCCCGCAGGCCCCACCCTCAAGAAATATCTCGATCGCTCCGGCCAGCCTCCCCGGTCCACTCCCACCGTCGCCCGCGTGCAGATCGAAGCCGAATTGCCCAACATGAGCAAAAAGGGCGTCATGGTCGTCGACAAAACAGTCGATGCCAAAGGCCACATCTCATACGAGATGAAATCCTTCACTGGCGACAACATCGTCAAGACCAAAGTCATCGGTCTTTACCTCAGCGCCGAGCAGGAAGCTTCCCAACACCAGGTCCCAGCCATCACGCCAGCAAACTATCGCTTCAAGTTCAAACGCAAAGATAGCCTCGGCGATCGCATCGCCATGGTCTTCGATCTCACCCCCATTCGCAAGATGATTGGCCTCTTCAAAGGTGAGTTGTGGCTCGAGGAACAGTCCGGCCTCGAAATCAAGCAAACTGGGCGTCTCGTCAAGAATCCCTCGGTCATCTTTAAATCCGCCGACCTCACCCGCGAGTTCCAGATTAAGGGCGAAGAGACTTTTCTTTCCAACGTCGACTACCAGGCCGAGACTCGCGTCGTCGGTAAGGTCCTCATGAAGATGCAATTCGACGAACCTCGCCCCGCTGAAGAAACACCCTCGCGCCCCTAGCTGTCCCATTCTCTATGGTGATCCTTGCTTTGGCCGCCCTCTCCGCCCAGTTCCACTTCGGTGTCAAGGCTGCCCTCACACTCACGCCCGACCTCGATCGCCGGGTCGTCCCACAATCCGAGGACTCGGTCCGCATCAATCGCGGCACCGTCGGACCCTTTCTCGAATACAAACTCTTCCGCCGTCTCCCCGCTATTGAAACCGGTCTGCTGTACCGTCGCCTCTGCAACGACAGCTACTTCGGCCCATTCCCCAACGCCGCCCTCAACTACATCACCCGCACCGCCACCGTGTTCGATGTCCCGCTCCTGCGCAAAGCGCGTCGGAATTCCTGGTTCGTTTCCGCCGCGGCCACGATCCGCCGCATCGGCGATTACAACCAAAGCTCTCTGGTCATCCCGCGGTTTCAAGGCTTCAGCCCGAGCCAATCCTCAACTCGCTTCCAAAATAAGGACCTCCTGCGCTACGGCATCACCGCCGCGCTTGGCTACACCAAGCCGGTCTGGCGCATTTCTCTCGAGCCAGAACTTCGTCTCACCCGCTGGACAGCCTTGCGCCAAACCCCTTACCAAAACCAAATTGACCTCATGTTAGGAGTCCGATTTTGAAACTCATCTTCCTCTTCGCATTCGCCGCCTCAGCCCTGGCACAGCTTCCCATTAGCGTCGGCATCAAGGCCGGCTATGTCGACAATCGACAGCCCTTCAGTGCAATCGCCCGCCTGAAGGGTGGTCCCTACCTGGAGCTAAGCCTCCCCGTTCTTCCCACCTTCGAAACTGGCATCATGTTCGAGCGCTTACGCCTCGGCCCTCAGACCTTGACCGTCTATCAAGTTCCCATCCTCGTCAAGAAGCGCATCAACGCGGTCGCGATCAAACCCTTCTTCAGCGGTGGTGTCACCCTTCGCCGCGTCCCCACCTTCAATGAGAGTCATCCCGGCCTCACCCTCGCCGGTGGTGTCACCATCGGCCTGCTTCCCATCAAGATTGAGCCTGAAGTCCGCTTTACCCGCTGGATATTTCCAAGCTACAACCCACGCTCCCAACAAACCGAGTTCTTGGTCGGCATCCGGTTCTAGACGGGTCAAACTGCTAAACTGAGAGCCTCGACAAATCTGTATCCATGCGCACACTATTCCTGAATCCCCCATCGTTTGAGGGCTTTGATGGAGGAGCCAGTTCCCGCTGGCCTGCCACCCGCGAGATCGAAAGCTACTGGTACCCCGTTTGGCTTTGCTATCCCGCCGGGCTTCTGCCCGACTCGAAAGTCGTCGATGCTCCTCCCCACAAGATCACCATCGAAGACACCGTTGCGATGGCTCGCGATTTCGAGCTTCTCGTGCTCTTCACTTCAACTCCTGGCTTCCATGTGGACGTGAAGATCGCCGAAATGATGAAGGATTCAAACCCCAAGCTCCAGGTTTGCTTCGTCGGCCCCCCGGTTACCGTCGAGCCTGAAAAAACGCTCCGGTCCTCCAAGGCCATCGACTTCATTGTCCGCCGCGAGTTCGATTATCAGATCGTCAATTATGCCAAGGGCACGCCGCTCGCTGAACTCCCTGGCGTTAGCTACCGCAAAGACGGTGGCATCATGCACAACCCCGAAGGCGGCTACATCGAAAACCTCGACGAGCTCCCCTGGGTCTCGAAAGTCTACCAGCGTGACCTTGATTTCAAACGCTACAACGTCCCCTTCCTGCTCAATCCCTTCATCAGCTTTTACACCTCCCGCGGTTGCCCGGCCATGTGTACGTTCTGCCTCTGGCCTCAAACTCACTCGGGCCACCGCTGGCGCTTGCGCTCGGTCAATGACATCGTCAACGAAGTCCGCTGGTCGCTCGAAAACTTCACCGGCCTCAAAGAGATCTTCTTCGACGACGACACCTTCAACTACAAGAAGGACCGCACGATCGAGCTCTGCAAAGAACTCAAGCAGCTTAACTTCACCTGGTCCTGCACCAGCCGCGTCACCACCGATCGCGAAACCCTCGCCGCCATGAAGGACGCCGGTTGCCGCCTCATGATCGTCGGTTATGAATCCGGGGCCCCAGAGATCCTCAAGAACATCAAGAAGGGCGCTACCGTCGACATGGCTGAGCGCTTCACCAGGAACGCTCACGAGCTTGGCCTCACCGTCCACGCCGACTTCATCGTCGGCCTCCCCGGCGAAACCCGCGAGACCATTCAGCAAACCATCGACTTCGCCAAGAAGCTCGATTGCGAAACCATCCAGGTCTCCATCGCCCATCCTTATCCCGGCACTGAGTTTTACGATCACGCCGTCAAGAACAACCTCATCCAGCTCGATGCCTCGATGACCGACGAACTGGGCCACCAGTTGCCCACCGTCGTTTATCCCGGCCTCGATCGTGCCGAACTCGTCGATTCCGTCGAGCGCTTCTACGGCGAATACTACTTCCGTCCTAAGGCCGCCTGGCGCGTCGTTCGCAAGGCGATCTTCAATTCCGAAGAACGCCGCCGCCTCGTCAAAGAAGCCCGCGAGTACCTCGCCCTGCGCTCCAAGCGCAAGAAGTTCGTCGCCGACCAGAAGAACCAGGCCAAGCAGGCCAGCTACGCCGCCACTGGCGACTAATGCCCGCTGCGAAACCTCGCGTCTACCTGCTCACCGCCTTCGTTGTCGCGGCGAATGTCATCGGGAATTTCGCGCTCTCTTGGGGTATGAAACACCCCACAGGCTGGGCGCCTACTTCCATTGAACCCATCGACGCTCTCTTAAGTCCCTGGGTGATCCTCGGCATTGTCCTGCTCGCCGTCTGGACTCTTTCGCGCGTCACCCTGCTTTCCTGGGCAGACCTTTCGTTTGTCCTCCCCGTCACCAGCGTTGGCTACGTCATCAATGCCATCATCGGCTACGCCTTTCTCGGTGGGCAGATCTCCTGGCAGCGCTGGCTTGGCACCGCTTTCATCCTCAGCGGCACAATTCTCACTGCCGCCACCCCTCCCAAGGCGGACCCTTCATGAGATCCCCCGCCGTCTACCCTCCCATCCTCCTTGAACCCCTCTTGAGCCAACTCCCACTCGGGCTCAGCCGGGTTTCTTTGAATCTGACTGCCTTCCAGTTCAGGCAACCCTTCACTGCCGTTACGGTCCCGCCGCTTCTCAATGGCCATCATCATCTCCAAGGCGATTCTCCCCAACGACAAACCGTCCCCTCCAACCATTCACCCATCGGCTTCAGCAGGCTCCCAGGAACTCGGATTGCTTTTCAGTCCACTCAACCGTTCGCTGTCGCTACGCCCCGAAAGGCCAACCCATCATGAAGTGGGCCCTCGTCTTCGGCATCGTCACCTCCACCCTCGTCTGCGACTACCTGCAGTCCAGCGCCATGAAGTCCCATGGCGAAGTTCATTCCCCAACCGTCCTCGCCCGACTCTTCGGCCAGTGGCGTCTCGGCCTTTCGATCGTGTTCATGGCCATCAGTTTCTTCTGCTTCACGCAACTACTGGCTGTCGCCGACCTGAGTTTCGCCGTTCCCGCCACTGCGCTCACCATCCCGGCTGAAACATTTATGGCTCGCTATGCTTTGAGAGAGAATGTAGGCTTAAGGCGGTGGGCCGGGGCAGTCTTGGTTGCCATCGGCGTCCTGTTTCTCGAATTGTGATCTACCTGCTGACAGCCATCGCCTGCGTCTCGGCGGCGTATCAACTCGTCGCGATGATCGCCTGTCTGCGCCATCTTTTTCTTCCGGCAACCGTCGTTCGCAATCCTCGGCCCGTCTCCATTCTCAAGCCGGTTCGCGGCCTCGATCCCGATTTCTACGCCGCCATCCGCTCCCACGCCACCCAGGATTATCCAGCTCCCATCGAGATCCTCTTCGGCGCCGCCGATGCGAACGACCCCTGCCTTGACGAAATCGACAAGCTCAAGCGCGAGTTTCCCGATCTCGACATCCGCCTATTTCACTCCACCACCAATGCCCCCAACGCCAAGGTCGGCGTTCTGATCGATCTCGCCCGCCAGGCCAGGCATGGCCTTCTCCTCGTCAACGACAGCGACATCATTGTTCCTCAGGGCTACCTGCGCAAAGTAACGGCCCCTCTCGATGATTCCCAAATTGGCATCGTCACCACTCTTTACAGGGCCACTTCCTACTCGCTCCCAGGCCGCTGGGAGGCTCTCGGCATCGCCATCGACTTCGCCCCCAGCGTCCTCGTTGCCCCGCTAGTCGGCATCCGGGAGTTTGGCCTCGGGGCCACCCTCGTCTTCCGCCGCGAAGATCTCGAGGCCATCGGTGGCTTCGAGATCTTCGCCGACTACCTCGCCGATGATTACCAACTCGCTCGCCACATTACCCAACTCGGCAAACGCTCTCACATGTCCGAAGTCGTCGTGGAGACCAGCATCGGCGACAACACTTGGGCCGGTGTCTGGCAACACCAGGTCCGCTGGGCTCGCACCATCCGCGTCTCTCGCGGCGACGGCTACCTCGGCCTTCCCGTCACCCACACGGGTCTCTGGATCTTCCTCGCGCTGCTGGCAGGGGCATGGCCATTGGCCTCCGCACTCGCCATAATAAGATGGATAACCGCGCTTCTGGCCGGGGCCTTCGTGCTCCGTTCTCCGATCGCTCAAAATGCTTTCTGGCTCGCTCCCGTCTGGGACCTCTGGGCTTTTCTGGTTTGGATCGCTGGCCTTTCCGGTTCCACCGTGGTCTGGCGAGATGGTGTACTTAAGCTCACTCGGGATGGAAAACTACTTCGGCAGGTAAACTGATGCGCTTCTCAATTTTTTTCGTTTTCGCTCTCGCTCTTGCCACCCAAGGCTCTAAAGGCGATGCCGCCAAGGCGAAGAAGGTCTTCGACCGCGCCCAGCAACTTCAGGACGCCGGCAAAATGGAGGACGCCTTCAAGGCCTGTACCGAAGCCCTTGAAGCCGACTCCGACTTCGCCCCCGCCTGGCGGGAACGCGGCAAAATCCGCTGGCAACTCGGTGAAACCGAGTTCGGCGCAGCCGACCTCAATCGCGCTCTCGCCCTCGATCCCAACGATTCTGAGGCCTGGATCATTCGCGGCGATATCCTCTCTTCCGCCGGCAAGTATGAAGATGCTCTCCGGGATTACAACAAGGCCGCCGGCTTCGCCAAAGATACTTCTCATCTCTACAGCGCCAAGGCTGTCGTCGAGGTCCGTCTCCGCCAATACGACAAGGCCATTGAAGATTTCACCAAGGCCATCAAGCTTCGCATCGACTCTCCCGGCAACTATAAAGATCGCGGCGTTGCCTACACCCTCACCGGAAAATTCCAGGACGCCCTCGAAGATTACAACCGCGCCATCACCCTGAAGCCCGACTACGCCGAAGCCTACCTGGAGCGTGGCTATGTCTACGGCCAACTTGGTCAATTCGATCGCGCCATTCCAGACTTCACCACCGTCCTCAAAACGCAGCCCGACAATAGCAAGGCTTACACCCTCCGCGGAGCCGCTTACCAGCAGATGAATCAACCGCAGGCCGCCATCATGGATTATTCCGAGGCCCTCAAACGCCAACCCAGCGCCGTCAGTGTTTATCTGGCTCGCGGAGCTGCCTATGCCGAAACTCAACAATTCGAAAAGAGCCTCGCCGATCGCGATAAGGCCGTCGAACTTGCCCCCAAGTCCGCTGAAGTCTATATCGCCCGGGGCGGCTCATATCATCTCTTGGGCAACCATCCCAAGGGATTCGCCGATCGCGATAAGGCCATCGAACTCAATCCAAAGCTTCCCGAGGCCTGGCTGGCCCGTGGCAGTGCTCACTATCTGCTCGAACACTACAAAGAGGCCAAGTCTGACCTCGAACGTGCCCTGCAGTTGAATCCTGCTCTCGACGAAGCTAAAGTAGTTCTCGACCGCACCAACGAAAAGCTGACAGCTGCCCAGGCCCCGGCGCTTGTGAGCAAAGCTGAGGCCCCGAAAGAATCCGCGCTGTCCGCTGTGCAGACCCTCGCCGAACGTCAAGCCCCCGCACCTATCGTGACGGCTGCCCAGACACAAGCGCCTCCCAGGGTCACCGTCTCCCAACCCGAACCGCCGAAGCCTGTTGAGAAGCCCCTGCCCCCACCACCTCCCGACGCCGATTCCAAACAAACCCTCTCTGCTGACAATCTCAACTTCCTTGGCCGCGAACTCAACCAGGCGGGCGACTTCCGCAAAGCCATCGAGATGTTCACTCAGGCGATCGCCAAGAAATCCGATTTTTCCATTGCCTACAATGGGCGCGGCTACTCCTACATGCGACTGGCCGAATGGAAACAAGCCGAAGAGAATTTCACGCTCGCCATCAAAGCCAATCCTCGCTACGCCAACGCCTATATGAATCGGTCTGCCGCCAGAGCCAAGCTCGGTGACGCCGCCGGTTCCGCTCAGGATTCAGCCATGGCCAAGCAACTCGGCGCGAAGTAAAATCAAACAATGGACCAGCCCAAAGCCCCACACAGGGAGCTCGATAACTGGTCCACTACGCTCTACTCTGAGCTCAAGCGTATCGCCGCCAATCAGCTCAAACTCGAGAAGGCCGGCCACACGCTCCAACCTACGGCGCTCGTGCATGAGGTCTACCTTCGTCTCGCTCAGTGCGATGCCGACATGGGCCAGCGCAGCCGGGTCCACTTCCTTGCCACAGCTGCGACGCTGATGCGCCAGATCCTCGTCAATCACGCCCGCACCCGCAACGCCCAAAAACGTGGCGGCGGCGCACTCAAGGTGACTCTCCACGAACACTCGGCAGTCTCGGATGACAGCGCCTTCGAGGTCCTTTCCCTCGACAACGCCCTCACTGCCCTTCAGCAGTCCGAACCCCGCAAGAGCCACATCATTGAACTTAAATTCTTCGGCGGCATGACCGAAGACGAAATCGCCGAAGCCATCGACATCTCCAAATCCACCGTCACCCGCGAGACCCGCCTCGGTCTCGCCTTACTCTACCGACTCCTCCAACCAGAATCCGCCTCGAACTCGCAATGACAGATTTCCTCCTCCTCGCAGCTTCACTCAGTCTTCTTCTCTTGGCCGCGCGATATTTCGTCGACGGCATATCGACAATTGCCGAGAGCCTCGGGGTACCAAAGATTGCAATCGGCATGACAGTTGTCGCCTTTGGCACAAGCACACCTGAATTGGTGGTCAACTCCATATCCGCCTATCAGGGTTCAACAGACTTGGCCTTCGGCAACATCGTTGGCTCTTGTCTGGTCAACGTTGGGTTTGTCCTGGGTGCGACGGCGCTGGTGCGCCCGATGAAAGTTGAGCACTCGCTGATTACCCGTGAGATCCCCATGCTGATCCTCACCGTCGCGACGATTGTCGTTCTGGCGAGCGACCGATTCTTGAACGCAGAAACGCAGGACGTTTGGCGGCGAAGCGACGGCTTGATCCTGCTCTTGTTGTTTTGCGTTTTTCTCTACTACACGACTCGCCAGGCAATGGCGGTAGACCGCTCCGATCCTTTCATTGCCGAGGTGAGTGACGAGGTGGCGCGCACCAAGCCAAAATCTCTGGGGCTCCAAATCCTCATCACGATCGCTGGCTTCATTGGCGTCTCCTTGGGCGCCAACTGGACGGTCGAATACGCCGTTAGTATTGCTCGTGGCTTCGGCGTTTCCGAGACCGTCATTGGCTTAACTGTCATCTCCCTCGGCACGACCCTACCCGAACTGGCCACGTGTATTCTAGCCGCCCGTCGTGGCGATGCGGATATAGCGCTCGGCAACATTGTGGGTTCGAACCTGTTCAATTTGCTTTGCATTGGTGGCATCGTCAGCACGATTCGGCCAGTCACCATTCCCGCTGGCGGTCACCTTGACCTCATCGTGATGGCGTTTCTGAGTGTTGTACTCTTACCCATCGCCATCCGCAGCGAAAGAACGATCACCCGCGGTGAGGGATCGTTCCTTCTCGTGGTTTTCGTCACCTACCTCGGCTACCGCGTAGCCGGCGCAAGCCTCTAAGCCGCCTGCGCCACCGGCCAGAAGCCCATCAACCGTTTCGTCAGCTGGGACTCCATCGACAGCAGCCGAACTACACCATCGATCGACGCCGTTCCGCGGTTCCTCTTGTACGCCGCCAGGAAGGCCTCGACCTCCGCGATCATTCGGGTTCGCGTCAGGTTGTTGAGGAAAAACTCGTCATTCGGCGGCAGTTTGGGGCTCACCGACTTCAGCATATTGCTATCCATCATGGCCGCAATCAGCGCCACTGCTTCCGTCCGCACAGAGTAAGCCATGTTCATGCCGTGCTTGCCATAAGCCAAGTGCATCATCTCTTTGTAGATGTATTGCTTGTACACTCTTCCCAGCTGTGCGGGATTTTGAGGAGTCCGCACGTAGATGATGTTGCCGTAGTCGTACTCCGCCATCACACGGAGATTCATGTCCCCAACCAGGAAAATGTGTTTCATCATAATCCGACGTACCGTGGCTTCGTTGATGTATGGAGCATCGACCATCGATTTGGCGGAAGGCAAGTACTCCTTGAAGTCGTCATAAGCGTGGGTCTCCACTGCTTGCCCCGGCTTCCAACCCTTCGGAGGGATGAAGACAATGCCGAACCGGTCTGATGAGTCGAACGAATAGTTGATTCCGTCCTTCGATTTCGTGCACCCCACCAGCTCTTGCAGATACCAGTTCACTTCCTCTGGATCCTTGGTGCCGTAGTTGTACTGAATGATGTCCCACGGGTCGGCAAAACCATACTTCGCCGCCATACTCACAAAACTGTCTCCCGTTCTCACGCGATGCGCTGCCGAAAACCCCTTTGGAGGGTGGCACCAGCGAACTTTTGCCGGTTTTTTCACTTTCATGATCTATTTCCTTTTCATTTGCCGCTATGGTTTAGGACGGATGTTTCGAACCGCTATTCCAGATAGGGGATTTCGAAAAGGAATCACGTCACAGAAGTTTTATGAATCAGCTTGTCGAAGATCTTTTTTGCGAAGCAATGAACCTGGATCCCGCCGAACGAGAACCTTTTCTTCTCAATGCCTCCGGCGGGCGGCCTTCTGTCGTCCACGAAGTCTTGCGGCTTGTCGCTGACGGGGAAAAAGCCGAATCGCTTTTCGCGAACTCAGTTTCCCGCCTCGCCTCCAGCCTTGAGCTCGCGCCCGGAACCCAGATCGGCGTCTACACGATCCGCCACAAAATCGGGGAAGGTGGCATGGGAGTCGTCTATCTGGCCGACCGTGCCGATGGCCAGTTCGATCAACGCGTCGCGATCAAACTCGTGCAGGGTGGCCCGGGCCTCGTTGGGCGTTTTCTGCGCGAACGCCGCATCCTCGCCCGCTTGTCACACCCCGGCATCGCTCGCCTCATCGATGGCGGCCTCACCGCCGAGGGCCATCCCTACATGGTCATGGAGTACTTCGAGGGCCAACCGTTTTCGACCCACTGCCAGTCGCTGTCCCTACGCCAGAAGCTTGAGCTCTTCCAGTCCATTTGCGCGGCTGTTGAATACGCCCACCGCAACCCGATCGTCCATCGCGATCTCAAGCCCGCCAATATCCTGGTTTCTGCCGAAGGCGCGGTTAAGCTACTCGATTTCGGCATCGCCCGCATTCTTGCCCCCTCCGCTCAAGGCGATCTCACCGGTGCCTCCCAGCAAGCCTTCACCCCTGACTACGCCAGCCCCGAGCAGATCCGTGGCGACGAAATCACCACCGCCGCTGACGTCTACTCCCTCGGTACGGTCCTGTTTGAATGCCTCACCGGCCAGAGCCCCCACCGCCTCAAAACCTATACGCCGCATGAGCTCACCGAGGTCATCTGCAATCAGCCCGCCCCCGCCCTCCAGCTCGGCAACGATCTTGATGCGATTCTTGCCAAAGCCCTCCGCAAAGAGCCGGAACGCCGCTACCCCTCTGTGGCTTCGTTCAGCGAAGATATCGGCCGCTTCCTCGACAATCGCCCGGTCTCTGCTCGTGCCGACAGTGCGCTCTATCGAACCAAAAAATTCGTGCGACGCCACGCCTTCGCTTCCGCCGCCGGTGTGATCGCCGTCCTCAGCCTCGCCGCCGGTCTCGGCGTCGCCACCTGGCAGGCGCGCGTCGCCAGTAACCGCTTCAACCAGGTCCGCCAACTCGCCCGCACCGTCCTGTTCGATTTCGACGACAAGATCCGCACCGTCCCCGGCGCCACCCCAGCCCGGGACTTCCTCGCCAAGACCGCCGTCGCCTATCTCGACAAACTCTCTGCGGAAGCCTCCGGCGATCGAAGCCTCCAGCTCGAACTCGCCGCCGCCTACGAAAAGGTCGCCGACGTCCAGGGCGAACCCGCCCGCCCCAACCTCGGTCAACGCAAGAACGCTCTCGCTAACTACTTTAAGGATCAACAACTTCTAGAGTCCAACCCCGCCTCCGACCCCGTCGCCCTCGCCCGCCTTCTGCTCAAGCGCCAGACGATCCTGGGCGAGAAACCCCTCCTCGATCAGGCCCAAACCATAGCCACTCAGGCTTGGAAAAACGAACCCAATCGCGAGGACGCGCTGGCCGTTCTGCTCCAGACCGAGCAGGCCATGGGGCAATATCAGAGCAACCGTTCCGAGTTCGATGCCGCTATCGCTCACTACCGTACAGCCACTGAACTGGCCTCCACCCAATCCAGGCGCTGGCCCGGCAACCGCGCCAACCTCAACCTGATCTCAAGCGACCTCCGCCTCGGCGATGCCCAACTCCGCAAGGGTGAACCCGGTGCTGCACTGGCCAGCTTCAATGACGCTCAAGCCGCCAATAACCGGCTTCTGCAAACCGAGCCAGACAACGTCGAGCACCTCCGCCGCGCCTTCAAAGTCAACCTTTTCCGTGGCCACGCTCTCGGCAATCCTGAGTACTTCAACCTTGGCCGCACCCCAGAAGCCAAAGCTGCCTACGAAGCTGCCATGGCGCTCAGCTCAAAGCTCCTCAGCGTCGACCCAGGCAATGCCCTCGCTCGCGGCGACTACTCCGATGCCGCCTGGGGCTTGGCCGTCAGCATCGCATCAACCGAGCCACAGCGGGCCCGGCAATTGCTTGAAGCTTCGGTCAAAGAGGCCAAAGCGGTTTCCGCCAAGTCTCCCACCACCCTCGCGTTTATCCACAACTCAGCCAACTCGCAGTACGCCCTCGCCAAAGTGCTCCGCAGCCTTGGCCAGCGCGAGCTGTCCACTCAGTACGTAACCGAGTCAATCCGCCTGCACCGCTCGATTGCCGCCGCTCGCCCCAAGCAGATCGGCCTGCGTCACAACCTGATGCCCTCCCTGACCTTGCAACTCAACCTGCAACTCGACCGCAAGGACATCCCGGCAGCCAGAGCCACCTGGAGCGACCTCGAAGCGATCATCGCTACCGTCGACCGCAAAGCCAGCAACTTCCGCTCCAAAGCCCCCGACATCGCCGCTGCCCAAGCTGCGGCTGCTCGCTTCGAACCTAAACGATAACTGCGACCACCGTTTATCATCAAAAGATACCGATGTCGCAGATTGAATACCCAAGCCGCGGCGGAATCACCGTCTCGCGTACCACTTCGAAGCTTCCCTATTTCAAAGGGCTGGTGAAGTGGCTTCGCGAACTCGACCAGAAGCGCGGCGTCTTCCTCTCCTCTGGATATGAATATCCAGGCAGGTATTCACGCTGGGACTTTGCCAGTGTTGCTCCGCCCATCGAGATCGTCGCCCGCGGGCGCGATATGGAATTCCACGCCTTGAACTCGCGAGGCGAGGTGTTGCTGGCCATGTTGGCCGGAGTGCTATCGAGCCATCCGCATTGGGAGGCGTTCACTCAAGAGCCCACGATTCTGCGCGGCTTGTTGAAGCCCTTGCCGGCCCTGTTCAGCGAAGAAGAGCGTTCGCGGCAACCTTCAGCCTTTTCGATTCTGCGTACCCTGATGCAGGAGTTTTCGAGCCCCGAGGTGAGCGATCTGTTCCTCATCGGAGCTTTCGGTTACGACCTGTTGTTCCAGTTCGATCCGATCGAATTGAAGCTGCCGAGAGAGGGCGTCAAAGACCTGCAGCTGTTCCTTTGCGATGAGATCTATCTGATGGATCGCAAGAAGGAAGTGATCGAACGCGTGAGCTTCGACTTCACTCTGGGCGGGGCGACGACGAAGGATCTGAAGCGACAGGCAGGCCCGGTGGCGAAGCCGGTGAAGCGCAAGCCGCGTCCGATTGAAGCGGACCACGAACCGGCTGAATACATGGCCAAGGTCGAGACCTGCCGGAAGGGTTTTAAGGCAGGCGACTTCTATGAGGTCGTGTTGCGACAGACGTTCTCGGCGCCTTACTCGGGCAAGCCGTCGGAGTTGTTCGAGCGGATTCAGGTGGCGAGCCCGAGCCCTTACGAGTTCCTGATCCAGTTTGGAGAAGAGCAACTGATCGGGGCTTCGCCGGAGATGTTTGTCCGGGTCGAAGGCGATCGAGTCGAGACCTGCCCGATTTCAGGAACTGCGAAGCGCACGGGCGATCCGCTCATTGATGCCGAGAATATTAAACAACTGCTCAATTCGGCCAAGGAAGAATCTGAGCTGACGATGTGTACCGATGTCGACCGCAACGATAAGTCGCGTGTCTGCTTGCCGGGTACGGTCGAGGTGATCGGTCGACGGTTGATCGAGAGCTACGCTGGGGTCTTCCATACGGTAGACCATGTGGTGGGGACGCTCGATCCGCAGTTCGATTCCCTCGATGCGTTCTTGACGCACATGTGGGCAGTGACGGTGATTGGCGCGCCCAAGAAGGCAGCGGCGCAGGCGATCGAGAACCTTGAGAAGACCGCGCGCGGCTGGTATGGCGGCGCGATCGGAATGATCAGCCTGTCGAGCGGAGATATCAACACGGGCATCTTGATCCGGACCGTTCACCTGAAAGACGGGTGGGCGAAGTATCCGGCCGGGGCGACGTTACTCTACGACTCAGACCCGGCGGCGGAAGAGAACGAGACGCGGATGAAGGCGACGAGTTTCTTCCGGGCTCTGGCGCCCAAGGCTACGGCCGCTCCGGCTAGCACGGCCGCCACCAAGCTGGCGCAGCCGGTGAAGATGATGCTGGTCGACAACGACGACTGCTTCATCCATACACTGGCCAATTATGCGCGCCAGGCGGGGGCCGAGGTGGTGACCTACCGCACAGGGTTTGACCTTTCGCTGATCGGCGAGATTCGTCCAGACCTGGTGCTGATGTCGCCGGGCCCAGGTCGACCGCAGGACTTTGGCGTGCCCCAGACGGTGCGCTACTGCGCGCAGGAAGGCATCCCTGTATTCGGTGTCTGCCTTGGCTTGCAGGGCATCGTCGAGGCCTTTGGCGGTGTGCTCGATGTGCTCGACTACCCGGTGCATGGCAAGCAGTCACAGGTCTCACATTCCAACCAGGGCGTCTTTGAAGGGTTGTCGAATCCGATTCTTGTCGGGCGTTACCACTCGCTGTATGCGCGCCGTTCGGCGCTGCCGCAGGAGCTTGAGATTACTGCTGAAACGGCGGACGGCATCATCATGGGCGTGAGGCACAAGACGCTGCCGATTGAGGCCGTGCAGTTTCACCCCGAGAGCATGTTGACGCTCGAAGGCAATACGGGATTGCGACTGATCGAGAATGCCATTCGCAGCCTCGCCAAACAGGCGCTTCGCGCTTAAGCTCGCGGCGTTCGCGGTGCTGGCCGCGGCCACATGGGTCTTCTATATCGACCTGTGCGGGCTTTATTTTCAATGCGGCTGCCGCAGCCTTTGGGCCGGGGGTGCCGCGCAATGCAACATTCATCAGGCTCACCTGAAACACTGTCCTGTTTGTATGCTTCCCACGTACGGATACCATTCGTTGGTTGCGACAATCTTGATCGCCCAGGGCTGGCTGATTCGGCGAGAAAGCTGGCTCTGGGCTGTTTTTTCGTTTCCGATCCTTGCTGGGGCCCAAGCCCTAGTCCTGGGTTGGTATCGTGGGTACTGGAGCTAGTCCCTCTTGCTCAAAGCCTTGTTACCCTTCATACTCAAACCTTATGGAAAGCTTTTTGCAGGACATTATTTTTTATGGCGTCTGCATGTTGATCGCGTACTTCCTGCTGAACGGCTCGGGCGGCGGCGGCAAGCGCGGCCGGCTGCCTGTCCCCTCCTAACCACACCATGACCGACGCCATCGTGATCGGTGGCGGCCTGGCTGGCCTTTCCGCCGCAACTGCACTCTCAAGCCTTGGTCTCGATGTACACCTGTTTGAATCGAAGCCCTTTCTGGGCGGGCGTGCGACGTCGTACAGCATTCCGCTGGCAGACGGGACGACCGAGGAGATCGACAACTGCCAGCACATCCTGTTGAAGTGCTGCGTCAATCTGATCGACCTGTATCGCCGCCTTGGCGTTGAGGATGGAGTTGAGTTTCACAAAGAGTTCTACTTCATGGAGCCGGGTGGGCGCGTGAGCCACCTGAAGCGGGGGATGCTGCCGGCTCCGCTCCATTTCACAGAGAGCTTTTTTGCGGCAACCTATCTCACCCTGGCCGACAAAATTACCTTAGGGCGGGCCATGCTCGCGATCTTTCTTGAGCGCAAGCGGAGGATGGATCTCGACCAGATCACGATGCTCGACTGGTTGCGGGAGAAGGGGCAGACGCCAAATCTAATCGAGCGATTCTGGCGGCAGGTTCTGGTGAGCGCGATCAATGTCGAATTGGATCAGATGGCGGCGTCGCATGGGTTTCAGGTGATGTGGCTCGGGTTTCTGGCGGCGAGCGATACCTACGAGATGGGTATCCCGAAGGTGCCGCTGGCGAAGCTGTATGGGGCGACGCTGAAGCACGTCACCGGGCATGAGAAGGCGACGGTGGAGCAGTTTGATCCCGAGCGCGGGATTTGTGTGGACGGGGTTTGGCATCAGGCCAAGGCATACGTGAGCGCGGTGCCCGCGGACCGGTTGGCGAAGCTTGTGCCGCAGTTGCCCATTGAATTTGGGGCGTTCGAGGCATCGTCGATTACCGGGATCCATTTGTGGTTTGACCGGCCGGTGACCGCGATGCCGCACGGGACGTTGCTCGACCGGAGCATACAGTGGTTCTACAACAAGGGCGAGGGGAAGTATCTGATGTTGGTGGTGAGCGCTTCTGACGCGATGCTGAAGATGCAACGGCAGGAGATTCTGGATCTGGCGCTGGGGGAACTTGGGGAGTTTCTGCCGGCGGTGAAGGAAGCACGCGTTGTGAAGGCGCATGTTGTGAAAGAGCCAAAGGCTACATTTCGAGCCAAGCCTGGGCTGGAGGCCAAGCGGCCCGAGGCGAGGACATCGATTGCGAATCTGTTTCTGGCAGGGGACTGGACGCGGAGCGGCTGGCCCGCGACGATGGAGGGGGCGGTGCGCAGCGGCTATAAAGCGGCCGAAGCGGCCAGTACGTACCTGGGGCGGCCGGGGCGGTTTTTGATCCCCGATGTGGCCTAAACTGAAACTATGACCACCCGTCGTGAAGCTCTTGCTCTGGGCGCACTGTTCGCCGTCCCGGCCTTTGCCGATACCCCGATGACCAACCTCCGGATCGAGGTGTCGAACGATATTGGAAAGCCCGTGGACCGCGCTGGAGTTGTGGTGCGGTTTATCAAAGGCCGAAGTGTGTCGAAGCTGGGTAAGAAGGTGATCAAGAGTTGGGAATTGCGGACGAATAGTGAGGGATGGGTGAAGATTCCGCCGATTCCGCAAGGCGAAATTCTGATCCAAGTGATTGCGCGCAATTACCAGACGTTTGGGGGCACTTTTGACGTCGGTGAGGAAGAGCGGACCATTCAGATCAAGTTGTTGCCGCCGCAGAAGCAGTTCTCTTCGCATCCGGACATGCCGACCGAGCCGGCCAAGAAGCCTTAGGCGCATTGGGTTCGCTTTTTCAGGCGGCTTCGAGCGATGGAGCGGGGTGAATTGGGTTCGTTATTTCGCTTTGCAGATTGAGGCCGTGGTGGATGGCGAGGCCGAAGAAGAGGGCTTCTTCCTGCTTGAGTTCGTGGGCGCGTAGCTTGGCCGTGGGAAGCGCGGGAGAAATGTTTTCGTCGAGTTCGACGTCTTGTAGCTCAGTGTGGATCTCGACGGCAGCGAGCCGATCGACCTGAAGCTGGGAGAGCTGTTTGAAGGCTTTGAGGGCGCGACGCTCGAAAAGGGCACCTTGTTTGACGAGGCGTTCCATTTGAATGAAGAGGTTCTGGTTTTCGGGGTTGGCGAGCCAGCGGTCTTGCGCCTCAGATTCGAAGCGTTGGGCGCGGAGCGACTGGAAGGTTGCGTAGGCGTATTGCTCGAAGACAACTTCTTCAGCGGGGCCGAAGGGGGCGATTTGCTGGAATAGCTGTTCGCGCAGTGCCTTGTATTGGGTTCGTTCTTGCGGGTTCGAGGCGAAGAGCGCATCGGCCGAGGCGTTGAGGCCGTGGCGGAGTGAGTTCTTCGCGGATTGCTGTTTGCCCTCGGCGGTGCGCGGGCCGGTTGATTTCTGGGCATTGAGCAGATTGGCTTTGATTTGGGAGTTGGAGGCCATGGCCGTAGAGTTCCTTTAGATCGGGATTTGTGTGGAGGTAAGTCCGGGTTTAGGATAAGGGGTCAGGGTGGGGGTGTTTGGGGTGCGTGGCGGCTAAGTGGCTGATTTGCTGGGAAAAATAAAAATGGAATGTCTGTGAACGACTTGCAAAATGTTTTTGATTTGCGGTTGACTTTCCCCGCTGCGGCAAGTAGGCAGCCTGCGCCTTCGATTGAGCTTGGCTTGGCGAGAGGTTTTCTGTTTTTTGCCCGTTTC
>VFZU01000056.1 GCA_016870995.1 Acidobacteriota bacterium
CGATGAACTCTTCTCTTTGCTCGATCACACAAGTCTCTTTCCAGGCCATCGGGTGCTTCCCCCTCCAGCCAAAAGTGTTACCTATGTGCCCGGTTTATTCCGTTACCCATGTGCCCGGTTCGGACCCGGTGCGGTTCTGAATCGAAGCGCTACAGGCACCGCAGTTCAGCGTCAAGCGTATACTGATGGCTCAAGGAAATCTGAGACGGAAATCCTGGCAGCTTTAGAATCAACGCTTACCATGTCTTCGCCCCCTCGCAATTTGATCCTGGTGTCGCCGTTGGCGATTATGGCTCTTGGCCACCTTACGGCGCGTGTAACAGGCACTTATCTCGGCGAGTGGGCTTGGATTCCGGTCAACCTGGTTTTGTGGAGTTCGTTCGCAGCCATGATTCATTGGGGCGGTGGCAAACAGTCGATCAGCCGCTGGCTGGGACCCTCCGTTGGTGGTTGGGGATGGTCTGCCCTGGCGGTCTTCATCGGGTTGATTCCGCTGCCGATCTTTCTAAAGCATTGGGATCTCCTAAGCCCCATATCGATCTGGCTGCCCTGGATCCTGTTCGCGCTCATCAACCCGGCGCTGGAAGAATTCTTCTGGCGCGGGTTACTGCTCGACCATGCCAAGTCCTGGCCAGCCTGGCTAGCGATCCTGGTGAGTAGCCTTCTGTTTGCGCTGAATCATCCGCTCTCTTTCGGTGTGAATTCGATCGCCAACCGGCACCCAGCAACTTTCATCAGCACCCTGTTGATGGGGCAGATCTGGGCGGTGACCTACCAAAAAACGAAGAGTCTGCGGGCGACGATTGTGGCGCATACACTGGTCGACCTGCTGAATCTCTCGATTCCGGTGTTCTTGAATCTCTATGTGCCGCCTCGTTGAGGTGGCTTCTGTTAACTATGGCAAGGCAATAAAGGCCTGCAGGATTTGATCCGCGACGGCGCTGATGTCGCGGACGTTCTCGTCGCCCTTGTTCATCATCACGGAGAGAACCATCTGCTTTTCTGGGAGCACCACAAAGACGGAGGTACTGCCGACGGCGGTGCCATTGTGGTGATAGCTGTCCAGCTTCAGCTTGCCGTCGAAGAGTGCCCACCCACTATGCCGCCAACCGTGGGCATAAATTTTGCCACTGTCTGTGCGGCCACCGGTGGGAACAGATACCAGCATGTTGCGCGTGGGGGCGGTTAGCAAGCGATCATCAAGCATCGCGTTGCCGAAGGCCACCATGTCCGAAGGTGTTGACACGATGCCGCCGGATGGCCAGCGGATGGAGTTGTCCACGGGGAAAGCAGTTTTGTAGCGGCCCGACTCCGTTTCATAAAATCCGGCAGTGTCCGCTTCATGCAACGAAGTCCTGGTCATACCCAGCGGCTTGAATACGGCTGAGTCCATGTAGGCTCCGTACGTCTGCCTGCTTGCTTCCTCGATCGCTGCTCCAGCAAGGTTAAATCCCAAACTAGTGTAGGCAAAACCAGTACCCGGTTGGAACAACAGCGGTGAGTCTCGGACGACCGCAACCTCATTCTGGATGGAAGGAAAATGCCGTCGGTTCTGATGCTCCCAAACCGGAAAGCAGAGGCACAATCCGTAGTTGCGGATACCAGCGCGGTGGCTCATGACTTGGCCGAGTGTCAATGCATGGGGAAAGCCGCCAATCGGCTGATCGAGCCGCAGTCGACCACGGTCGATGAGAACCCCAACGCCCACCGCGGTCACAGCCTTCGAGGTGCTGCCGATGCGAAAGCGAGTTGAGAAATCAGCGTTGACACTGCGATCAACATCCGCCAGGCCGCTAGCAGCGCGCCATACGAGCTTGCCGCCGATACCAAGCGCTGCCGAGATGGCCGGAGCACTTATTTTTTTCTGGCCGGATTTCAACGAGTTTTCTGCAGCGGCACTTTGACTGGCCAAAGCCGGGTCCAGCGTTTCAGCGGTCCAGTTGGTTGGTTCAGGCAACGAGCTCCAGCCCAAGCGATACGTGAACACCGGCTCAAACAGCTTGAATGAAACTACGCCGGCGGCGGCCAAAACCAACAGCAACAGCAATTTTGATACTGGTTTGTTCATTGATTTCCCTTCGTCGCAACCGGAGGCGGTTGGCCGTCTTTCCAAAAGAACAAATCGTCCACCTTGCAATCGAAAACAGCCGCCAACCGCATCGCTAGCTCAAGCGATGGCGCGTAGCGCCCCGTTTCCAAAGCGATGATCGTCTGGCGAGTAACGCCGACGGATCTGGCCAACGCTTCCTGCGACATTTCTTCGCTTTCAAACCGCAGGCGACGCAGATGCGTTCCAATGTTCACAACGTGCCCATCGCATCATCGGCGTAAAGGAATAGCTGAACGGTTTCTCGCACTGTGAGCGATAGAACAATCGTGCCGACCATGAGGTTGGCAACCGCAAAATGGTCGAACAAGGACCGCCAGCTCGGCGGCATGAAGCCAACGAAGGTGAGGAGAATCACAAGAGAGCCGATCAAAGACCGATAGCTCCAAAGAGTCGCCAGCGCAATGATCCTGTCATTCCGCTCGTCCTGCTGTTGGCCGTCGGCTCGAAACAAAATCGAACTGGCAGCCATGCCCAGAATCAATGTCCAATTGTCGATCGCCAAGTAATTGCCCGCGCCAACATGGAGGTCAATGTTGGGATGGAAATAGCCGAACGCCATATGCCCGAAAATCACTGAATACCCGGCCAGCCGCTGCCAGGCCACGCGCTCCGGTCCACCGGGTTCGCTGCCGTCCCGAATCTGAAGCGCCTGCCAATGCCGTCGCGCGAAGAGCGCCCAGCCCATCATGGCGACTACGCCAACACATCCGAGCGGGTAACTTGTTCTGTAGCTAGCCCAAGCGAGTACGGCACCAAGAGCGATGTAGGTGAGTGAAAAGGCGATCACCTTGAGGAGATTTCTGCGGTTCGCCATTGCGGATATGTCTACTATACCAGACACAATGTAAAGTAAACATTACCATGATAAGCCCTGAAGAGGGGCTTCTCACGGTCATGGTACGATGCCAACTAGAGTGCAGTACCAACGTCTTTTCCCTCTCCTGTTCACCGTTCTTCTTGGCTCCCAGTTCACTTTTGCCCAACCGCGCGAACCGCTGGGGCTGCTGCCCGTCGAGTGGCCGACTGACAATCCTTACTCCGTTGCGAAAGCGGAATTGGGCCGGCTGCTGTTCTTCGACAAACGGCTTTCCTCCGATGGCAATGTTTCCTGCGGCTCATGTCATCGCCCGGAGCTGGCCTTCACCGACGGGCTTGAATTCCCCAAAGGCGTTGGTGGCAATCGCGCTGGCGACCGGGCAACACCCAGCCTGATCAACCGTGCCTATGGCCGCTTTCAGTTCTGGGACGGTCGCACAAATACTCTCGAGGAGCAATCCGCACACCCGTTTGAGAATCAGCGTGAAATGGGGATGAGCCGCGATTGCGTTGAGGATGAGCTACGCCGCATCCCCGGTTATGCCCCGCTCTTTGCCAAAGCCTTCGGGAACCCGAAAATCAGCTTCGATCGCGTCGCTCAGGCAATCGCGACCTTTGAGCGAACGATTCTCAGCGGCAATTCGCGCTTTGATCGCTACATGGCGGGGGACCGGTCTCAATTGCAGGCAAATGAACTGAGAGGCCTGCAACTGTTCTTTGGCAAAGCTCAGTGCAGCAGTTGCCATTCTGGCCCTAACTTCACCAGTGAAGAGTTCACCAATCTCGGCATTGGCGTGGACCGCCCTCCGCTCGACAAAGGCCGCTCGGTTGTGACGGGCCGTCAAGAGGATTGGGGCGCGTTCAAGGTTCCAACGCTGCGCGAAGTTTCCAAGACGGGGCCATGGATGCATGACTCCCGCATGAAGAAGCTCGAGAATGCGATGAACTTCTATCGCCAGGGAGGAATTCTCAACGCTGGTCGTGACCGCCGCATCGTCAAACTCGACTTCGACGACGCTGAGCGCGCCGACCTGATCGAATTCCTCAAAACGCTCGACGGCGAGGGCTGGCAACAGATCGTGCCGCCCACCAAATTCCCCGACTAGAAGCGATAGCGGATCTGCATGGCCACGCGGCGCGGCATGCCCGGGTTGCCGGCGTCCTGCGCCGAGAAGTCATCGGCGATGTAGTACACATCCGATAGATTCGTGGCGGAGAGAACCAGTTGGATCGGGCCCAGCTTCGTGCTCAATGAAGTGTTGAGCAACGTGTAGGAGGGCAGGATCTGCGATTGGAAAACGTTGTCGCGCAAAGGCCGCACGCCAACATATTGAACACCACCGTTCCAGACGAAGCGCCCCACCGTGTAAACCAGCCCACTGCCAGCGATATTCTGCGGGCTCATGCGCAACCGGTTACCACTGAAGTTCTGCGTCAGCGTCGGGCGGAACTCGATGTGCCGGGCATTGTGATGGGCGTAATTCCCGTATGCCGACCAGCCGCGCGGCAGCCGCACGCGCAACTCGCTTTCAAAGCCCCGCACGCGCGTGGTGGCATTCACGAAGATGAAGTCTTCCGGGCCTGAGCGGAATGAGCGCTGGCCGTCGAGCTTGCGCATGTTGAAGAAGGAAGCCTGCGCATTGACGAAACGTCCCTGGTAGCGCAATCCGCTCTCGGTGTTGCTGGTCAGTTCAGGCCGCAGCAACTGGGGAATGACCACGTTGTTCTGCACGTTCAGCCCCGGGAGCTGCGGACGGAAGCCACGGGCATAGTTGGCGAATGCCACCACCGCACCGCCTTCCCCTTTCCACAGGGTGACGTCGCCGCCAATCCGTGGGCTCCAGCGGCCCGCTTCGTTTGCGGCAGTGACACGCGTATCTGTGCGGGTCAGCGTTTGCTCGAAATCATCGCGCCGCAGGCCGGCCAGGATGCTGATTCGCTTCCAGACCAAATGATTCTGGGCGAAAAAGCTCAGAACATTTTGCCGGTAAAATGTTGTGTTTGTTGCGCCGCGGATGCCGCGGGGGTCGTTGTTTACGTTCGTTACCGGGACGTTGTAATTCGGTCCACGGTAGGTGGGAGCGCCGGTGAAGGTAGGGGATGCCTGATCGAAGTTGCCCCAATCCACGGTGAGTCCGGCGGTGAGCGTGTTGCGGACATTGCCTTGATTCTTCGTCCACTGCAACAGCGTGTCGTTCAGGTGGGAATCCTGACGCGTGTCGTTTTCCGAATAGCCTTTGGTGACAGCGGCGGGCGGCGGCACAATCGTGATGCCACCCTCGAAATGACGGTTGTAGCGGTTGAAGTTGAAAGAGTTTGTCAGAAACAGATTGTTCGTCAGTTGCGAATCCACTTTGCCAGTGAAGGAGTGGAGGTTGCCGTCGATCCGAACTCCTGGAATGCCGAAGTTATCTTCCCGGGTGATGCCAAACATCGGTCGACCGTTGGCAAGAGGCACAATCGATCCGCGACCCGCCGTGACATCGCTGCCCATGTAGGCCAGCCTTACGTTGAAGAGGCGAGAGAATGCGTGATCGCCCACGATGGTGAAAAACTGACTCTCGCGACCAACGCCGCGCTGAAATCCTTCTGAACGGGAAATCACACCGGCCATGCCCACGCGGCCCGCGCGAGTGGGCAAATGCAATCCGCCCTGGCCTTCGTAGGTATCGAAGCTCGCCCGCGTAAACGCGACGTCACCGGAGGGTTTCGGGCCACCTTCTGGAACGGTGTAGAACTGCATCACACCACCAATTGCACTGCGCCCGTACATCGAAGATGCGGCTCCCTTGACGAACTCCACGCCCTGCAGCGCAGTGACGGGAATCATCGCGAGATCCGCGCTGCCATTGAGCTGCCGCAGCGGCACGCCATCCACCAGTGTCAAAACATCCGCAGTGTCGCGGAGACCGCGCGTGGTGACGCGCGTGAAGAAGTTCCCTTGCGTGGCATGCTGCAAGCCGGCCACGGTGCGGAGTGCTTCGTCGAAGGACGCCGTCGCAGTGTCGCGCAACTCCGCACGACTGACCGAGGTCACGAGAAACGGTACGTGTAGCGCCTCTTCTTTGGTGCGGCTGGCGGTTTCAATCACAGTGGCGCCGGCGGCCAATTCCAATTGGAACTCCACCGCTTTGCCCGCCTCAGCTTGAAGCTCACGCAGCGCGAAGCCATCGGCGACTGCGGTCGCGCGGTAGCTGCCAGCTGGGATGTTCTCGATGCGGAAGCGGCCTTCGCCGTCGCTCTTCACAGTGCGACGTGCCGGACCATACACGTCAATGGTGGCGCTAACAACGGCAAGACCGCTGGGGTCCTTCACCGTGCCTTCGATGCTGGTCTGCGCGGAGAGCGCACTCGCGGCGAGAATCGCCAACAGGATCTTTTGCAAAAAATTCATATTCCTTCTGTCGCCACAGGCTCAGCGTAGACACGCGCAGCCCGTCGCTTATTCCATTTCTTTGACAGCACGCGATTCCAATACATCAGCGTGCCGGTAACCATCAGTGCAGGTGGCGCTAATCCCAACAGGACATAGAGCACCATCACCGCATAAAACCAGAATGGGCTCCACAGCCCGCCGAATCGACCGAAGTGCAGCGGATACATGAGCAAGACAGCCTTTGATGCCGCGCTTTGCGATTCAAACCGGGCACTGCGAATCAATCGTCCGTCGCCGGGCTCGAAATACACGTGGTTCAAGCCGATGCGGTGCCAGTCGTACTCTTCTTTCGTTCTGACGCTGACCGTGTCGCCAGCCCTCCTCGGAAAGCTCATCGAAACGAAGCGGGCACCCGGTTGCGCCGCTTCCGCTCGGCTGACGAATTCTTCAAAGGTAGGGCTTGAGGGTCCGAGCACTGTCTTTGCCCGCGGGCCCGTGGTTTCCACCTTCGAACCAGTGGTTTGAGAAAACACCTGTTTGTACAGATCCGGGAAGGAGAAGTACGCACCCGTGATCGCGATCACCATCACGCCAATGCTTGAGTAAAACCCAACAAGCTTGTGCCAATCGTAGTTTTGGCGTTGCCATCGAGCTCCCCACAGATACTGGAAGCCGGTCCGCCATCGTGGCAACCCCGGCCACCAAACGATCAGGCCTGTAATGGAAAGAATGACGGCCGTCAGCGCGACAAAGCCATTCAGCCACATCCCCGTCGGACCCATCAGCAAGTTCGCGTGCAGTTCATAGAACCACTGCATCCACTTGTTTTGATAGTTTTCCTGACCGATGATCTCGCCCGTGTAAGGGTTGATGAAGGTGTGGATGCGGTGCCCTTCAGGCGACCTCGTCCAAAAGTTAAAACCCGTGTCTTTGCCGCCATCCCAACTGGCGCTCGACAATTGATCCTTGGGTCTAGCCGCCTGTACGCGTCGGCTCAATTCATCAATGGAGAGGCGCTTGTCGGCGGGCGTCACATACGCAGTTCCGTTCACCGTCATGCGATTGAGCTCGTAGCGGAAAACCACGATCGAACCCGTGAGACACACCACGGTCAATACCGGGCCGAGCAGAAGCGCCAGCCACAGATGCACCTGAAACAACCAGCCACGCCAAAGGACCGCTCTGGGGGTTCGCAAGAATCCAGACATAGAGTTACTTATAACCTTAACAGTCAATCTGACAGTGAATTACCCCTATTCCATCAGCGGGCGGATTTGGCCGGTGAGTGACTCAGGAATGGCTCTTTCCGGATTCGGGGCCGGCAAAACGGCCGCCTCATTGCCGTAAAGCCGACGGTACATCCCAGCATTGCGAATCACACTTTGCACGTAGCCGCGAGTCTCATCAAACGGAATCGACTCAACAAATTCTGCGGTATCGCGGTACTCCCCGCGCTCGAGCCACTGCGTCACTCTTCCCTTCCCCGCGTTGTAGCTTGCCAGCGCCTGCGCCAGATTGCCGCCGAGGCTATTCATCAACGACCGCAGATAGTAGCTCCCCATCTGCAGGTTGACCGTCGGCTCAAACAACAACTTCGGAGTGAAACCTTTGATCCCCAACCTTCGCGCCAACTCCTTGCCCGTGGCCGGCATGATCTGCGTCAATCCACGCGCATTCGACCGCGACACAACCTTGGAGTTGAACTCGCTCTCCTGCCGGATCAAGCCAGCGAGCAGATATGGATCGAGCTCATTCTTGAACGAGTAGGTCCAGAGCGGGTCCTTAAAGGGCAATGGATAGGCGAGCTTCAATAACGGAGCGGTCATCGCATTGACCGGGAGATTTGAATACCCGGGGAAGATGCTCTTTACGTAGCGGATGCCTTGCTCTGGGGCTCCACGGCGGGCCGCCATCTTTGCCACTGCCAATGCCAGCAGGTGAGCTTGTTCACTGCCACGTGCCTCGTGGCGCAACTCCAATTCGGCCAGATCGTATAGCGCCCCTCGCGCCAGTATCTCGGCTCGCGCGATGCGTCGCTTGGTGGCGGCATTCGTCTCAAAATTCAAACGCACGGTCTCGACGGGGAAAGCGAGCGCCTTCAACATCCCATCCACGACTCCCGACCCCGCCTGCCCCTGCAAGCCTCCTTGAACCATACGCTCGCGGCTCAACTCCGCGTAAAAGTGATTGGGGAAAGCCTCGATCGCCTTCTGGAAGTAACTCTTCGCCGCAGCTTTATCCTTGCGGTCTTCTGCCGAACGCCCCAGAAAGTAAAGTGCCGCCGAGGCATGATCGCCACCTGGCTCAGCCTTGAGCACCTCCTGCAGCTTCTTCTCTGCCCCAGCCTTAGCCAAGATGAAATGCTGCACCGCGACCTTCCATTCGCACTCCCGCCCCTCGGCCCTTCCGGAAAAATCGAGAGCACAAGCTTCATACAGCGGCAAGCTCTTTGCGTGATCGCCGATGACCCAGAACTGGCTAGCCGCGTTGGCCAATCCTTCGAGCCGAAAGTTCGACTTTGGATGTCGCTCGCTCAACTCCCTCATGGCGACTGCCATCGAGTCGTAGGCCTTGGCCCGGCGCGCCGCCAGCACTGCATAGAACAGACGCTCAGCATCCGCCCCAGGGTCCTTTACTTCCATTTGCCGTAGCGCATCGAGGGCTGTGGGTTTGCGCAAACGGTAATCGCAGACACCCATGCGTACTCGCACCTGTTCTGCTTCAGCCCCGGTCAATCGAGGCAACAACGACACGTACTCCGCCCTTGCGCCCCCAGCGTCTCCCTCGTCCAGCAAGCGGTTTGCCCTCGCGAGCCGTTCACTCGCCGTTAGATTCGCCAGAGGTAAGTAGGCCAGCGTATCGACGGCCTCTGTCGTCCGCGGCCATTCAGTGAACACACGCACGAACCACTTCCGACCGTCGAGCCCTTTGAGCTCTGCCGCCACGCCGCTGAAGTACAGGACCTGTGCTGCGGTCAATTGTTTTCCAGCCTTGGAGAGTAGCGATTCAATGCGGGCAAAATCTTTGAGCTCGGCTGCACTCTTCAAACCCACCAGAGCCGCCCTTCCCGCCACCGGGCTATCCGCGACTCGTAACACCTGCTCGGCCGCCCCGAGAGCCTCGGCATGATCCTTCCCCGCCAGTGCAGTTGCCGCGATCATCCAATCCACATAGTCGGCAATTTCAGGCAGGTATGCCCGTGCTGCCTTCAATTTTTCGACTGCACCCGCACTTGAATCCCCGTTAAACAAAACCAATCGCGCCAGAGCTCCCTCAGCATCTTTGGGATGCTTCAAGAGGTAACGCTCCAACTCACTGCGTGTCACTGGCCCGGGCTTGTCGCGAAACGCCCGCGCCAGCGGCTCCAGTGTTTGCGCTTGCGCGCACCCGAGCCACAACACACCGCTCAACCACCAATGTATCGGCAAGCTCTTCATGCAGTTAGTCTCTCATGCGCAAACAACAAATCGCGATAGCGGGCTGTTCGCTCCCGCCATCGCGATCCTAAATTTTCAGACGACCGAAGGCTTATGCCACCAGTGAGCCTGGATAATCTGGCCCCATCAACTGCGGGTTATCAATCGCCAGCGTTTCGACCAGCTCACCGTGCAGATAATCTCTCATGTGAGTTTGCCCGTCGAGGAACTGCGCCAGATAACGCTCGCGCGCCTCGTCGATCTCGCTCTTCAGCCGCAGATAGATATTGGAATCCCTGCGACCTGCCTTCACCGCATCGTCTTTATAAAGACGCATCTCGGCCACCTGGACTCGAGCAAACCGCTGTGCTCTCATGTGCAACTCGCGCTGCTCCTGAGTGAGGTCGTCCCAGTTGAACGTACGCTCCGGCAAGACTGCTGCGCCGGGCGCGCCTTCACCATTTGCCGACAGTGCACCCACCGGTACCGGCACAAACCGATCGATATTCGCCCCGTCGCCGTCTTCAGGATTCATCGCCGTCGCAATGTTCACGAGGCTCGACACCTGTACCTGCCGCGACGCCCGAATGCCCAGTAGCGTTAATCCCGCCGCAGTTACCAGCGCCTCAACTGCGCCGACTTCAAGCGGCTGCTCGTTTGGCTCGATGTACAGAAGCGCGGCCACCGTATCGTGGACCATCACCGGAAAGAGGAAGCACTTGCCGGAATCTGCGTCTGGCCGCAAGCTCATCACATACGGTGAAACTTCAGAATCACTGCGCACCGCAACCACGATGTCTTTCGACTCGAGCGAGTTGTAGAACGCAGCTGCTTCTTCAAACTCCAGGTCGAATCCAGTCTCGAGTTCCCCGGCCATGCCGCGAACGCCCTCAAGGCTGAACCGATCCTGCGTTACCAGGAACAACGCGGCCAGCGCACAATAGGGCTGCACTGCGTCGAGGAAGGCATTCTTCCATTCCGGGCCGTCTGCCGCGCGTCGGAAGACACGCAACGCCTGGCTCAACTGGAGACCCAATTCGCGTCGCGCAGAATCTCTCGTCTTTTCCGCTGTCTCAACACGAACATCCTCGCGTGCCTGTTCCACCAACGGCAAGAATTCTTCTTCCCAGGCTGCGCGCTCTTTGCCAACCTGTGCCGGAATCTCTTCGGCCAATCTCGTGGCCAACGCTTCCTGCACCCGTTCTGGCAGCAGCACATTCAGTTGTTCCTGAACGCCCAGCTCAATCTTCTCTGGCAGCACCTGTGCCATGCGGAGCGCCACTTCATCTTCAAGCCGTGCCGCAACCTGCACGTCTAGCCGTTGCTGCAATTCCGCTTCAATGCGCCCCGGCAGTTCTGCTTCGAGTCGCTCGGTGACACGGGACTCGATCGCTTCATTCACCCGGCGCTCAAATTCTTCGTCGAGCGACTTTTGCTTGTGCTCGTCGAGGCGAGCCTGCCATTCCCCATCGAGGCGAGCTGCAACTTCCTGCTCTACTTTCTCGGCAAGGTATTGCTCATTGGCGGCGGTCAAATCATTCTTGAGCGTCGAGAAACGGTGCTCGACGACACGCGCGATATTTTCGCGCCAACCGCTTTCGAGTGTTTCAGAAACGCGCTCGACATGCAGCTTCCATGCTGCTTCAAATTGTTCGCCAGCCTGTCGCTGGGCTTCTTCGATTAGGGAGTTCCATTCCGCCATAGCAATTCCTTCTTAAACCAAATCGCCGGAATCGGTCATTCTCGGAATGAGACGAATACCTTAGATCGGCCTAGGTAAGGTACGAAGAGTGCGAGTGCACATTCCGCCTGACCTTACTCTTTGTTCTGTTTTTCAAGAAATGTCTTGAGCCGGTAGCTCCGGCTCGGATGGCGCAGTTTGCGCAGCGCTTTGGCTTCGATCTGCCGGATCCGCTCCCGCGTTACCGCAAAGTATTGGCCTACTTCTTCCAGAGTGTGCTCTGACCCATCCTGGAGCCCGAACCGCATCTTGACGATCTTTTCTTCGCGTGGAGAAAGGGTCTTCAGCACCTCGGCCGTCTGCTCGCGCAGGTTCAGATTGATCACCGCATCTGACGGTGAACCGATCCGTTTGTCGACGAGGAAATCGCCAAGATGGGACTCGTCTTCTTCGCCGACCGGGGTCTCGAGCGAAATCGGCTCTTGCGCAATGCGCATTACCTTTCGCACCTTGTGCATCGGCAGTTCCATCCGCCGGGCCAGTTCTTCCGTCGAAGGTTCACGCCCCAACTCCTGTTGCATCAACCTTTGCGTCCGAATCAACTTGTTGATTGTTTCGATCATGTGCACCGGCACGCGAATTGTGCGCGCCTGATCGGCAATTGCTCGCGTGATCGCCTGGCGCACCCACCAGGTCGCATACGTCGAAAACTTGAATCCACGACGATGATCAAACTTCTCCACCGCGCGCATCAGCCCAATGTTGCCTTCTTGAATCAAATCAAGAAACTGCAACCCGCGATTGGTGTACCGCTTGGCGATGGACACCACCAGGCGCAAGTTCGCCTCAATCAGTTGTTTCTTGGCGACCAGCGCTTCGGCCTCGCTGCGTTCGACCACTTGCAGCGTCCGACGCAATTCAGTGCCATTGGCACCCGCGTCTTCTTCGATTTGTTGGATCCGCGAGGTCAGGGTCTTCAGATCCTTGCGGAAGTCTCCCTTGAGGGTTCCCTCTTCAGCTCGTCGCTGCAGCCGCGACACTTCCCATTCAAGCGACTTCAGTTGGTCAACCGTCTTGCGCAACCGAGTCACCAACCGGTTCAACAGCCACGAACTCAAGCTATGCTTGCGAATTTCAATGGAAGCCTCAATGATCGTGCGGGCCAGCACAAACCGCAGCTTGCGGTGTTCTTTGGGCTTCATGCCCCGCGAGATTGAGCTCAGCTTCTGTCGCGTCTGCACGGCCCGACGCGCCAACTTAAAAATCTCCTCAAGGCTGACCAGGAAGGCCTCCTGCTCAGGCCTCACCGTGTCTTCCTCGATCTCTTCGATTTCTTCTTCGGTGATGTCCCGCTCTGGCCCCGGCCCATCATTCAGATTCAATAGATCGTAAATCGAGATCTCCCCCATCTCGAGTTCCCCGCGCAACAACAACAGCTCTGTTGTAACCAGTGGAGATCGCGACAACGCCCGCAATACTGCCCGCTGCCCACGCTCAATCTTACGAGCAAGCGAAACTTCGCCTTCGCGCGTCAACAACGCCACGGTACCCATTTCCCGCAAGTACATCCGCACCGGATCGTTTGTCTTTTCGATCAGATCGGGCGGATCTTCCCCATCGGCCATTTCGACCTGAGCTTCGTCAAGGGCGCCTTCCTCGACATCGCCCTCCCGCTCGGCAAACGGCTCCGCCGCGTCGAGAGACTCCATCTCATCGATGCGCCGGATCACCTGCTCGGCGATCCCCTCGCTCATTTCGTCGCCGCTTTTGAAGTCTTCTTCCATTTGCGATTTACCCGAATGGACTCCCGCTTACTTGGCCTTGTTTCGCCAATCTAGCAAAAATCTCACTATACCTCTAGCGTGTCTTCCGCTCCAGGCTCCTCTCTAATTCCATCAATCGCATCGCCTCGGCCAAGTCACCGCGCAACTCGGCATCGCGGACTTCCATTCGCAACGCCTTGCGCCGCTTCTCCAGATGATCCGCTTCCAGTTGGTCAAGACATGCCCGCAACTGAGCCGCCGGATCCTCGTGCGTTCGCTCTACATCTTCAGTATCGGAAGAAAATAGCGCTGCCAATAGGTTTGCATCCGCCTCGGGCAGTTGCCCCTGCAGGGCCGAAAAGTCCAAACGCCCATCCGCATCGATCAATTGGAGCGCCGAATCGAGTATTTTCTTGCTTGCCACGCCCTCCAGCGCCTCTAGCCCCAATAGCGTATCCATATATCCTGCGACGACCGCCGGATGATGCAGCACCAAGCGGATTAACACACGCTCCAGATCTGGCAGCTGCCGCTCCGGCTTCACTTCGATTGCCTTCGGCGTCGATCGATCTCCGGCGGATTTGCGGAACTGATCGAGCATCTCCCCGGGCTCTACCCGCAGGTAGCTCGCCATATCGTTCACCACAGACAGCCGTTCCAGCTTGTCCGGCAACTTTTGAATCGCGGGTAGCAGGAAGCGGAACGCCTCCATCCTTCCCTCAGCGCTCTTCATCTCAAACCGTCCGCGCGCTCTTTCAGCCAACCAGTGAAAATACCCCGGGCTCTTCTCAAGCTCGCTCCAATAGGCCTCGGCCCCATTCGCCTTCACATACTCATCCGGGTCGAGCCCTCCCGGCAGTGAACACACCCTGATTTGTAAGCTCTCCTCAAGCAGGATCTGAATGCTTCGCTCAGTTGCATTCGCGCCCGCCTTATCAGGATCAAAGTTCACGACCACGCGGTCTGCGTGCCGCTTGATCGACCGCACCTGCTGGCTGGTTAACGCCGTCCCACAGCTGGCCACCACCTCCTTGACCCCGGCTGCGTGTACTCCAATCACATCCATGTAGCCTTCGACCAACACCATCCGCCCACTCTTACGCGCCCCTTCCCTGGCATGATGCAGGTTGTAAAGCACGTGGCTCTTCTTATAAATCGGTGTCTCCGGCGAATTCAGATACTTCGGCTGATCGTCTCCGAGTGTCCTGCCCCCAAAGCCGATTACTTTCCCGCTTTCGTTCCAAATGGGAAACATCAAGCGATCGCGAAAGCGGTCGAAGTACCCCGGCCCTTCATTTCGCTTTAAACACAATCCCGACTCCTCCAGCAGTGCCTCCTCGACTCCTTGCCGCTGGAACAACCGGGTCAATCCGCCCTGCGGATCGCTAAAGCCCAAGCCAAATTCCTCGGCTAGCTTTTGGCCCAGCCCCCGCTTCTTCAAATAGGCGCGCGCCGCCTCCCCGGCCTCCGTGTACAAAACTTCCCGAAAATGTTTTGCCGCAATCTCATGCAGATCCTGCAGGCTTGCCTTCTTGCGGCTCGCCGGATCAAAGTCTGGCTTCGGCGCCGGCATCGGAATCCCAGCCTTCTCCGCCAGGAGTTTCATCGCTTCATAAAATCCCAGCCCTTCGATCTCCATCAGAAAGGTGAAAACATCGCCGCCCTTCGAACACCCGAAACACTTGAAGAACTGACGGTCCGCATGAACATAGAAGCTCGGAGTCTTTTCGCCATGAAACGGGCAAAGTCCCCGGTACCGCGCACTGCCCCCCAGCTTCTGCAGCCGCATGTACTCCCCGATCACCCGCACAATATCCACCGAGTTCTTGAGCGTGTCCTTAAACTCGAAACTGCTCACAATCCCCCCAACCGCTCAAAGTACCGCGCCACTGCCTCAATTCCCCGGTACACATTCGGCAAATACACTTTCTCGTTCGGGGCATGTAGATTGTCATCCGGCAACCCAAAGCCCATCATCACACTCGGCACCCGCAACACTTCTTCAATCAACCCCACAATCGGAATCGATCCGCCACTACGCGTATAGACCGTCTTCGATCCAAACACCTCTGTCATCGCCGACGCCGCTTCTCGCACAAACGGGTTCTTGGGGTCGACAACACTTGCCGGTGCCCCATGCAGAATCCGCAACGAACTCTTCACTCCAGCAGGCGTCACTTCCGCCACCGCCTGGCTCAATAGCGACCCAACGCGATTCGGGTCCATCCCCGGCCCCAGTCGGCAGCTCATCTTCACCACAGCCTCGCACGGGATTACCGTCTTCGCGCCTTCCCCGGTAAATCCGCCCGCGATCCCATGGATCTCCATCGTGGGCCGGGCCCACAAACGCTCAAACAACGAATACTCAGGCTCGCCATGCAAGGTGAACACCTTGGCCTCTCCCCGTTGATATTCATGCTCGTCAAAGGGCAGCGCCGCCCAACTTTCTCGCTCTTCTTCAGTCGGCGGGATCAACCCATCTTCAAACCCCGCAATCAACACCTTCCCCGTCGCACCCTTCAAACTCGCTACCACTCGTGCTGCCACTTCAAGCGCATTCGGCACCCCGCCGCCATACACGCCAGAATGCAGATCCGTCTCCCCCGTCTCGATATGCAACTCGGCGTACACAATCCCCCGCAGCCCGACGCAGATCGTCGGCAACTCGGGGGCAAACATCTCTGTGTCGCAGATCAACGCAGCGTCGCAAGCGAACTCCCCACCGGCGGCGCGCAGAAACTGCGACACATGATCGCCCCCGCTCTCTTCCTCCCCCTCAAACAGGAACCGCACATTCACCGGCAAGGGCCGTCCTTCGGCCAGGTAGCGGCGCACCGCCCAAATCAAAATGATCGCCAACCCCTTGTCATCTGCCGCCCCACGCGCATACAGGTTTTCGCCAATGACGGTTGGTTCAAACGGTGGTGTCCGCCACAGCTCCAAAGGCTCGGCAGGCTGCACATCATAATGGCCATAGCAAAGCAGCGTTGGCTTGCCGGGCGCATGCATCCACTCGCCATAAACCAGCGGATGACCATCCCCCTCGATCAACCTCACACCTTCCAGCCCTGCTCTCTCGAACATCCCGGCGGTAAACTCGGCTGCGCGTCGCACATCGTCGACCGCACGCGGGTCCGCACTGACGCTCGCGATACGCAGCCACTCCTGCAACTCGTTCAGGACTTCTTCCACGCCGCCTCCAGTTGCTTCACTACATCCGCACACAGCACTGCCGCATGCTTTGATTCTGGATTCAATCCGCCCACCTCAGCTTCAACCTCGGCAGCCACCAAGCCATGCAAAGCCTTCAGATTTTTCCCTGTCAGCCATCCTGTCAGCGCACTCCCACAGGCAATCGCAGAGGTACACCCTCGCGCGAGAAAGCGAGCCTCGGAGATCTGCCCATTTTCGATCCTGACGCTGACCCGCAACTGATCCCCGCAGACCGGGTTCTCAACCGCGATCTTCAGAGAAGCATCCGTAACCTCTCCAACATTCCTTGGGTTCGAAAAGTGATCCAGCAGTTTTGCGCTATACACAGTCCTACTATTTTCTCCGATAAACCGCGACAGGGTATACGATATGGCAATCGATGTCGAAAGTAGTTGCGGTAGTAGCGGGCGTAGTCACCCACGGCGGCAAGATACTGATCGGACAGCGCAAGCGGAACGATTGGCATGGGCTCAAGTGGGAATTCCCCGGTGGCAAGATTGAACCGGGTGAATCGCCGGAGCTCGCCCTCGCTCGCGAACTCCGCGAAGAAGTCGGCATCGACGCCTCGATCGGCGACATGCTCCAGCGCTATCAGTTCAGCTACAACGAGCGCCCCCCGGTGGAGCTCCTCTTTTACAGCGTCACGCAATTCACCGGCGTCCCCGTCAACTACGAATTCGAGCAGATCCTCTGGGCTGAGCCCCAACGACTCCCCGATTACGACTTCCTCGACGGCGACAAGGACTTCATCCTCTGGCTCGCTGCAAATCACAACAGCTAAGCTCAACGCACCACACGGACCCGATGAAAACTCACCGGGCTTTCGCTTCCATTCGCACCCAACGCAAGCAGTTCCAGCTCGATCATCCCTTGCGGAAATGACGCAGCGGGCACGACAATCGCCAGCGTCCCAGTCGGCCAACCCTTCCCTTCCCGCTCGAGCAGAAGATTGCCCGCGGCGTTCCGCATCCGCAATCGATATCCGCTAGCTGGCTCTTCAGCAACGGCAAAGCGCAATTCCACCTCGCCGACCTTGCCAGCGATCTGCAATTGCCCCTCTTTTCCTGCACTGCGGGTCACGTCCCTTGGCAAATCCAGATTCACCCGCAATGCCGCAACCAGCGGCACCGGAGGTTTCTCCCGCCACGTCCACCACCAGGCCGCGCTGACCATCATCAGGAAGGCCGCAGCCACTTGCAACCAAACGCGGAATGGACGTCGCGGCCGAACTCTCTCCGCCAGCGCTTGTGCCACGCGCAATCGATCCAATTGCCCAGTGCTGGCAAGAAACTCCCGCCAGGCCTCGGCATCATTCCCCTTCAGCTCGCCGCGCGCCAAGGCATCCACCTTATCGGCCTCAACTTCTCGAATCAGGGCATCAAAATCTGCGTCCGCAATCAGTTCCTCGGCAAATCGAGCGCGTTCCTCCTCGCTGCCATGACCCAGCAGGTAGTTTTCGATTTCCGCTCTTGAATATTGGTGCTTCAAATTGATGTGTCCCGATTCATCGATTTATCACGCAATTTCCCCAATCTCCGCTGCACGCAAGCCTCAAGCCGCTCTCGAATTCGCAAGGCTCGATTGCGCAACGCGTTCAACTCCAGGCCCAATTCCATTGCCATTTGATTTCTCACCGCAATATGCGCACTGCCTTGACCTGCGTAGTATCGGAGGATTAATTTTGCCTGCTCCGGCTGCAATTCCGCCAGACAAGCATCGAGGCCCGCCAAAGCTTCACGGTCCACAGGCTCCGGCACCACCATTTTCTTCAGCGCCACGTCTCGTCGCTGGATTCGCGTCAGCGATTCGCGCAGCAACATTCGCGCCACACCCGCCGCATAGCGCTCCACCACTTCGATAGCCTCACCATCGGCCAGCTTTCGAGCCACCCGGTTCAACACCTCATCGGCGAGATCTTCTGCCTCCCCACTGCGTTCCCAGCGAAAGTAGCGAATCAGCCGCTGACGCAATTCCTCATAGCGCAACGCCGCCGTTTCCGCATCGGCGTCCAGCCGCCCCAACAACGCCTCAAGCTGCGCCTTCTCGATCATCAGCGCCAATCACCCGCCAATCGAAAGCCAGCCCAATAGTAAGGATGCTTCCATCGCGCATCCGCCCGCATTCCCAATTGCGCCTGCCGCAACGCCGCGGCCGCCGGCAACCGCTTTCGCAGTAACCCCTCATAAAACCGCGTCATCAATTCTGAAGTGGCCCGGTCCTCCACCTCCCACTGGCTGGCCAATACCTTCCCCGCGCCCGCATACATAAACCCGCGCGCCAGGCTCATCGTTCCTTCCCCGCTCAACTCCGTTCCCAGCGCCGTCGTACATCCACTCAGCACCACTAGATCCGCCGCCAGCCTCAGGCGATAAATCTCATACAACCTCAAGTGTCCGTTCCTGCTGCGGCCACTGCCATCGACGGCCGAAAACAAAACCGCCGACAACTCAGGGCGCTCTTCATCCACTTGGGCATGCGTCGCCAAATGCACGATCGTAGCCTCGCGAAACGCCTTTTGCCCGAGCAGTCCTTTCTCTGCCGCTAGCCCAAGGTGCTGCACACCATTGCCCTCTCCCGCAATCTTCAAAATCTCTTGTGCTTCGATGCGGGAGAAATGCAATCGGGCCGGCCCGCCAACCTCCTCGCTCACAATCGTTTCATCCTTCTTGGCCCGCGAATCCATCGCATCAAACACTGGGTCCGCAACAATCCGCACACTGGCTTTCCGCGCTGGCTTGGCCCTCGTCCGAAGAGCCATCAACGCCGCGCCAGAAGGAACCTCCATCACTTCATAGCGATCAATCACTCCACCAACCGCCGCGAAGCTCACCTGATTCAGCGGCGCATCGAGCACGAGCGCGAGCCTCGTGATCCCGGCGCTCAATCGCAATGGCGTGATCAACAACCGCATCAACTCGCGATCCGCATCGGTATTGGCCACCTTGGCCGCCAACGCAAGGCGCTGCTTTCTCACGGCCGCAGCCAACACACTTCGCGCCGCAATCTCGACCGGTCTCACCTCCGTCCGCGTCACCACCCAAGCTCCTCCGCTCTGAGATCGCTCAACGCGAAGCCTTCATCGGCAACGGCGAAAACGTCGAAATCGAACCCATCGCCGACGCCGAGCCCCTGCCACCCCGTCCGGAGAGCCAGCGCTATCGTGTCGTCCCTACCGCACAGGGCGACATCGCCATCGACAAACTCCCCAAACCACCGCAACCCGCCCAAACGAAGCCATCCCCAGCGGTCGAACTCGCCAAGGAAATCATCGCGGACTTCGTCGACAAGATGAACGCAAAACACGGCACGCCCCCGCAGCCGCCAGAAACAGAAAACAAGTAACAACGAACCCAAAACCCGAGGCCACCCGCACCCTCACAGCTCTCCGACAACTGAATACTCGCAGGACCCGCGCAAGCCAACGCCCCGGGTGTCTCTATCGATAGAGCACCCGTCAGGCCGCGGGCCCAACTCTCGACAGATCAAGCCATCCAGTAAACTAACTCAATGACGTCGCTGACCCTGCTACTGCTCACAGCCCTCGAAGTTCAAGTGCAACTCCCCAAAGATCGCGCCACCCAACCGCTCGACGGCAGGCTCATGATTCTGTTCTCCACCGACGCCGCGGCCGAGCCCCGCTTCCAAATCAACGATTCGCCCAAAACGCAAATTGTCTTCGGCAGCGACATCGATGGCCTCCGCCCTGGGCAAACCCACACAGTCTCGGCCGAAGCTTACGGCTATCCCATCCAACGCCTCGACTCGATCAAGCCCGGTGAATACTATGTCCAGGCGCTGCTCGACATCTATGAGACCTTCCAGCGCGCCGACGGCCATGTCCTCAAATTGCCAACCGATCGCGGCGAAGGCCGGCAATGGAATCGCGCTCCCGGCAACCTCTATTCGAAGCCCGTCAAACTAACCGTCAAACCAGGCCAAAGCATCCAACTGCAACTCACCGAGCGGATCGCACCCATCCAGCCCCCCGCCGACACCACCTACATCAAGCACTGGAGAATCCAGAGTGACCGCCTCACCAAGTTCTGGGGCAAGCCCGTCTATCTCGGAGCCAACATCCTCGTTCCCCACGGCTTCGACTCACACCCCAACGCCAGGTATCCGCTGATGCTCTATCACGGCCACTTCCCCGCCGATTTTTCCGGCTTCCGTCCCGAACCGCCCGATGACAACCTCAAGCCCGATTACTCCGATCGCTTCAAGCTCGCCGGCTACAACCGCATCGTGCAGCAGGAAGCGCATGCCTTCTACAAGAAGTGGACCTCGGCGAACTTCCCTCGTTTTCTCGCCGTCGAGATCCAGCATGCCAATCAGTTTTACGACGACTCCTACGCCGTCAATTCCGCCAACCTCGGCCCTTATGGCGACGCCATCATGTATGAGTTGCTCCCCGCCATTGAGGCCAAGTTCCGCGGCATCGGACAAGGCTGGGCCCGCTTCACCTACGGCGGCTCCACCGGCGGTTGGGAGGCTCTCGCCGCCCAGATCTTCTACCCCACCGAATTCAACGGAGCCTTCGGAGCCTGCCCGGACCCGATCGACTTCCGCGCCCATTCGACGATCAACATTTACGAAGACAAGAACGCCTACTTCACACAGGGCACCCATCGGCAAGTCGAGCGCCCCGGCAAGCGCGACTACCTTGGGCATGTTTCGGCAACCATCCAGACGATGAACCAAATGGAACTCGCGCTTGGGTCGAAGACTCGCTCCGGACAGCAGTTTGACATCTGGGAAGCGGTCTACTCGCCCGTGGGAGCCGACGGCTATCCCAAGCGGCTTTGGGATAAGGTGACCGGCGATATCGATCCTGAAGTCGCCAAGTACTGGCGCGACAACTTCGACCTGCGCCACATTCTTCAGCGCGACTGGAACAAGCTCGAGCCCAGTCTCAAAGGCAAGCTTCACATTTATTGCGGCGATATGGACAACTTCTATCTGAACAACGCTGTGTATCTGATGGAAGACTTCCTGAAAACGACAAACTACGGTGGCGAAGTGAAATATGGCGACCGCGCCGAACACTGTTGGAATGGCGATCCCAACCAGCCGAACGCCATCTCAAGGCTTCGCTATCACACGATGTATCTCGACAAGATCCTGAAACGAATTGAGGCAAACCACCCGGCTGGGGCGGATCTGACAAGCTGGCGCCATTAGGATGTTCAAATTTGAGCCCAGGATTGAAAAGCTGATTGTAGCCGCAGGCCTGGCGATTGGCTTGGCCAAAGACTGTTCGACGCATCGACGCTGTACTTGAATCCTGATGAGGGAATTCATGTCTGTCGATCCCAGCATTCGGATTGGCTTTCCAATGTCGCAACGAATGGCACTGCGCCACCGCTTTTCTTTTTCCTGGTTCATTATTTACAGCTATTGTCCAAGTCAGAGTTGATCGTCCGGCTGCCTTTTGTGCTTAGCGGCTGCATCTTTCCCTGGCTGATTTACAAGTGGCTGCAGCGTCTTGGGCTTCCCGTTGCGGCTTTGTGCAGCTTTCTGATTCTAGAGCTAGGGCCCAATCTCGTTGCACTCACGAGCCAAGTTCGCGGCTACGCGATAGCTTTATTGTTTTTGGCTCTGGCGCTGTATTTTCTTGAAGAAGCAATTGAGTTCCGATCCTTCGGGCGATTGATTGCATCCAGTGTTTTTCTTGATTTGGGAATCCTCACCGAATTCTCATCCGCATTCGGGTGTGCTGCTCTCGCGATTTATGGACTGGCTCGAATGTATTTCGCTGACTTCAAAGTAAGGGAACCCTTTCTTTTTGCCTGGGCCGGAACGCAGATCGGTGCTGTGGGCGTTTACTTGTTGCTCTACCAGTTCATGATGAGTGATCTCCTCAGCAGATCCATAGTCTCCTCAGCTATTGGTGGGTACCTTCGTAGAGGCTTCCCGATGCCGGGGGAGAGCTTAGCTTATTTCGCTTTGAAAGGGGCAGCAAAGCAATTCTCCTATCTGGCCGGCTCAATCCCTGGAGGTGGCCTCTGCTTGTTGTTCTTCTTGATTGGGCTGGTGGCAATTTGGCGTCCACAATCAGATCGGCGCTTTGATGGTGGCCGTGCCTGGAGCCTTGCGGTGGTTGCAGCATTCGGCTGTGCCACATTAGCGGCGGCAGTTGGAGCCTTCCCGTTTGGACGGACCCGTCATTCAGTCCTGCTCGGGCTACTCTTAACGCCGGTTGTCGCGATTGGCGTTCAATCCATAGTGGGACGGATTCCTCGCTTTGCGCTGGGGGCGTTGATATCTCTCCCCATTCTCTTCGCCGCGATGCATGAACCAGATCCGCAGAACATCGCTCGTTCTGTTCATCAACTAAATTCCATGCAGGAAGCAATTCGGCTACTCGAGACGAAAATCCCCTCGGGGGCAACGGTCTTGAGTGACGACGAAACAGTTTGGATGCTGAGCTACTACCTGTCGGGTCGGACATGCCCGGCACAACCTCAACGGGCTACCGACTTTCACGAGTCGATCATAGCGTCACGGAGCTTTATCACGAATCGATGGGGCTACAGGGACTGGGATGATGCTCAGGCAGATGCAAAACAACTGCGCGAGCAACGAAAAATTCCAGCCGGCGAACGGATCTTTATCCTACATGGTGGCTTTGACGGTATGTCCGGGAACACTCCAGGGGCTGAAAGCTTAGCTGGCGTTTTCATCCTGGCCGAATCTCACTGAGAGCTCTCGAAGGACGGCAAGCGGAGTCTACAACAATGAATTCAAACATGACATGATGTTGGGTTATGCGAGCTCTGTCATTGGTTTTGCTCTGCTCGATACTGTCCGCGCAGCCGCCGTCGGCATCACTCACGATCAAGGCTTCGGCTCCGGGACCGAAGGTTCACCGTCAGATCTTTGGACAATTTGCTGAGCATCTGGGCTTCGGGATCTACGGAGGAATCTGGGTCGGAGAGGATTCGAAGATCCCGAACACGCGCGGATATCGCAATGATGTCCTGAATGCCCTGCGAAATCTCAAAGTGCCAGTGGTTCGCTGGCCAGGGGGTTGCTTTGCGGATGAATATAACTGGCGCGAAGGCGTAGGGCCGCGGTCGAAACGACCGGTGAAGATCAACACGCACTGGGGAGGCGTGACGGAACCGAATAGCTTTGGAACTCATGAATTCATGGAGTTTGCCGAGTTGCTTGGCTCAGAAGCTTATGTGAGCGGCAATGTTGGCAATGGGGCCCCACGAGAGATGGCCGAATGGGTGGAATACATTACTTCTCCCGCCGGGTCGCTGGCTGATGAGCGTAAAGCGAATGGCCGGGTAACGCCTTGGAAGCTACCTTACTTCGGACTGGGCAACGAACTATGGGGATGTGGCGGCAACATGAGGCCGGAATATGCCGCTGATGTGACCCGTCGCTACTCGACCTTTATTAAGCCGCCAGCTGGTGTAACGGTGATGAAAATGGCTTCGGGTCCGTCTGATGCTGATTACAACTGGACCGAAGTTTTTATGCGGGATGCCTCAAAGCATTTTGACGGGATCGGGTTGCATTACTATACGCTGCCCGGCCATTGGGCTAAAAAAGGCCCGGCGTATGGATTTGATGAAAACGCCTGGGCCGGAACGCTCAGCAAGACCTTAAAGCTGGACGAGTATCTGACCCGTCACGCGGCAATCATGGACAAATACGACCCGGCCAAGCGCATCTGGCTTGGCGTGGATGAATGGGGCAGTTGGTATGACCCGGAACCAGGTACGAATCGCGGCTTCCTGCAGCAACAAAATACGCTGCGCGACGCTTTGATTGCGGCGATGAACATCAATCTGTTTGTGAAGCATGCGACCCGAGTGAAGATGGCGAACATCGCCCAGATGGTGAACGTGCTGCAGGCCATGATCTTCACCAAAGAGGAAAAGATAGTCTTAACGCCGACCTACCATGTGTTCGAGATGTTTCAACCCTACATGGATTCAACGAGCCTCGGGATCCAATTGACAACCCCCTGGTACAACAAAGACCAACACACGATCCCGGCGATTAGTGCATCCGCAGTGCGAGATGGAGCTGGCAAGATGTACGCCGGGTTGGCCAACGCGGACCCGAATCGTTCTATCGCGATCGAGATTCGACTGGAGGGTGCAGTTCCGGCCAAGGTTTCGGGAAGAATCCTGACGGCTGGGACCATGGATGCGCGCAATACATTTGAGCAACCCAATGCGCTGATTCCAACCACATTCGACGGCGCACAGATTTTGAATGGCGTTGTGAAGGCAATGCTGCCACCAAAGTCTGTCGTCATGCTGAACATCGAATAGGTCTAACGAGTGTTTTGTCACTGTCGCCGGAATGGCTGGAGCTTCCAGTAGGTGAATCTGCGCCAAAGCCATTCGAGCGGACCAAAGTAGAAGTGGCGCAGCCAAATTGGACTGGTGATGAGCTGCAGCACCCAGATGGCGAGCACGAGATAGTAGAGCTGGTAAAAGTCGAGCACGGCAAAGTAGTTCAGGCCATAGCCGAAGAACAACAGCGTGCAAATCAACGAATGCATGATGTAGTTGGTGAAGGCCATGCGGCCCACGGCTTCGAGGCTTGAGAATAAGCCCTTTGCGATGCCCGCCTGATAGAGCAGGATCAAGGCGGAAGCTTGAGCCATCACGAGCAGGATGCGCTGGAAGGGGTAGATGAGGCTGACCCAGTTGATGGCTACGCGCTCCATGACCAGGAGGTTCGCCTCAAGGGTTGAATAGTTCTTGAAGCCGTAGTAATGGGAGTAACTGACCAGAGGCAGACCGAGGCCGTAACCGATCATGAGGATTTTCCAGTAGGTGCTGTTCGACCAACTGCCGGTGAAAAAGCCCCAACGATAGAGGGCCAGGCCGAGGAACATGAGCGCTACAGAATCCCAAATCTCGAGAGGTAGGTAGATCGTTTGGCCTTTGAAGGCGAGAGGGCGGAGGTAGCCGGCGACGGTTGAGTAGTCGCCCTTCATCTTTTGGTTATTTTCTTTGGCGTCCTCGCGGTTGGGGATCATCGTCTTTTCGATCTCGCGCCATTCCGTGAAGGCTTTGCTTTGAGGGTCAGCTTTCGTCTTAACGGCCTCTACATAGGCGCTTCTCACGGATGTTCTGGTAGAAGAGCGTGCCAGCGCCAAAATCGATGATGGCGACCAAGGGTAGAGCCATGGCGAGGTACCAGGGATTGACGTTGCGGAAAAGGTAGACCAACATTCCGCAAACGCTGTGAAGATAGAGGATTTCGCCAATCCAAAGAATCAGGTGGGCGTGGATGAGGCCGAAGAGCATGAGCCAGAGCATGCGGCGGTAAAAGAGGCCAGTCGCCGAGCGGCCTGAAGATTCCTTGCCGGAGACGAACAGCAGAATGCCAGCGCCGAAGATCATGCCAAACATGGCGCGCATCTTGCCTTCCATGAAGACCGAGATGAACGCATCGAGCCAAAAGTTGAACTTGGATGGATCGTTTGAGAAGGCTTCGGAGTAGTAATTCGGCATCGCGAAACCGGTGATGTTCATGGCGAGAATCCCTAACAGCGCGACTCCCCGCAAAGCGTCAATCAAGCCAAGCCGGCTTGACTCGGAGGTGGGAGCAGCCTGAGCTGTGTTCTGCATAAATGCAATTGTAGTTGGCAGAGAAAGGTCTTATAAGATAAGTGACATGCAGCACCTGGGACTCTTATGCCTGCTTCTGTCTGCAGCCTTATTGAATGGATCGGGCTTTGAAGACGTTGCGCCGATCTTGAAATCGAACTGCGCGGGTTGTCATTCCGGCAAGCAGCAATTGAGCGGGTTCTCGATTGACACGTTCGAATCCGTTGTTGCGGGAGGTAGCAAGCACGGGAGAGCGGTGGTAGGCGGAAGCCCTGACAAGAGCCCGCTGATGCGGATACTTCGAGGCCAACTGGCCCCGCAGATGCCATTGGGCAAAAGCATCGCCTCGAGTGATCTACAACGCATCGAAGCGTGGATCCGCTCGATGCCGGCCCCGAGCAGTGAAGCGGCGATTCGTAACTGGAAGCCATTCGAGCGGCCTGTCAAGCCAGAGTTGCCGCAGGTGAAGAACGCTCATTGGGTGAGAAACCCAATCGACCAATTCGTATTGAGCAAGATTGAGGGTGCTGGAAGTAAGCCGGCTCCGGCCGCAGAGAGGCGAACCCTGGTGCGGCGGCTCTATTTTGATCTGATCGGATTGCCGCCGACAAGCGCTGAGATGGATGCATTTCTCGGGAACAACGATCCCAAAGCCTATGAAAAGTTGATTGACAAATTGTTGGCGGATCCGCGCTACGGGGAGAGATGGGGCCGCCATTGGCTGGATCTGGCTCGCTATGGGGAAACCTCGGGTCTCGAAGGGGACGGCGCGATTGGAAACGTATGGCGATATCGCGACTGGGTGATCGACGCCTTCAACAACAACATGCCGTATGACCGCTTTGTGCTGCTGCAACTGGCCGGAGGTGATGAACATAGCCAAAGCCGAAATAATTATCAGCCGGATCCGCAAGGCTACATCCCGACGGCATTTCTGCGGGTTGCTCCCTGGGATCGCTCCAATCTGGTTGCGGCCGAAGTTCGGGCGAACTATCTTGCCGAAGTGACAACAGCCACCAGCAGTATTTTTTTGGGCCTCTCCATCGGATGCGCAAGGTGCCACGACCACAAATACGATCCGATACCGCAGAAGGACTTCTATCGGCTGCAAGCATTCTTTAATGCAACGCAGGCAGCAGGTGCCGTACCAGTTCCCTATGAAGACGAAGAGATGGCCCAGCATGCCGAAGCGCAGATCCAAAAATACGAAGCACTCTTAAAGACAGGGCCGGAAAAGAAAGAGCTGGATGCATTTGAAATCGAACTCCGGAAGAAGTTGATCGCGGGCCGCATCAGCCGGTCGGAAGGCAAGGCACTCACAAAGCAGGATCTTTATCTCGAAGCAGCGCTGAAGCCACAGCGCATCTTCAGCCTGCAGCAGGTTCGAGAGTTGGCGCGCTTGCGCAGGAATGCCGAGCGTACTGGAGACCCAGCAGAGCAGACTGCACTTGACGCCTACGAGGAGCCGCTGATGGCGCAGTTGAAACACGCCTACAGCGTAGGTGGGATTGACGCAGGGAAACGCTATGAGGCGTTGACGGTTCAAGATGCCAGAGATGAGGCGCGCCGCAAGTACTCTGCGAAGTCGATCTTTAGCGAAGAAGAGAAGAATCGGTTTGCGACACTTTCCAGTACGCTCGACATCCTGCGCAGGCGGCTGGAGCGATGGAAGGCGAATGTTCTTGCTGTGACCAACGTGCCTGGCCCGCCGAGCGGCCCGGATATTGCACCGACGCGGGTCCTCACTCGTGGAGATTACCGGCAGCCGGGCGAGGTGGTTGAGGCTGGCTTTCCGAGTGCCATTAGCAGGGGCTTCCAAAACGCCAGTTTCGAGACCGATCGTTACCGGCAATTTCCAACCCGCGGGCAGCGCATCACACTGGCGCGATGGATTGTGAGCAAGGAGAACCCGCTGACGGCTCGCGTCATGGTGAACCGAATCTGGCAACAGCATTTTGGCGAAGGCATTATTCGGACCACTAGCGACTTCGGCAAGAACGGGGATCGCCCGTCCCATCCCGAACTGCTGGATTGGCTGGCAACAGAGTTTATGGATTCCGGCTGGGACCTGCGCCACATGCACAAGCTGATGCTGCTATCGAGTACGTTTCAACAGGCTGCCGAAAATCCAACTGCAAAACCGGAGGACCGGTTGTTCTCGCGATACCAACGCCGACGGCTTGAGGCTGAGGCAATTCGCGACAGCATACTTTATACAAGTGGCAGGCTCAATCCGAAGATGCACGGACCGAGCGTGTTTCCTCCATTGCCGGAGGATCTGGCTGACTTTGCCAGATATGGAAGGACTGGCGAGCTGATGTGGGAATCGAACGAAAGCGAGGACGATGCGCGTCGGCGATCGATCTACATCTTCCAGCGGCGCTCGCTGCCGTTGCCGATGATGGCTGCGTTTGATGCGATTCCCTTCAGCGAATCGTGTGATCGCCGCAGTTCAACGACGACACCCTTGCAGGCTTTGTCGTTAATGAATGGAACGTTGGTACAGCGAGAGGCGGCGCAGCTGGCCAACCGGATTGTCGAGCAAGTGGGCCCCAACCGTAAGGCTCAAATCGAGCGAGCATTTGCCGTGGTTCTAAATCGGTCGGCGGCGAGGGAAGAATCGGAGAAGTTCCAAAGGGCTGAGGCAAGCCTCGAGAGCATTTGCAGAATTTTGTTCAGTTCCAATGAGTTTGTTTATGTGGAGTAGCTGCCAATGAAAACCAGACGCGAGTTGCTGCTAAGTTCTTACCTGGGATTGGGCGGCATCGCCCTTGCGGACATGACGGAAGACCCCATGGCCCCGAAGCCAAAGCATCACTTGAGCCGGGCCAAGAGGTGCATCTTTCTGTTCATGGAAGGTGGCGTTTCGCAAATGGACACCTTTGAGCACAAGCCGGCGCTAACGAAGTACGCAGGAAAGCAAATGCCGAGGGCGGAACGAACCAGCGGAGAGATTGCAACCTTCTCGGCAGCGCCTAATCGAATCATTCCTCCGGTCTCGCCGTTTCGCCAACACGGGCAGACGGGGCGATGGATCTCCGGGTTGATGCCTGAACTTTCATCCACAGTCGATGATCTGGCTTTTGTACACGGCATCAAAGTCGACAACAACAACCATGGCCCCGCTGTTTATCATTCGCTGACCGGTAATCAATTTCCAGGCAGCGCGTCGATCGGGGCGTGGGTTACGTACGGACTCGGCAGTGAGAATCGCGACTTGCCTGGATTCATCGTGATGGGCGATCGCCGCGGGGCGACGATCGGCGGAGCAGGCGTTTGGGGTAATGGCTTTCTGCCGGCAGCCTATCAGGGGACGTTGTTTCGTAATGGCTCCACGCCAATTGTCGATCTGCATCCGCGACCGGAGAGTGTTGCCGGACAGCGACAGGAACTTGATTTGCTGAAGTGGCTGAACGAGAAACATAGCGCTGAACGCTCTCATACAGGCGAACTTGACGCCCGGATCGCGTCTTTTGAACTGGCGTTTCGCATGCAATCGCGCGCGCCGGAACTGGTAGATCTTAGTGGCGAAAGCGAGGCTACCAAGAAACTTTATGGCCTGGATGAGGAGATCACCGAGCCCTTCGGACGACAGTGCCTGCTCGCGAGACGGATGGTGGAACGCGGGGTGCGATTTGTCAAAGTGCTCCACGGGGCAGGAGGCGACCGATGGGACGATCACGGGAACATTGGGGAGCGAATCCCGATCCACTGCAAAGAAGTGGACAAGCCTGTTGCGGGCCTGTTGAAGGATCTCAAGTCGCGCGGCATGTTGGACGACACGCTGGTCGTGTGGGCTTCAGAGATGGGGCGTACGCCGTTTGACAACAACCTGACCACCGACAAGCCGGGGCGGGACCATAATCAGTATGGGCTTGCCATGTGGATGGCTGGTGGCGGCGTGAAGGCTGGAGCGACGTTTGGGGCAACAGATGATTTCAGCGTGCGAGCCGAGGGAGAGGAAATCCCCTTGCGCGACGTGCACGCCACGTTGCTGCACCTGATGGGTCTCGATCAGAACCGACTGTCCTATCTGCATGCCGGCCGATACAAGAAGCTCACCGATATTGGCGGGCGAGTGATCCGCGAGATTTTGGTCTGAAGAGAGTTGTTATTTGAAGTCCCAAATCATGTCGATTACGCCGCAACGCAGGTTCTTGAGTTCCTAGGTGCGGAAGCAGGGATCAGGGCCGGGGAGCGGAGTTAATGGTTGAGAACGTGAACGATTCTTGCAGAGCCGGTGATCTTCGGAATCTTCTTCGTAGTAATAGAAGGCGGGTTCGGCTGCTAGCTGATAGCCGCGGTCCCGATACTTTCTCAGGTCGAGAATGAACCGCACCAACCTGTAGTTCGCGGCTGGATTCATGTGGTTGTGCCAGGATCGCTGGCCTGCTCCGAAGCCGCCGTAGACCTTCACTTCGTTGACGTAAGTGAAGGGCGCATCGTAATTGTCAGCCGGAGGAGTAACAAAACACTGCAAGTCCTTACCTTCTCGACGATAGCGGCTGCGAGCGGAAGGCGAGGCCTCGTTCGGGGATGACACATAGAGTAGTTCGACATGCCCATCGATACTGCGGTAGGTCTGCTCGTAGGGGATGTGACATCGATTCTGTGCGGAAAAGATTGCGGTGAGAGTACGCACTGCGGTGTTGTCTGTACGAATACTCAAGGGTCGGTCAAGATCGGGAAGACTGAACTCGTTTTCGAGCGACTCGGGCGAGACTGATAGCCGCACTTCAGACAAATCGATCTCGTAGCGCGAGGGGTGGCCAACGGGATTGAGGAGTGAATCCTTCAGGGCCAGGTAGCGGAGGTCATCGGGATCGTAATCGTCCGGTTGAAGGATCTCGCTGTGTCCTCCGGGCAGACTCGAGGCTTCAACAAACGGTCCGCGGGCCGAAGCCTTAGGCACAATTTTATCCTCGCTGCCCCAGAAGACGCGAAACGGAATCGGACAGTTGTTGGCATCCGCCTTTTTGGCGGCAAGAACGTGGCGGACGATGATTTCGGAGGTTGCCGCAGTTTCCTCATCCAGTGTTGTCAGCCGCTGATCCTGTGGATTGTCGATGAACTTTCCGAGGATGCCGCGCAAGGAGGCAATCATGTTGGAGCCGCGGTTGGGTGTGGCGAAGAGAATCACCGAGCGGATGCGTTCGAGTGACCTGCCCTGACCGCCTAGCCTTTCCGCGATGTAGTTTTGAATTACTAAACCTCCCATGCTGTGACTTACAAGGATGAGTTGGCCGTCGGGACATCGGAGCTTGAGGAACTTTCCAAGTTCGCTAGCGCAATCAGCAACTGTGGGGATTCGCTTTCGTGGATCCAATTGGAGTAAAGCTGTCGAGTATTCAAAGGCAAGAAACTGAAATCGCGCAGGGGAGAAATCAGGATCCTTCCGTAGACGTTTGAGGAAGTAATGCCAACATTCGGGTGAACTGATGAAGCCGTGGACGAAAACCACGGTGGTTGTTTGCATGGGTCTCTACTCGCCTTTCGCGGCGGCCTCGAGAGTCGCAATGTCGAATTTGACCATTTGCATCATGGCAGCCATGGCATTGGGATTCTTGAGGAGGTCGCCGATGTTGTGGGGGACGATCTGCCAGCAGAGGCCGAACTTGTCGGTGATCCAGCCGCAGGCCATGGGAGTGCCGCCGTCGAGAAGGCGGTTCCCATAGAGGTCGATCTCAGCCTGGTCCTGACAGGCGACGGAGTATGAGAAGGCCGGGGTGAGCGAATGAGCAGGGCCACCGTTGAGGAAAGTCATTTCGAGGCCCATCAGTTCGATGGTGATCGTGGCGATTTCGCCTGCAGGCCATGGGCCGACGCCACTGGAGCGGAGTTCGTGCACTTTTCTCCTATCGGGAAAGAGCGAGAGATAGAATTCAGCGGCCTGTTCCGCATTGACGTTGAACCACAGGAAGGGATTGATCTTGCTCATGGTGTGGATTGCGCATCATGATATCGCTTGCAAGCTGTTACCCTAGGTGGGTTCTGATCCAGTTATGCCATTTGAATTGACACAGATTGACCATGAAAGCAGAGTCTCCATCATTGCCTTGTCTGGGAAGTTGACGATGGGGAGCCAGCCGATAGACCTGGTGTGGGCCATCGATGCCTTGTTGAAGCAAGACAAGAAGCGCATTGCACTTGATTTTGCCGATGTGGCGTACATGGATAGCGCGGCGCTGGGGATCATCATTCAGGCGCGGACCAAGGTTGCTGCGGCTGGGGGAGAATAGCGACTGGCAAGCCCGACAGAACGCGTGGTGAGCATTTTGAAAATTGCCCGGCTGTATGACCATATCGCCCCGGATGCCAGCCGGGACGTAGCAATTGAAAAGCTACCTTCCTAGCCACCAAGGCCCCTTCACACTGCAATCGCGTTGTGATATTTGACTGTCAGTCCCTCAGGAGGGGACCTGACCATGCGTTTCTACAACAGCTCCGAAATCCGGAACGTAGCGCTGGCGGGGCATGCGCATGCGGGCAAAACCATGCTCGTAAGTGCCATGCTCTACGCCGGCGGCGCAACTAGCCGCCTTCTTCGAACGGAAGAAGGCTCAACCGTCACTGACTTCGACGAAGAAGAAGTCGCCCGTCGACATAGCATTTCGACGGGAATCGCTGCCCTTGAGTATTCGAAAAAGAAAATCAACCTTCTCGATACGCCTGGACTCAACACGTTTATTCATGACGCACGCCTTTGCCTGCCAGCGGCAGACGCGATGCTTCTGGTTGTCGATGGATCTGTCGGCGTGCAGGTGCAGACCGAGAAGGCCTGGAATTTTGCCGCCGAGTTTCACTTGCCGGTAGTGTTTGTCGTGACCAAGCTGGATCATGAACGGGCCAGCTTTACCAATATTGTGAGTTCGATTCGCGAACGATTCGGACGCCGTTGTTGTTCTGTGGAATCGCAGGAAGAACTCGTTGAGATGATTGCGGAAGACAACGATGAGTTGATGCAGGAGTTCTTTGACCAGGGGTCGTTGTCGCCGGAGCATCTGAACGCGGGATTGAAGCACGAGATTATCGAGCGGAAGCTGTTTCCGATCCTCGGGGTGAGTGCGCTGGCCGATCAGGGGATCCGAGAACTTTTGAATTTCATCTGTGAAGCATTGCCGTCCCCGCTGGAAAGGGCGGCACTGGAGACAAAGGCACCCGCGAGCATCTTTGCATTCAAGACGCTTGCCGATGCGTTTTCCGGTCGAGTGACGTACTTTAAAGTGATGGCTGGGACGTTGCGTAACGATGGGCATTTGATCAACAGTCGCACTGGGCATGATGAGCGGTTCGCCCATTTGAGCACTCCGTTTGGGAAGCAGACCCATGAAGTCGCGGAACTGGCGACGGGTGACATTGGTGTGGTGATGAAGCTGAAAGAGACGCACACGGGCGATTCACTGTCAGACAAATCGAAGCAGCAGGTTTGGCCAGCGGTGCAGGTGCCAGAGCCGGCGATCGCCTACGCGATTGTGACCAAGAGCCGCAATGACGAAGACCGGCTGGCAAACGGCATGCATAAGGTGCTCGAAGAAGACCCGAGCCTGCGCTTTTACCGGGACCCACAGACGAAGGAGTTTCTGCTGGCGGGTAATGGGCAGCAGCATGTCGAGGTGATCGTGGCGCGGCTGCGCAAGCGGTACCACGTGGATGTGGAGTTGCGAGCGCCGAAGATTGCCTATCGGGAGACGATTCGGGGATTCGCGGATGTGCAGGGCCGCCATAAGAAGCAGTCTGGCGGGCATGGACAATTTGGCGATTGCAAGGTGAAGCTCGAACCGTTGGGACGTGGCGAGCAGTTTGAGTTTGTAAATGCAACGTTTGGCGGATCGGTGCCGAAGCAGTATGTGTCGGCAGTGGAAAAGGGGATTCAAGAAGCAGCCTCGATGGGCTGGCTGGCGGGATACCCGATGGTGGACTTCAAGGTGACGCTTTACGACGGCAGCTACCATGATGTTGACTCGAACGAAATGAGCTTCAAGATGGCGGGGCGCAAGGCGTTCAAGGCGGCAATGGCGGTGGCTAAACCGGCTTTACTCGAACCGATTATGAAGGTGGAGGTGCAGACGCCTGTCGAGTATGCAGGCGACCTGCTCGGAGACCTGAACAGCCGGCGGGGCCGTGTAGCAGGCATGGAGGTAAATGCTGGTAGCCAGACGCTGCGGGCGATGGTGCCGATGGCGGAGATGCTGTCTTATCAAAATGATCTGACAGCGATGACGCAGGGCAGGGCGACTTTCGCGATGGAATTTGACCATTACGATTTTGTGCCTCAACTGCAGGCGGAGAAGATCATCGCGGCCGCGAACTATACTCATCTAACAGATGACGAGTAGACGGCAATTTCTTCAAGTGGGCAGCGGGGCGATTGCCGCTGCCCAATCCCGCAAACCGAACTTCATTGTTCTTTTCGCCGATGACATGGGTTACGGCGACCTCTCCTGCTACGGGCATCCCAATATACAGACTCCCAATCTCGACAAGCTGGCCGCGGAAGGTGTGCGATTTACTTCCGGCTATGCGGCGGCGAGTGTCTGCACGCCTTCGAGGGTGGGATTGTTGACGGGGCGTTATGCGAAGCGGGCTGGGCTGCCAAGGAATCTGGGGCCGGAATCGGTGGGTGGGTTACCGCTATCCGAGATCACGATTGCCCAGCACTTGAAGGGGCATGGCTACAAGACGGCGGCGATCGGGAAGTGGCATATCGGGCATAACCCGGCGACGTATCTGCCGACCTCGCGTGGGTTTGATCAGTATCTGGGGTTGTTGTACAGCAACGATATGATTCCGCCGTGGGTGAAGACGGATGTGCCGCTGCGGCTGTGGCGGAATCAGGATGCGATTGAGAATGTGACGGATCAATCGAATCTGACCGAGCGTTATACGAACGAGGCGACGGAGTTTATACGGAAGGCGGGAGAGAACCCATTCTTTTTGTACCTGCCCTATGCGATGCCGCACTTGCCGGTGAGCGCGCCGAAGTCGCGGAGGGGCCGGTCGCGGGCGGGGTTGTATGGGGACACGATTGAGACGCTTGATTGGTCTGTGGGACAGATTATGTCCGAGTTGAAGGCACGGAATCTGGATCGGAACACGATGGTGGTGTTTGCGAGCGATAACGGGCCTTGGCATGAGTTGCCGCCGCGGATGTTGGCGGCGGGGGTGGAGCCATGGCATACGGGATCGAAGAGTCTGTTTCGAGGAGCGAAGGGGACAACGTGGGAAGGTGGGCACCGGGTGCCGTTTCTGACGCGTTGGCCGGGCGCGATCCCCGGAGGGCGAACATCGAGCGAAATGGTGTCCACTCTGGACTTTTTTGCGACGTTCTCTGCGGCGGCTGGAGCACCGATGCCGGGGGATCGGATCTATGACAGCCATGACCTGATGCCTCTACTGCGTGGGCGAACGGCGATCTCTCCGCGCGAGAGTTATCACTACTTTTTGGGGCCGGAGCTTGAGGGATTGAGAGAGGGGCCCTGGAAGTACCGGAAGGGGGAGTTGTATCACCTCGATCTGGACCCGGCCGAGCAATATAACGTGGCGGCGAGGAACCCACAGGTGGCGGCGAGGATG
>VFZU01000057.1 GCA_016870995.1 Acidobacteriota bacterium
CTTTGAAAAATGCCCTTCAAACTCGAAGCGTTCTTGGATACACTCTGTCATAGCGAAGGCCTCTCTTCTTTGTGCGTTAACTGCTTGTAGACAAATCAGTTATGGCACGGATGGAGGCCTTTTGCTAGTTTTTTGTGAGAAATCCGGGCTAGCCGAACTCGAAGCTGGCCTCCAATCCCGGCCCTATCAGATGATTTGGACTGCGGCGGAACCAGCATTCATCCCCCTGCGCTCCAACCCGCACTTCCAGAAAGTCATCCGTGGAATCGGCCTGACGCCCCTTTCATAATTCCCCGCGCGACTTCCAGATCTGCTGCGCATTCACGCCCAACCCGATCTTCCCCACCAACACTTCAGATGGCAGCAACCCTTCGAGCCAGCCATTGAGATCCGGCACCGGCCAGCCGTCGCTGGACGTAATGCCCGCGACCTCGAAAGCGGATTCCAATTCGCAAGCATCCGCCATGCCATGCCAAGCTGCTCGACGGAGGCAAACACCATCGTCACGGCTCCGAAACTGAACAAAAGCGCCGACATCAATCGACCCTGGACACCGCGCCATGCTTCCCACCAGCTATACACGGCCCGGTAGTTTTCGCTAAACAACATCAGTGAGGGCAGCATAAGCAATGCCGGCGTCGTCATGCACAGCAATAATTTCCGCCCCATTCACCTTCAGGGAAGCCCGCGCCGGAGGCGACCGGGGCTTCGCCGCGGCAATCGCCCCCAAATGACCTGCCACAAATCTTCCATACCAATCGTCCTAGAATTGTGAACGCAGTGAGCACCGCCACTAGCCCGACTCAGGATCTCGAGGATCTCTTTGAAGCCCACTTTGGGCGCATTACCCGCGTCATTGGCCGCGTCATCCACAACCAGGCCCGCGCGGAGGAACTCGCAGTCGGAGTTTTCCTGAAATGGCAGCGGAATCAACAACTCCCACCCGGCTGGCTTTACCGGGTCGCCGTACGCGAAGCATTCGATGAACTCCGTCGCATTCAGCGGCGTCAGCGCTTTGAACCACTCTTCGCCGCCTTCCGCCCCAGTCCTCCCACCCCGGCACAGTTGCATGAATCGACAGTCGAGCAAAACCAGGTCCGCAAAGTCCTCGCCTCACTCGACCGTCGTCAATCCGCGCTGCTGGTGCTCTGGAGCGAAGGCCTTTCCTACAACGAATTGGCATCTGCACTCGAGATTGCCCCAAACTACATTGGCAGCCTGCTCAGCCGTTCCAAAGAATCATTTCGCAAGGAGTATCTCAAACGATATGGAACACAATCCTGAATCCCATTGGGTCGAAGCCAAGCTCGCCGCACTCGAGCCCACCTGGCAACCGAATCTCGCCCGCGCCCGAACTCTCGCGCAACCGCGCAAGCAATTCAGCTCCTGGATTCTCGCCGCCACCGCCGCTTCGCTCCTCCTGGTTGCTTTGCCGCAAACACGCGCCCTGGCTCAAAGCCTCTGGCAACGTCTCACGCTCAACCGCATTGAGGCCCTTCGGGTCGACCTCAGCGCACTCCCAGTCGATTCGAGCATCAAGACCAACGGCCTCGCCCGCAAAGTGGCGAGCATTGAAGAGGCCACCACCGCGGCCGGCTACACGCCCCATTTGCCGAAGCTCGGCTCCATTCCTGAGATCCTCGTCAACGGCCCCATTTCGCTCACTCAAACCTTCCGCACCGCAACGCCATTTGCGGTCCGCACCGAGTTCGGCCCTTCGGTATTGGCGAACTATCCAGAGGAGCTCCAGGTGGCACAATCCCAAACTCCGCAGCTCTTCTTCCCTCCCGATCTCGACATCGAGCAATTGATTGAGAAGACATTCCGCTCCATCGGGGTACCCGCGGCGGAGGCATCTCGCCTCGCTCGCAACTTCAAGTCTCAACCCGCTCTACTTCTTCAAATCCCCCCAGAAGAAGATGCGCAGCTCACTGAGATCACCCTCCGCCACGGTCCGGCAATGTTAGTAGAAGAACGCAACGATCAAGGCAAGCCCGAACGCTTCACGATCCTCTTCCACACCGCAGACCGCCTCTACTCCATCAGCGCGGCAGACAAAACTCTGGCCATCCGCGCCGCAAACCTGATCGACTAAGCACTGGAGGGCTGCGGCAGCTTTTCGCGCACCAGCCCGCCAAACACCAGATACGCCAGCGGGTGCAACACGCCCATAAAGGCAAACACCCAGAAGTAACCGGAATATTGCACCAGCCATCCCGTCAACGCCGTAAACAACAACCCACCCAGTCCGTTGCCAAACGCAAACACGCCGCTCACACTCCCCACCACTGAAGTCGGATAGAGATCGTTCGTTACCGTTGCCAGATTGGTCTTCCAAACCATATGCGCAAACGTCACCAGGCAAATCCCGGCGATCGCGACCGTGCTCGACGGCGTCGTGCCCACCAAAAGACTTACAGGCATCACCATCGCCGCCGGCAACATCACCACGCGCCGCGCCTTCAGCACATCCCAACCGCGCGAGATCAAACGTCCACTCATCCACCCGCCGAACATCGCGCCAAGGTCCGCCGACAAATACGGCATCCACGCCACCAGCGCCATTTCCTGCAACGTAAACCCACGCGCCTCCACCAGATACTTCGGCAGCCAGAACAGGTAGAACCACCACACCGGATCACTTAAGAACCGCGACCCAAACAATCCCCAGCTCTGCGGCAGCTTCAGATATGCCTTCCACGCCCCCGCGGGCTTCTTCTCGATCACAACGCCCTCAAGCGGCTTGTAAAAATACAACCACGGCCCAATCCAAACCAACCCGAGCAGTCCGCAAATCACAAACGCCCCGCGCCAGCTCAATTGCCCGTACAGCCAAGTCACAAGGAACGGTGCGATCATCGCCCCTACGCTCGACCCCGCATTCAATAATCCATTCACCAGCGCCCGTTCTTCCTTCTTGAAGCACTCGCTGATCGTACGGAACCCCGCCATGAAGTTCCCCGGCTCTCCTAGCCCGAGCAAGAATCGAAACACACCCAGCCCGAACGCATTCGTCGCAAGCCCGTGCAGCGCATTGGCTACGCTCCACCACCCCATGAATACGGCCAGACTAAAACGCGCCCCCCACCGGTCCACCAGCAGCCCACTTCCGATATACATCAGCGTGTAGGCCGCCTGAAACACATTCAGAATATTCGCGTAACCCGTCGGCGTCAGCCCCAGTTCTTTCGTGATCACTGGGGCCAGCACACTCAAACACTGCCGGTCGATGTAGTTGATGATCACCGACAAAAACAGCAGCCCGGCGATCCAACTCCGCCTTCCCATTTACAACCTCTCTCGAAGGTTCTTAAGCTCCGCCAGGCTCACCGCATCGAGCGACGAAGTCGGATGCCGCACAGTCGCCGAAGCAATCACACCCGCCGCAACCAGGTTATGCTTCATCGCGCTCACGCCCATTCCTGGTTGCAATTCAAACCGCAACAACGGCAGAATGCACCCGAACACGCGCCATGCCGTATCCAGATCTCCGCTTTCGAGCGCATCCCAGATCGCCACAAGTTGCCGGATGCAATCGCTCCCCGGCATCATGCCTCGTGCCCCCCGCTGATACTCCTCAATGAAAAACTGTGCGTTCAACCCGCCAAACACCACCAGCGAGTCGCCAGCCACAGCGACAGTCTGCGTTACTTTCGGAGCCGTCGGCGGCGCTTCTACCTTCGCCAGCTTCACCTGTTCAATCTCGCGCGCCATCCGCGCCAGCAGTGCCGGCGGCATCGCCACCTGCGTCAGCAGCGGCGCATCTTGAATCATGATCGGCGTCCCCGCCCCGCGGCTGATTTCGCCAAAGTAATGCACCAGCCCTTCTCCATCGGTTTTCAAAAAGTACGGCGGCAACACCATCAAAGCGTCCGCGCCCAGCCCGGCCAATTGCTTCGACAGCTCGACAGCACTCCGCGTCCCGGTCGCGCCGCTCGACGCAATCAGCGGCACCCTGCCATTCACATGCTTGGTGATCGCCGTCATCAATTCGACGCGCTCATTGGACTCAAGCGCATAGCCTTCACTTGCGTTCCCAAACAGCCCAAGTCCATGGGCCCCCTGCTCCAGCAGGTAGTCCACCAGCTTCAATTGGCTCACCAAATCAAGGGAGCCATCTTCATGAAAAGTCGTAACGAGGATCGGATAAACGCCAGCCATCATAAGATTCATGATCCTAACACGTGTATCCAGACCCCGCTTGCGTGCATCGTATCCTGTAGATGAGCGTGACCCGCCGCAACTTCGCTCTGAGCATTGCCGCAGCCGCTTCCGCTCAGACACAATTCACTCCAATCCGGCGCTTCCTCGACCCCTCAACCGAGGTTGAAGTCCTTGCGTTGTCAGACACTTCCAACGCCAGCTACCTTCCTCACCACTACAACCGCTCCATCTCCTCCCGCAACGGTTTTCTCGTCTACGCCACCGAAACCACCCAGGGCATCCAGGCTTCACGACTCGACATCAAGGGCGGCGCCACCCGCATCATCACCAGCAGCGCCGCAATGGACCCCAAGTCTCTCGCCCTTTCCCCAGACGATCGAACCCTCTACTTCGCCGACAGCAACCAACTCCTCGCCGTCCCGGTTTCTGGCGGTAAGCCCCGCGAACTCTACAAAGCGGCCGCACCAAAAGCTTTCCAAAAGGGCATTTCCCTCGCCGAAGACGGCACAGCCATCACGGTGGTGGACGGTAACCGCCTCGTTTACATTCCCACCAACACCACCCTCAAGCCCCGCATCTTCGCCGAGATCCCAGATCACTGCGAACAAGCCGCCCTCACCAAATTCGGCAGTGTCTTCTTTCGTGACCACTCAAAAGCGATCCACCTGATCGCCACCACCCCTGGCGCGAAATCGCAACACCTCCCAATCGAAGGCGAAGTCGGCCCCGCCCTCTGGAACCCCGACGGCCGCAGCCTGATCTACCTCAAGCTGAACCAGGGCAAAGGCATCGCCAACTCGCTCCACGAATTCTCTCTCGATACAAACAAGGAAACCTTGGTCGGCAAAACCAGCCAGTATGTGCACTTCGGGCGCAACGCCGACTCCAGCGTCTTCGTGGGCGCCTCAGGATCCAAGGCCCAGCCCTACATTCTGCTGATGCTTCGCATCACCCGCCGTGAGCTCGCCTTGTGTGAACACAAAGCTTCCGACGCCACCATGTGCGCACCCGTCTTCTCACCCAATTCACAGCGAATTTACTTCCAATCCGACCGCCTCGGCAAACCCGCCATCTTCTCGGTCGCCGTGGAGCGACTCGTCGAAAAGACCGAACCTGACGAGCCTACTAAGAAGACCTAGCGTCGCACAGGCACTTCGCTTGCTGCCCGCCAGCTGAAGTCCTTACGCCCCAGATTCGCCAACTGACGCGTCCGCGCCATCTCCTTACCTTCTTCCTTCATCTGATACATGCGGCGATCCGCCTCGCCCAGAAGCGTCTCGGCATCCTTCCCGTCCACCGGCGCATGCACGGCCCCGATGCTGATCCCGATAATATCCTCGCCAATCACCTGCCGCGCCGCATCGGTGATCATCGAACTGATTCGTCCGATCCGCGACACCAGGTCCTCGGGCTTCAATCCCGGCAGCACCAACACGAACTCATCACCACCCATTCGCGCCACGTAATCATACTCGCGGCAATTCAGCTTCAAAGTATGCGCGACGGCCTTCAACAACCGGTTCCCCTCCAGATGCCCGAACCGGTCGTTGACAGCCTTAAAGCCATCCAAATCCGTCACCAGCACCGTAACCGACTCTCCACTGCGATTACGTCGCGCCAATTCAGAATCCAGATGGATGAACAAACTCCGCGCATTCGGCAATTCAGTCAGGAAGTCCGTCGTCGCCGTGCTTTCAGCTGCTTCCAGCCGCAACAAGTGATCGATCGTCATACCAACCTTTGAGGCAATCGCCAGCATCACGCGCAAGTTATCCCGCGAGAACGCGTCCTTATCCGACCGGTACAACGCCAGCACGCCCACCACGCCCTGCTTGCCTTCCAGCGGCACCGCCAGCGCACTGCGTAACGTACTGAATTTGGACGGATCATTCAAATACCCCGGCTCTACGCTCGGGTTTCCATTCACAATCGGCTTGTTGTTCTCAGCCACCCAGCCGCTCAAGCCCTGTCCCATCGGAATCTCCAGCGAGGAGAATAGCCTGAAGTTCTCGCCGCAAACATACTCTGGCACCAGCTTGTCACCGCGCCGAATGTACATGGCCATGGAGTCATACGGCACCATACGCTTCACGCGCAACGACAGAATGCTCAACATTTCATCGAGCGTCAACGATCGCCCGATATCCTGCGAAATTTCGAATAACTGCTGCACTTCTTCCCGCGCCGAAGCGATCATGTGAATGAAATCTCCAGGGTCGCCATTCTGAATCGCGTGCACGGATTTCTTGGTCTGCTCAAAGCCCGTTGCCGGCGCAAGCCCCGCTTCGATCTTCATCCGCTTCGACAGCTTGGCCTGAGGCACCACACTTCGAATCGCAGTTTTGGCTAGTTCCTCAAGCTCGACATACCGCTTCTTCAACACTTCAACCACACGTGGGTCAAAGCTGATTCCACTCTCTCGCTCCACCACTGCCATCGCGTCGTTCAGCGGCAACGCTCGCCGGTACTGCCGGTCGCTTGCCAACGCATCGAGGCAATCCACTACGCTCAAAATGCGTGCGCCCAAAGGAATGTCGTTCCCCTTGGTGCCGTACGGATAACCGCTGCCATCCCACTTTTCATGGTGCGCCAACACGATGGGTGACACATCGTAAGGAAACTGCACCCGCTCCAGAATTTCAGCCCCGACCACAGGGTGAATCTTCATCTTGTCGAACTCTTCCGGCGTCAACTTGCCGGGCTTCGAGATGATGTGCTCAGGCACTGCCAGCTTGCCGATGTCGTGCAGAATCGCTGCCGCCCGCAAAGCCTCAAGCTCTTCGGTCGTCATCCCAAGATCCTTGCCAATCTCAAGCGCATACACCTGCACCCGTTGCAGGTGCTCATGCGTCGTCTCGTCCTTCGATTCTATCGCGAGCGCCAGCGCCTCGATCGTCCGCAAGTGTAAATCCGCCATCTGCTCGGAATGCTGCATCTCCTTATCGATCCGCGACAAGTGCATCGAATACACCTTGTAAAGCAGATAGAAGAAGAACAACGCCAGCATCGAGTACCCCCAATCGAGGTACACATTGACAAAACTGAACAACCCGGCCGCAGCCGTCCCTACAACGTAAAAATTGAAACTCCATACATACCGTTCCCGCCAAATCCGCCTCAGGCTCTTGTGTTCGGTCAGCGAAATCACCGCAGCCACTGGGAAGGTGTTAAACACATAAAACACTGCGGCCGCCGCGATCAAACGCACCGGCGTACTCGCCAGATCCAATTGCAGCCTTGGATGAAAGTACATGAAATGCGCAATACAGGTCGCAGTCCAGATACTCGAAACGTTAAAAACGATCAGAAATGTACGACTCGGCCCCGAAAGCACCTGCCTGCACTGAATCCATGTCGTTGCACCTGCGATCACAATCGTTTCCGGCAGGCTCAACTCCATGATTCCGATCAAAACAAACAAGATGTTGATCGGCATCGCCCCGCCACCATTGGTCACTCCAACTCGCAACCCGGCCGCACACAACGCCACCAGGAGAAAACAGGAAAATCGAATTAGGTCAGTCGACTCCCACCGGAGTAAGCTCGATCCGGCCACGGCGGACCCGATCAAACTGATGAGCATCACATAGACGCGCGCTGGCAGACTCAATAGGTTCATAGTTCGGAAAGCAGAGCCTGAGACGAAACTCCAATCCCATTCTGCAGCTACATCGGCGAGTGACACTAGAACCTTTAGTACTATACCGGCCTATCTCCGAATTTCCCGAATTCCTACAATCATTTGCCCTCTGGTATTTCGGGCGAAATTCACTAAGGTCTTTCGCCCCAGGGATTCAGGTCTCCCTCTCATCCTCGATTCGAGCTTCCCACCGTAACATCTAGTAGCGGTACTTTCGCGTTTCTATGCTGGAAAAACATCACTTTCTGGGTGTCGACGCAATTCTCGCCTCCCCGCGCATGCGGGAGCTGTTCCTGCAGATTCGCAAGGCAGCCCAATCGAACGCGTCTATCCTGTTGCTCGGCGAATCCGGCAGTGGTAGAGAGATCGTCGCCCGCGCCATCCACCACTTTTCCGACCGCCAGCCTAAGCCCTTCGTCGACCTCAGTTGCGCCGCCTTGCCCGACGATCTCGTGGAATCAGAGCTTTTTGGCCAAGAGCGCGGTGCATTCCACGGCGCCTACGCAGCCAAGCAAGGGCTCCTCGAACTCGCTCATGAAGGTAGCCTCTTCCTTGATGAGATTGGTGCGCTCGACAATCGCCTCCAATCCAAGCTCCTGCGCGTCCTCGACACCGGTACCTTCTACCGTCTGGGCGCAGTAAAGCAATCGAGGGCCAACGTCCGCGTCGTCGCCGCCACCAACTATCCGCTCCTCGACGAAATCCGCAAGTCCAACTTCCGCGAAGACCTTTACCACCGCATCGGCCAGATCACCCTCACCATTCCGCCACTCCGTGAGCGCCCCGAGGATATCGAGGCCCTCGCCATTCACTTCCTGAATCAGCAAAACCCCGAAATGCGGTTCGCCTCCGACGCGATGATGACGCTCTACGCCTACCATTGGCCGGGCAACGTCCGCGAACTCCGCAACACGGTCCTGCGCTCAGCCTTGATGGCCAAGGGTCCTCTCCTCCACGCCGACGATATCGTCTTCTCACTGCGATCGCTCGAAGCCGCTCGCTCGCAAAGCTGCGACTTTGGCATCGCCGGGCTGGAACAAGCCCTGATCCGTCGCGCGCTCGAAGAATCAGGCGGCCACCGCCAACGCACCGCAGATTCTCTGGGCATTTCCCGATCCTCCCTTTCGAGAAAGATCCGTACCTATGGCCTCGCCGTCGCCTCACCCTCATCACGCAGGTTCTCATGAACGCCGTCCGTTCCGCGCCCGTTAACTGGGAAGACCGCCGCTCTGAAGCTCGCCTCAAGGCCAATGGCACCGTCACCCTCCGGCTCAATGAGGAATATCAGGTCCCTTTCGACGCTCGCCTGATGGATATCTCCGCGTCTGGCTTCCGCGTCCGCCATGCCAATACAGAGCTACACTCCGGTCAGGAGTGTGACTTCACCCTCCCCGGCACTCGTGGCAAGGCCAAGGTCGTCTGGAACAGAACCACGCCGGATTTCATCGAAACCGGATTTTTTATTCTCATTCACGATACCGCCTGATTCTTTCACCCAGAGGCAAGTGTTTCAAGTACACTAACAAGGGAGAAAGCACGTACGGATGCAAGCCTATCGATCGGAGCCCGGCCTAGGGCGACCGTTCCGAACGCAGACGGAAATTCTGGAATCGAACGAACTGCTTCGAGCCTTCCGTCTCATGTATCTTTCCCGGCGCATTGACGACCGGGAAATCCTCCTCAAACGCCAGAATAAGATCTACTTCCAGGTCTCCGCCGCTGGCCACGAGGCGATTCAAGTAGCAGCCGCCATGGCCTCTCAGCCTGGCTACGATTGGTATCACCTCTACTACCGCGACCGGGCATTCGCCCTTGCCCTCGGCATTACCCCCGAACAGATGTTCCTCCAGGCGGTTGGCGCTGCGGCCGACACCATGAGCGGTGGCCGCCAGATGCCCTCCCACTGGTCCTCACGCGATCTCCACATCATCTCCGGCAGCTCCCCCACAGGCAGCCAGTATCTGCACGCCATCGGCTGCGCACACGCCTCTCGATACCTCAAACAGAACCCCGACGAAGTCACCGTGGTCTCTAGCGGCGACGGTGCCACTAGCGAGGGCGAATTCTGGGAAGCCGTCAACCTTGCCTGCCTCCATCGCTACCCGGTGATCTTCCTCATCGAGGACAACGGCTACGCCATCAGCGTTCCCGTCGAATACCAGACTCCCGGCGGCAGCATCTCGAAACTCCTCGCCAGCTTCCCTGGCCTGCTGCGTCTCGAAGCCGACGGCCTCGACTTCCGCGCCAGCTTCAACACGATGGCCGAAGCCGTCGCACATTGCCGGGCAGGCTTGGGTCCGGTCCTCGTCCACGCTAAAGTCATCCGTCCTTACTCGCACTCTCTGAGCGACGACGAGCGTTTCTACAAATCCACTGCCGAACGCGCCCGCGAAGCCGAGCAGGATCCGATCGAGCGCCTCTTCCGCGAACTCGTCGAAGAGGGTCTCTTCAACGAAGCCGATCTCAAAACCGTCATGGCGGAGTGCGATCTCGAAGTACAGCAAGCTGCCGATCTTGCCCTAACTCACCCGCCGCCCCCTGTTGACTCGATTTTCGACAACCTCTACTCGCCCTCGATCAACATCGCCGGCCCAGCCTTCGAGTCCCTTCCCGAGTTCCGCGGCGAACCCCGCACGATGGTCGACACCATCAACCAAACGCTCGCCGAAGAAATGCGACGCGATGATCGAATCCTCGTCTTCGGCGAAGACGTCGCCGATTGCAGCCGCGAAGAACTCCTCGATGAAGTGAAGGGTAAAGGCGGCGTCTTTAAAACCACCTGGGGCCTCCAGCGCGAATTCGGCTCAACGCGCGTCTTCAACACGCCCATCGCCGAGGCCGGCATTGTCGGCCGCGCCATCGGTCTGTCTCTCCGCGGCCTCAAGCCCGCCGCCGAAATCCAGTTCTTCGATTACATCTGGCCCGCCATGATGCAGATCCGCGACGAGATGGCCAATATGCGCTGGCGCAGCAATGGCGCATGGTCCTGCCCCGCGGTCATCCGCGTCCCCATCGGCGGCTACCTCACCGGAGGCGCTGTCTATCACAGCCAGTGCGGCGAATCGATCTTCACGCACATCCCCGGCTTGCGCGTTGTCTTCCCATCCAACGCTCTCGACGCCTGCGGTCTTTTGAGAACCGCACTCCGCGCCGACGATCCTGTGCTATTTCTGGAACATAAGAAACTTTACCGGGAGCCCTATAACCGTAGTCCGCACCCCGGTGAAAATTTCACCATCCCGTTTGGGAAAGCCAATACGGTAAAGTCTGGCCAGCATTTAACCATCCTCTGTTACGGGGCGCTGGTCAAAAAATCGCTCGACGCCGCGCAGTTACTTGAAAAACGGAACCAGGCAAAAAAGGTCGAAGTCATTGACCTCCGCAGCCTCGCTCCGTATGATTGGACTGCGATTGCCGAAAGCGTGCGGCGTACAAGCCGCGTGTTGATTGCCCATGAAGATGTCTTGAGTTGGGGCTTCGGTGCCGAACTCGCAGCCAGGATCGCAGACGAACTGTTCTCCGATCTCGATGCGCCCGTCGCCAGAGTCGCCGCAAAAGACACCTGGGTTGCTTATCACCCCTCGTTGGAGGATGTCATCCTCCCGCAGGTTGAGGACTTGGTTCGCGAAGGCGAAAGGCTGTTGGCTTACTGAGGTCCGGCAAATTTGCCATACTGAGGAAAGAAGGAAAGAATTATGCCGAATCTAGGACCGATGGAATTAGTGCTCATTCTCGGAGTTGCCCTGCTGCTGTTTGGTGGCCGCAAGCTCCCCGAATTGGCCAAGGGTATGGGTGAAGGGATCAAGAACTTCAAGAACGCCTTGAAGGAAGAGCCCCCGCCGCCGCCCGCACCCCCGGCTGAACCCACACAACCCAAGGCCTAAGAGCCACTACAATTTCAATCTTGAAGGAGTTCACCGCGCCCGGTGAACTCCTTTATGCTTTCTGGGTTTGCCAGGGCGTTCAGATTCTTCGACACCCTTCCATGCACTGCGTCCCGCACTGCTGCTTCTGAAATCTTGCCGCTCACTGTCCTCGGAATCGCTCCCACCTCCAGAATCTTCTTCGGCACATGATGTGGGCTCGCCTCTCGCTTCAATCTCCCACGAATCTTCTCTCGCACTGCCTCGTCCATCGCGAAGCCTCCCCGCATTTTCACAAACAACACGATCCGCACATCCCCCTTCCACTCCTGCCCAATCGCCACAGCCTCTTCCAGTTCCTCCACTGCCTCCACCTGCCGATAAATCTCCGCCGTGCCTATGCGGATCCCTCCTGGGTTCAACGTTGTATCCGACCGGCCATAGATCACAAACCCACCGGTTTCGCTCGATTGCATCGCCCAGTCCCCATGACACCAAACGCCCTCAAAGCGCGCGAAATAAGCTTCCTTGAACTTCGCCCCATCCGTGTCATTCCAGAACCCCAACGGCATCGACGGAAACGGATTCACACACACCAGTTCCCCCGCCTCATCCCACACCCGCCGCCCCTGCTCATTCCAGATCTGCACATCCATCCCCAACCCTGCCACCTGGATCTCGCCCCGCTTCACGACGCCCAGCGGATTGCCCAGCACAAAGCACGACACAATGTCGGTCCCGCCCGAGATCGATGCCAGATGTACGTCTGGCATCACATCCCGCCACACAAAATCAAAGCTCTCGGCCAGCAAGGGTGAGCCAGTCGAAAGCACCTGCCTCAATGCGGAAAGATTATGATGCTCCCGCGGCTTGTAGCCGGATTTCTCGAGCAGCGCCAGATACTTCGCGCTCGTCCCAAAATGCGCCACTCCATCGCGCTCAACCATCCGCCACAGCACGCCAGCATCGGGCCACATCGGTGAGCCATGATAAAGCACCAGCACCGCGCGCGAAGCCAGCCCAACCGCAAGCCAGTTCCACATCATCCACCCGCAAGTCGTGTAGTAAAACAGCCGCTCCCCGGGCTGCACATCCACATGCAGCAAATGCTCCTTCACCAATTGCACCAGCGTCCCTCCGCTGGAATGCACAATGCACTTCGGCAACCCCGTCGTCCCGCTCGAAAACAAAATGAACAGCGCATGTTTCGGGCTCAATCGCTCAAATCGCAATTCCGCATCACCACCAACCCCAATCCCCTCAATGAAGTGTGTCGCCTCAATCCATGGCACGGCACGCACCACTTCTTCAATCCGCTCGGCCAACTCAAAGCGCTTCCCCCCAAACTCATACCAGGCCGTCGTAAACAACAACCTCGGCTTCAGTTGCGCAAACCGGTCAATGATCCCCGAAGCTCCAAAGTCTGGCGAACACGACGACCACACGGCCCCAACACTCGCCACCGCCAGCATCAGCGCCACCGTCTCTGGCCGGTTCGGCAGCAGCCCCACCACACGATCTCCTGCAATGATTCCGTGTCCTCGCAGCAGTTGCGCGTAGCAGGCCACAGCCCGCTTCAAATCCTCTCCGCTCCACTGTTCTTCAGCTCCGCTCTCATCCCGGTAGAGCAATGCCGGCCCAGCCCCGCAGCCTCGCAGCAACACCTCCGCAAAGTTGAACTCCCCATCAGGCAACTCAGCATATCGTCGCAGCAATGCCCAGAAGGCCTCTCCCTCGGCTACACTCCACGCATGCAACTCTGCATAGTCAGCCTTCCCAGCCAACGCTAGGAATCTAGCAAGATGGGTTTGCATAAATTCGATTCCTCAACTCCCCAAACCCAATCTTGCCGCAGTACCCGCGTAGCACAACTTCGTCTCCATCTTCAAGAAACGGCCCGCCCCGCTCAAGCAAGCTCCCGCCATCCGGCCCACTGATCGTTCCCGATCCGATCAGATCCCCCACACAGAATTGAATCCCCGCGCTCCGCAAGTGAGCCAGTTGCTGCCCATGGCTCCAGTACATCCCCGCATACTCCATCCGCCCCAACGGCACCTCAGCACCCGCACGCACAATCCGCACCTCGATCGTCACCGCAAAATTACGCGGCTCCTCCACCTGCAAGTGCGGCATCGCCGGAGGTTCCTGCACGGGCCCGGCAACCGCCTCGAGTGCCTCCGGCATCACCACATACGGGCTCACGCTCGTCGCAAATCCCTTCGACAAGAACGGCCCCAGCGGCACATACTCCCACCGCTGCATATCCCTTGCCGACCAATCATTCAACAACACAAAACCAGCCAGTTGATCGCACGCCTTCGGGCACAGGAAATACCCCATCTCTACCTCGAGATCCAGCTGCCTCGTTGGGCCAAACACTACTTCCCCGGCTTCATCCCGATACTGACCCCAGGGCCGTCGAACCAGCTCGCCAGAAACCACAACATTACTCGCCCGGCCGTTGTAGCCCGCTGGAAGGTGCAACCAGTTTTCCGGCAATGGCTTCAGCGGATCTCGAAACAGACGGCCGACATTCTCGGCATGCTCCCGGCTCGAATAAAAGTCAACAAAATTCCCCACCGCAAAAGGCATTCTGAGTCCACCCACGGGCACTGTCGGCAACTCCCCGCCAGCTTCGATTAGCGCCCTGACATACTGGCGCAGTTCGAGCGCCTTCTCACGACCCTCGCGAAACAGTTCATTCAATGTCTCCGGCATAGAACTAAACAATGCCCGTAGATCAATCAATCCTTGGCCGTAGCGCATACCCGGCCGCGCCGGTTCGCCAAACATGCAGAAAGGCAAATTCTCCAAACCAAATTGTTCGTGCAACATCACCTATGCATTAGTCTTGCGCGACTTGGGCTTTGCCGCTGCCGAAAACAATCCCGGAATGTCTTTCGCTGCCAGCGGCTTGGCAAGATAATATCCCTGCACTGCGTCAAACCCCATGGTTTTCAGTGTCTCCAGCTGCATCCGGTTCTCGATCCCCTCCACCACAGTGCGCACGCCGAGGCCCCTCGCCAGAGTCTGAAGTGAACTCAGGATCACCCGCGACTTCTCTTCCTTCTCGCAGTTCTTCACAAACGACTCCGAGATCTTGATCCCATCTACCGGAAAGTGCGCCAGATAGCGAAACGATGAGTAGCCTTCCCCAAAGTCATCCAGCCAGATCTCAACGCCAGCTTCGCGCAGTCGTTCAAGCCCTGCTGCCGTGCTGGGATTCGAGTCCACAAAAACACTCTCAGTGATTTCAAAAACGATCTTCGCGGCCTGCAGCGCCGGTAACTTCAACAACCGATGAAACTGCTTCTCCATCACAAAACTCGGAAAGTGCCTGCCTGAGATATTGATGCTCACGGGCACCTCAAGAATCTTCGGCTCCGTCGTCCGCCAGTAATCCAATTGCCGCGCCAGTCGCTCCAAGCCATTCATGTCCAGCCGCAGCACAAGCCCCGAATCTTCGGCGAGGCTGATAAACGAAGATGGCGAGATCACTCCCAACCGCGGATGCCGCCATCGCACCAACGCCTCAAGCAACTTCACGTTGCCGTTGGCGGGGTCGAACACCGGCTGAAATTCGAAAAAGAACTCATCGTTATCGAGAGCCTTCGAGAGATCGAACTCAAGGGAAGCTTGCTCCATCGATTTCGAAGCTCGCGAAATCGCCGACACCACCAACTCCTCCCTGCGCTGCTTGGCCAATTGCAACGCCGCGTCAGCGTTGCGCAACATCATGTCCCCGTTGCAGTCCATTCCTCGTGGAAAGGCAAGTCCGGCTCGCGCCGACACCTGAATATTGTTTTCGCCCAACATGACAGGCGCAGCCAGCACTTCCAACACTCCGCGAACCAGCGCCTCAACTTCGTTGGCATCTGTGCAACTCCGGATCAACAGTCCAAACCGGTCCGATCCGAAACCTGCCACCTTGTTCCTTGCCCGCAGCGCCTGCTCGATCCGACGGCCTACTTCTTCAAGCAGCCGATCCCCCTCCGCATATCCAAACGAATCGTTCACGGCGCGAAAGCGCGCCAAATCGATAAACGCCACCGCGAAAAACGGTGCTTCAGGAGCTGAAGTCCATTCGTCCACACTTTGATCGAGTGCTTTACGGAATTCGGTCATCGACGTCATCGCAGGTCCGGCGCCCGCGGCAGATTCTTTGCGAGCCCTCGGCGGCCGCAATTCCGTAACGTCCTCGGCTAGTGATGCTACGAGGAGTTGGCCAGAGGCGGCATCAAAAAAGGGATGCACCCGGATCTTCAATCGTCGCCATGTGCCATCCCCATGTCGCACCCGGCAATCATAGTCCTGCGGTTGCCCCGCGCGATCCGCATCAAAATGCACCCGGGCCAGTTCAAGATCGTGCGGGTGCACGATCTTCAGAAACGCATTCACATCCGAGAAGAACTCATCGGCGGGCTTTCCATAAACTTTCTCATGCGCCGGGCTGATGTAAACATACTTATCCAAACTCCGTACGGAAAGCACCACGGGCAATTGTGCCGACACCTCATCCAACTCCGGCGCCGGCGGTGTGATTCCCAATTCAGGCCCGTGGCTGCCACCCACTCGCAACACACGCACACCACTCATCTCGTCCAGCCCACCCACTCGCCCCAACTTCCCGTGCGCCGCCCGATTTACAACTGCGATTTCTCCTTCAGCATCTAGTACGATGACACCTTCGTCGAACTGATCCATCAGCTCTCGAACTGCAGCCCACATCAGGGGAACCCTCCTCGCTAGTTACTTACTTTTACATCAAAGGACAATGTTTCAACGCCGCTCGGGCGCGCGAATTGTAGGATCAACAGGTACTCTCCGGATGTCGGAAATCCAAAAGGAAAACCGAATTCAGCCGGCACACGTTGCCCATCGCCTTCTGATGCATGCGAGGATACTAGCACATTGTTGCTTAAACGCAAGTTATTGATTTGTGCCATTTCGAAGGCTGCCATGGAGATATTTCCGTTAGGATGCAAATGTGAGAACACACTAAAGTCACGCTTAACAACCGCCAGATGTGCGGCCATGCCAAGGTAAGGCTTCAAATTTGCCGCAGGGTTGCCGTCAGCATCTTTTACCGTGAACCGGATCATTGTGGGCTTTCCAGCCCGCAATTCGCCCATTGGTTCAAGAACTGCCAGTCCTTCGCCTTTCAAAACTCCACCAGCGTCGTCCGGTGATTCACCCGGCCCTTTCGTTGCCTCACGCAATTCCATCGAGCTGGTCAGCGTTTCCGGAAATCCATTCTTGTGCACGACATCGGCAAATAACCGATATTTACCCGCCGCCATTTCCGGCAACTTCAAAACGAATTTTCCCGATTTTTGAAATTTCGGGTGCAAATGATAAACTATTCCCAAATCCGATTCCCGAATCGCATAAAGGTGCATCAGGTGTCCATGATCTGCGACAAAGTCATCCAACGTTTTCACCTGATACCAACCGCTCTCACTCAGCTGTAACTCCAGTAAGTCCTGATTCAACTTTGCCTGCATCGTGAGCGGCTTATACAGCGAACGCGAATAATCCTGCGCTTCCGCATTCCACCATTCGGCACCGATCCAGATCACACCCAGGGAGAGCATGGCGGCAGTCCCCATCGCCAGCCACCCTCGCTTCGTCTTGCGGTGATCAGGCACAGTACCAGGAGGCAATTGCGCTTCTTTCGCCGCTGCCCCGGCAATCCCCACTACACCGGCCGCCAGCAAGATCATCAGGACAGTCAACACGCCTCCGGTGACTGGGTCCATCGTGCTCACTTGCTGTGATGCCGCCCTTACCGGCACAGAGACCTCCCCCGTCCCTCGCGCCCCTTCCACCATTGTCTTCACTTGCCAGGCACCTGCCGACATGATCCACAGTCCGCCCGTAAAGGTCTGCGGATCCTCTTTACTCTGTACCGCCAAATCCGGGGTGGGTGGATACTTCGATCCAGCCCCGGTCAGCGTCATGGGCGCAATCCGAATCCCCTTCACATCCTTGGCCGCCGATCGAATCGTGATCTCAGCAACCCCTGGAATCACAACCGGCGGGCGAATCGTGACATAAAGCGGATACACCCCAGCCAGCCCTTCAAAGAACACATCGTTCACGCCGACATGCGCGCAGAGGCTGAAGCAGCCTAGCGCGAGCGCAATCAGTTTTCTCAACGCTGCACCGTGCGCATCCAATTACCAAATCCCATACCGAGACGCGAAGTCAACACAGAGAGAAAGGCCGCCTGCCCCATGATCATCGCGAAGCCAAAGCCCGCCTCTTCCTCGGGGTGCCAAAACAGTCCACGACGCAGATAAGAATTCGGATGGACGTAGTAGCCGAAGTGATGAGAACCAAAGAACCAGTTTTTCGCCCCATCCGACACGAGAAAATTCGCGAACGGCCACTGCACCGCCACCATCACAGACAGAAACACCAAACCGCCCACCAGGGATTGCAGCCACGCCCCCGCCCCCTTCATCCGCTGCCAGATCAGATCACAAGCCAACGCCGGAACAATCAACAGCAGTGGAAACTGTGGCGGCACAAAGTAAGTCGTGGGCGAGTACACCGGGCCAAGCTTCGGCTCTGCTGGAAACAGCGGAAGAATCCATTGAAAGCCAAGCAGGAAAATCGTATAAACCGAAGCCGTGATCGTTGCCGCCCAACGGTTTCCGCTGGCCCGCGACATCGCCGCCAGTACGACGGGAATGAACATGCCAAGCACGCGGTAAAACCGGGCCGAATGCATCAGTGTCCGTGTGGTCAACTCAAGAATCAGAATCGTCAAGGTAATGAGAATCAGCCCGCCCAGATATAGGAACAGCTTCTCCAGCAGAGCCCGCTTCTCAGCCGTCGCACGATTCATCTCACCGAGTGCCAACACAAGCCCGCCCACCTGCACAGACAAGAATCCGAAGATCAGTAGCACGTGTGGCGGCGAAATGATCTTCACATCGAGGCCATAGGCGTTGTGCCACCAGTCATCAAACGGAGCCGACGTTAGCATCGCCACTCCACCCCATGCCACGAGAAATGCTCCCAGAGGAGCCCGCAACCCGAAGATCGTAACCGTATTCGCCCGGTCCGGATTTCCAATCCCGAACGTATTTGAAAAGATCAACCAGGACGAACTGATTCCCCCAAACACGCCGCACAAGTAGATGGCGATATGCGCCGGAGTCCAGAAGTTATCTCGGCCGATCGAGGAGTGCCACGAGATATCCCAGTGCGCCCCGACAATTGCTGACGTGCAGGCCAGTGCCATGCACCACAATGTCCACGGAATCGCCGCTGCCCGGTCCGCCGCAAAGGTCCGCGGCGTCAATACGTCAACATGAGTCGCCATACCTCAATCTTACAGCTTCGGTATAACGATATTCCCCAGCATTTTCTCCACATACTTCGCGATCACGTCCGTCTCCAGGTTCACTCGCGCGCCCACTGCTTGCCGCCCGAGATTCGTATGAGTCCAGGTATGGGGAATGATCGTCACCCCCACGCGCCGCCCCTCAACAGAAGCCACCGTCAAGCTGATCCCATCAATCGCGATCGACCCCTTGAACACCAGATATCGCTCTAGCTCTTCCGGCACCTCAATCGTCAGCCACCAGTTCCCCTCTCCCAGATTGCGCAGTGCCACAATGAATCCCACACCGTCCACATGCCCCTGCAGAATATGTCCACCCAGGCGAGCAGTCGGCAGTAGCGACCTCTCCAGATTCACCGCATCCCCAGCCTTCAAATCACCAAGATTCGTGCGCCGCAATGTCTCTGGCGCCAGGTCCGCCGAGAATGCGCCATCAGTCAATTCAAGCGCCGTCAGGCATACCCCATTCACACAAATTGAGTCGCCTTCCCTGGCACCCTCCACAATCTCCGGCGCACGCACACGCATCCGCGCCCCGCTCTGCAAAACCTCGCCGAGGCCTTCAATCAATCCTGTAAACATTTATTTCTCCACCCATCCCTCAACCGCAAACTCCTCAGGAGCCACCGGATGCAACCTCACCTCCCGCAACTGAATCGCGTCCGCCCTACGCTTCCGCCCGATCCCACCTGCCACCGGCAAGCTCTGCATCCCGCCAAGGATCTTCGGCGCGTAATAAAAAAACACCTTATCGACGATCTCGCTATCGAGAGCCCCGCCATTCACCTTGCTGCCTGCCTCAATCATGGCCGAAAGATAGTGCCGGCGTCCCAACTCCTGCACCAGCAATTCCAGGCTCACCCGGCCACTAGCCGAATCGAGCACCAACACTTCAACCCCCTTGGCCTCAAGCGCCTGCCGCCGCTCTGCAGAGCCGGCCGTCGTCGTGGCCACCAACACATCCTGATTCCCTTCCACCACCATCCGCGATGTCACCGGCAACCGCAACTGCGAATCCAGCACCACTCGCAACAGCGGCCGCGACCGCTCGACGCCGGTGCGATCCGTCAGCTGACAATCGTCCGCCAGCACCGTCCCGATCCCCGTGATCATCACATCGCTCCAGTGCCGCAAGCTCTGCACATGCCGCCGCGCTAATTCACTGGTAATCCACCCTTCGTTATCCTCTGGCGCCGCGATTTTCCCATCCAGCGTCACTGCCGACTTCAGCGTCACCAGCGGCCTCCCAGTCCTCATGAAATGCGCAAATGGCTCATTGATCCTTGCCGCTTCCACATTCGCGTCATGATCCATCTCGACGCGAATCCCCGCCTCGCGCAGCTTGTGCAACCCACTCCCGCTCACCATCGGGTTCGGATCCTGCATCGCTACAAACACGCGCGCCACTCCCGCCGCAATCAACGCATCCGCGCAAGGCCCCGTCCGGCCATGATGGCTGCACGGCTCGAGCGTCACATAAGCATCCGCCCCTTGGGCCAACGCTCCAGCTTCCCGCAGCGCCACAGTCTCGGCATGATCCTTCAAAGCATAACGATGCGCCCCCCGCCCCACTACAGCGCCATCGCGCACAATCACACACCCCACGCTCGGGTTCGGGCTCGTTTGCCCCATCGCCCCGCGCGCCAGGTCCAGCGCCTCGCGCATATACTCGTTCAGCGTCTCAATGCGCTCAATTGTCGAATAAGGATGCAACAAACTTGTCTGCCTCGAATGGAATCAAATCGTCGACCTGCTCGCCCACGCCGACATACCGAATCGGCAGGTTCATTTCCCGCGCAATCGCCACCACAACACCGCCCTTGGCCGTGCCATCGAGCTTTGTCAACACAATGCCGGTCACGCCAGCGCTCTCGGTAAACTTCTTGGCCTGCTCAAGCCCATTCTGCCCCGTCGTGGCATCGAGCACCATCCAAACCTCATGCGGAGCATCCGGAATCACGCGCCGCGCCGTCCGGGTCATCTTCTCAAGCTCGGCCATCAGGTGCTCTTTGTTGTGTAGCCGGCCGGCTGTATCCACAAGCACCAATGTCGACCCGCGCGCCTCAGCTGCCTTCAGCGAATCGAACAACACCGCCGATGGGTCCGACCCCGACTGCTGCCGGATCATCTCCACGTCGCTGCGTTGCGCCCACACCTCAAGCTGCTCGATCGCCGCCGCGCGAAACGTATCCGCCGCGCAAATCAAAACCTTTTGCCCATCACCCTTAAACCGGTTCGCCAGCTTGCCGATCGAAGTCGTCTTACCCACGCCATTCACACCCACAATCATCACCACGGTCGGCGGCTTCACCGCCCAGTTCAGCGGCTTCTCGCTGGCCTCAAGAATATCCAGTAACTGCTGCCGGATCAGCGCCCGCAATTCCCCCGCATCGGCCAGTTGCTGCCGGTCGACGCGTTGCTTGATCCCCTCAAGAATTTCCGTCGCGGTCCGCACACCGATATCCGACGAGATCAGCGAATACTCGAGTTCCTCAAGCAAATCTGGATCAATTTCTTTGCGTCCGTGGATCAGATTGTCGATCGATCCAACCAGCCCGCTGCGTGTTTTTTGGATACCGCTTTTCAGCCGGTCCAGTAAGCTGCTCATTTGAATGGGTAAAGACCAGTTTAGAATAGAAAGTTGGTCCCCAGCGCAGTTTCCACCACCAGCGATTACACCGTCCGCGATCAACAGCGGATGACTCGCGCTGTCAATTATTTCTCCTGGCAGGCTCGCATCGCCATGGCCCCACTCGGTCGGCGCATCGTCGAGGTCGGCTGCGGCATCGGCAACTTCACCCGCATGATCGCCGATCGCGATCTCGTCATCGGCCTCGACATCGAACCCGCCTGCATCGAACAACACAAGGCCAACTTCCAGAACAAACCCAATGTCCGCTCCATGGTCCTCGACGCCATGGACCCCGCCTTCGCCAACCTCAAAAACGACAACCCGGACAGCGTCGTCTGCCTCAACGTCCTCGAACACATCGAAGACGACCTCGGCACCCTCAAGGCCTTTGCGAACATCCTCCCCAAAGGCGGCAAGGCCGTCCTCATCGTACCCGCCTTCATGGCACTCTACGGCCCAATCGACAAACACCTTGGCCACTACCGCCGCTACACCTGCGCGAGCTTCGCAGCCACAGCCACTCAAGCCGGCTTCAAACCTGTCGAACTCCGCTACATGAATACCGTCGGCTTCTTCGGCTGGTGGGTCAACGCAAAAATCCTCAAGCGCGAAGAACAATCCGAAGGCCAGATCGACCTGTTCGACCAGCGCATCGTCCCTGTCATGGAGATCCTTGAAACCTGGGTCACTCCTCCCTTCGGCCAAAGCGTTTTCGCCGTCATCGAAAAGCTGTAAAATCTAAAGCGCACCATCTTGAAGATCTCGATCATCATTCCCGTCTACAACGAAGTCAACGTCCTGCCAATGGTGCTCGACCGCGTCATGAAGGCCGCCTTGCCCGAAGGCTGCTCGAAAGAAATCGTCATCGTCGACGACGGCTCAACCGACGGCACCTCCGAACTCCTCCAACGCTACAAAGAACTCGTCGTCGTCCACCACTCTGTCGAGAACTTCGGTAAGGGTGCAGCCATCCGCATCGGCATCCGCAAGGCCACTGGCGACATTACCCTAATCCAGGACGGCGATCTCGAATACGACCCCAACGACTACATCAAAGTCCTGCAGCCACTGGTCGACGGCAAGGCCACTGTTGTCTACGGCAGCCGTTTCCTCGGCAGCCTTCAGGGCATGAAGTTCGCCAACTGGCTCGCCAACAAGATCCTCACCCTCACCGCCAACCTCCTCTACCAGGCCAACCTCACCGACGAAGCCACTGCCTACAAAGCCTTCCGCTCCGACGTCCTGCGTGCCATGCGCCTGCGTTGCCTGCGCTTCGAATTCTGCCCGGAAGTCACCGCCAAGGCCCGCCGCCTCGGCCACGCCATCCACGAAGTCCCCATCAAGTACAACGCTCGCGGAATCCTCGAAGGCAAGAAGATTCGCTGGCAGGATGGCTTCCACGCCATGTGGACCCTCCTCAAGTACCGCTTCACCCCGCTCGAACAACCCGGGCCAGAATCCGCCGCCCACGTCGCCCAAGGCACGAGTAACTCCGCGTGACGTTCACCTGGTGGCCAGACTGGTGGCAACCCAACTTTCAAACCCTCCTCAGTCAGCTCGCTGAGCCCTCCTTCAACGGCTCACTCCTCTTCCGTTACGCCCTCCAGGCCCTGCTCACGACTCTCCCGATCTTCATCGCCGACTACCTCACCGGTCGCGCCATCCTCAAGCTGACCCGCCTCAATCTCAGCGGCCCATTCCTCCACGCCATCTCGCTCGCCCTCGGCACAGCCGCTGCCGCCCTCGGCCTGATGATCTTCGGCACCTCCGGCAACCTCACTCACAACGGCGTCCTTCTTTTCACCGCATTCCAGATCATCCTCAGCCTCACCATCGTCGGTCGCGACCTCAAGCTTCCCCGCTTTAAACTCGTCCACCTCTGGGCCATCCCCATCCTCCTCATCTTCGTCCCCGACCTGATGCTCCCCATCCTCGAGTACGACAGCACCATGTATCACATGGCCGCCGCACGCCACTACATGGACAACCACAAGCTTTACTATCACGACGGCATCCGCTTCAACGCCCAGCCCCACATGCCCGTCATGCTCTACATGCGCCAGTGGTGGCTCGCCTCCGACGCCAACCTCGTCAAACTCGTCAACCTCGAATACCTCGCCATCCTGGCTGGCCTCTTTGCCTGGATGCGCCGTCGCTACCAGGTCCGCTGGGGCATCCTCGCCGCCATCGCCCTCGTCTTCGGCTCCCCCATCTTCGGCTTCATCGCAAGGCAAGAATACGCCGATCTCGCACTCACTACCTGGCTCACCTCCGGCCTCTGCCTCCTCCTCGCCAATGGCGCACGCCACAACAGAGCCCGCCTCCTCATCGCCGGCCTCCTGCTCGGCGCTTGCGGCGCAAGCAAACTCCAGGGCCTCCTCGTCGTCGGCTGCTTCCTCACCGTCGACGCTCTACTCCATCTGAAAAAGAAATTCATCGAGCGCTCCCTCATCCTCGGCGGCGCAGTCACTCTCGTCGGCCTCCCCTGGTGGCTGCGCGGCATTTACTACACGGGCTCGCCCTTCTACCCCTTCCTCTCCAACTCCCCCGACGTCGAAGCCCTCTTCAAAGTCAACGCCGGCTACGGCATGGGTCGCGACCTGGTGAGCTTCCTCGCCCTCCCCTGGCACATGATCGTTGTCTCGCAGGAAAAATACGCCGACCTCTTTCGCTTCGGCCCAAGCCTGCTCATCCTCCTCACCATCGGCATCCTCGCCTTCGCCATCAAACGCACCCGGCCCGACATCGGCACCCTCACCATCTCCCTTGGTAGCCTCCTCTTCACGATCCTCTGGTTCCGCTCCGGCCAGGTCATGCGCTATGAAGCCTGCCTGCTCCCCATCTGGTGCATGCTCCTCCTCGCCAGCCTCAAACAGCTCAACCTCCGCTACCCACTCATCCCTGCCTTACTCACAACACTCCTCATCACCTCCACACTGATGACCAGTAATATCATCCGCTACGGCGTCCCTCCTCCCGTCACCTGGCCCGCCACCCAATCCGTTCTTAACGCTGTTCTCCCTTACTACCGCGCAACTCAAGCTGCCTCTCACGTAGTCCAGAAAGACGCTCTCGTCTACACCTGGTTCTGCGACGACATCCGCGCCTACTCACCCGGCAAATCCTATGGCGACTGGTTCGGTGGCTACACCTACACCTGGCTCGGCAACGTCCACACCGGCCCCAAAATCACCGACTCAAACCAACTCATCGCCCGCCTCAAACAAACCGGCTTCAAGTACATCATCGTCGATCGCGCCCGCGCCGAACGTGGCGGCACCATCTACGGCGCGGCCTTCCTCGACTCAGGTCTCGTCAAAAGCAGCGTCCCCGTCCCCAACACACAAACCATCTTCGACGACGGCAGATACGCCGTCTTTCGTCTACTCTGAAAGCTAATGAACAAACTTGCCACCGTGGCCATCGCGGCCGCCATCCTGCTCTCCAGTTGCGTCACAAAAGAGGAGAAATCGCCCACCCTTCCCGAGGCCAAAATTGACAAAGTCCTCCCCGACAAAATCCTCGAAGGCCAGCCCTTCAATCAGCAACCCAACGGCGCCAGCGCCCTCTCCGTCACAGGCGCCAACCTCGTCAAAGGCTCTCGCATCAAGCTCAACGGCAAGCCCCTTGAGACCGCCTCGAGCGACGGCACTTCCCTCGCCGCCCTCATCCCCACCGAGATGTTCGCCAAGTCCGGCAGCTACATCATCACCGTCGAAACTCCCGACGGCCGCTCCTCAAACCCACTTCCCTGGCTCGTCCTTGCCAAGACCGGCCCCGCCCCGGTCATCACCTCGCTTCACCCCGACACCACCCCTGCCGCCAAAGGCTTCAACGTCCAGGCCAGCGGCGTCTCCGCCATGGGCATGGTCGGCGCCAACTTCCTCCCCGGCGCCAAGATCCTCATCGACGGTAAGGAGATGGAAACTTCCTTCGGCAACACCGACCAACTCGGCGCCGTAGTCGCCCCCTCAGCCTACGCCAAACCCGGCAAGTACAAAGTCACAGTCAAGAATCCCGACGGCAAACTCAGCGCTGCTCGCGACTTCATCGTTACTCCCTGATGCGCCGCCTGGAACTCGCAACTCTAGCCATCGCCATCAGTCTCTTCCTCGGCGCAACACTGCCCTGGATCCAGCACTTGGGTCTCGAATACGACGAGGCCCATTTCCTCCCTCTCGCCACACAAATCGCCTTCGGTGCCGAGCAGCGCCTCGACCCTCCTTGGGGCATCACCATCGCCAACCGCCCCATCCCCTTCATGACGATGCCTTACGTCGGCGCGCTCGATTCCTTTCTCTACGCCATTCCCTACTCGATCTTCGGCACATCAGTCGCCGTCTCCCGCGCCACCAACATCGCCCTCGGCCTGATCATCCTCATCCTCGCCTTCCACATCGCCCGCCGCGAATCCGGCCTTTGGGCCGCAGCCCTCGCCGCAGCCCTCATCCTCGCGGATGTCGAACTGCTCTTGCACATCCCCACCCACTTCGGCCCCTTCCTCTTGCAACAACTCCTCACCCTGGCCGCCATCGCCTGCCTCCAGCATTGGTGGCGCACCTCTGCTCACTCCACCTTCTTCCTCGCCATCGCGCTGCTCGCCCTCGCCTTTCACGAGAAGCTCACCTTCATCTGGATCCTCTCCGCCCTCGCCCTCGCCATTCTGCTCTTTGAATTCAAACGCACCTGGTCCCAATCCCGCTGGTGGTTCTACCCGCTTGGCCTCTTGCTCGCCATCGTCATCGTCAGCCCGATCCTCTATTTCGCCTGGGCCGCCCCCGAGGTCATCCTGGGCTTCGGCAAAGCGAGCGCCAAACTTCCCGCAGATTTCAATCAACTCCTCGCCTCCCGCTGGCACGTCTTCGACCTCATGCTCCGCGGCAACTGGACCATTGAATTCACCACCGGCGAACCACCAGCTTCCCTCTCTCGCGGCCCCGCCCTGCTCATCCTCTTCTTTGTCGGCCTGCTCGCAACGATCTTCACGCGCCAACGCTTGGCCCTCATTCTTTACACCACCGCCCTCGGCGTCTGGCTCTGGAACTTCGCCTTCCCCGACGCCGGCCGCATGCACCACGTCCTCCTGATGGCTCCGTTCTGGCAGATCGCCGCGGGCATTGCACTCTCTCAAGTCCTCCCGCCGCTCCGCCTCGCCGCATGCACCCTCATCCTCTGGTCTGCCTTCGACGCCACCCGCTGCTATGCCTACTACAACACCCAGGTCCGCGCCACCGGCGGCATCAACCACTGGTCCGACATGTCCACCCGCGCTTACGAGTGGCTCAACGCCAACCCTTCGCTCGATCCCGTCACTACCTCCTGGGGCCTCGCCCGTCCCATCAATACATTCAGCGGCGGGCGCATCAACACCGTCGAACACTACTTCGACACCCTGCCGGAAACTCTCTCTGAAGACACCATCCGCCAGCTCAAACCCCTCATCGAAAAAGAGCGCCAGGTCTGGCTCGTCTCAAGCGTCATGCCCATCTATGAGCAACAGTGGCAACGCGTCGTTGCCCTCGCCGGTCGCAAGCCCCTTCACCTCAAAACATTTCACTCCCGCAACCAAACCCAGCAAATCGTCGCCTACACATTCACGCCCGCTCAACCCGCTCCCGCCCAATGGGTCAAAATCAATTCCACAGAATTCCCCACCCCCACTCAACTCCGCATCCAGTTCGAAGGCAAAGCCAGCCAGGACGGCGAATATCTAAACATCCAATGGCTCGACGCCGCAGGCAACATCATCGCCACAGACAATCGCAACTTCTACTGGACTCCTCACCTCCGCTCCGCCTCCACCTTCGAATTCACTCCCACCTACTGGCCTTCCAGCTTCAACCGCCAACAGCTCAATCAAGCCCCGCCCGCTCGCATTCGCATTGAGTCCAAACTGAATCAAGCCCGCATCACATCCATCGAGGTACCTGCTCCATGAAACTCCTGCTCTTCCTTCTGCTCGCCCAGCACGACACCTTCCGCATCCAACTGCAAAAGCCTCTCGACGAGCTCCGTCGCATCGCCGATGCGAGCACTCCCCCGCCTCAACCCGCGAACCTCCGCGCACCCGATCTGGTCAACCTCAAAAGCCTATCCCCCTCCATCCACTTCGACATCCGCTACGCCACCACGAACAACTTCATGGGTGCTGCCCTTTACGACAAGCCCGCAGCCTACCTCCAACGCCCCGCCGCCCAGGCTCTCCTCGCCGTCCACAACGGACTCGCCCACCAAGGCCTCGGCCTCCTCATCCACGATGCCTATCGCCCATGGCGCGTCACTAAAATGTTCTGGGATGCAACACCGCAAGCCCAACGCAACTTCGTCGCCGACCCCGAAAAAGGCTCCAAACACAATCGCGGCTGCGCCGTCGATCTCACTCTCTATGACCTCAAAACCGGTCAACCCATCGTCATGCCCTCCGGCTTCGACGAATTCTCAGAGCGCGCCTACCCCACCTACAAAGGCGGCACCAAGAAACAACGCCGCTACCGCGACCTCCTGCGCAAAGCCATGGAGTCCAACGGTTTCACCGTCAACGAAGACGAGTGGTGGCACTTCGATTACAAAGACTGGCAACTATACCCCGTCCTCAACATCAGCTTCGACGAGCTCGAAGCCCGCTGATCTTCGCCTCAACCCAGAGCAACAAGAGCAGCACAAACACCATCAGGCTACACCACAGCGGCACCGTCATCGCAGAGCTTTCTGTCGAAAGCTCCGCCCAGAACGCAATCGCCGCCGGCGCCAGAATTCCCCCGATCATTCCCAACCCAAAAATCCCATGAAACAGGTTCGAGTGAAACTCTCGAAACTGATCCCCCACACGCTCCACCAACAATGGGTACACAAATGAGAACCCCATCGCCGTCATCGTCAAACCCAGCAACGCCCCCCAGGAGTTGCTCGCACTCCCGAAGATCAACACCCCCACCCAGGACAATCCTGCACTCACCAGCAACAATCGCCGTCGCGCGAACCGCGCAATCAACGCCTGCCCGATAAACCGTCCAGCCAGCAACGCCAAACAGTAATAGCTCAAAAAGTACATCGCCGCTGCCGGACTCATCCCAGACTTCAGGATCAAATGCAGCGGCACCCACTCCAATACCGAAACTTCCGCCGCCGTCTCAAAAAACAAGAGCGCGGCAAACAGCACATGCACCGGACTCCAAAAGTCGCTTAAGGCCGGCTGCAACCGTAAATCCAAAACTTCCACATCCTGCGGCAAGCCTTTGCGGAAAATCCAGAAGGCAGCCCCAAATGGCGCAAGTGCCAGCAGAATAAAGAGCCCCTCAAACTTCGTCCACCCATAAGACATGGCCCCAAGCAGCGCCGTCAAAAAAGCACCGAGCCCAATCAGCCCCCCAGCCAGATTCATCGTTGCCGCAGCTTCCCGTTCATACAATCGCCGGAGCAACTGCACAGTCGCCGCCATAATTCCGCCTTGTGCCAACCCAACCAGCCCTAATGCAAAATCGCGTCCAATTTCAGGGGCGGGCGGGGCGCTGAATTCCACCAGCACGATCCCCATCGCTGCCACCACAAACGAAATCGCCATCAGCCGATGCGCCCCAAACCGCCGCAACACCACACCGCTCCCGCGCAAAGCCAGTACGACACCAGCCGCAAAACTCAGAAAGTGCAACCCGATCGCCAAGTAGGGCGGCTGCAGGTGATAATCCCAGGCAGGCAATGCCGCCCCTGGAATTGCCATTAAAACCCCGATCAGGAAAAATCCCGCAAATGCCCGCCGTTCCGATCCCTGCTGCGGGATCTCAGCCGATGCCATTTCAACCGGCTGTTGAGCTGAGGAGGACACTTCTAGATTCTATACAGAATCTCTCTTACAACCACACTACAACTTACAGGTCGTAATTTTCGCATACCACAATCCGTAGGCCCATGCGTGTTTTTCTCTTGACGCGTTTTCGGATTCCAATTATATTCAGGACATCACTGAGAAAGGAGGTGGTCCAGTCGAAATGAAAAACGGCAGTAATATAGACGAGACAAAGCGTGAGGTGATTGACTGCTGAAATAGCGTTGATCATGTGTAGACTCCGACAGTGCCCGGAGTCGTTGCGAATGTGGACCTCTCGCCTCGCGCAAAAAGGTCTTGTGGAATCCCGCTGTGCCGCTGAGAAAGCCGCAGCGGGATTTTCATTTTCTTCAGCCCTTCTTCTATAAGCCGGTTCCTGTTACGCCCGGGCTTGCGCCCGATCGCAGGCAATCATTCCTCTTGGCGACATATTGCTACGCCGCTCCAGCAGCCTACCCGGGAGTCGTAGCGAGACGGGCCGCCTCTGCTCCCCTATTTGGCCTTGCTCCATGTGGGGTTTTCCCTGCCAGGTGCGATTGCTCGCCCCGCGGTGCGCTCTTACCGCACCTTTTCACCCTTACTCCCTCAGCCGAAGCTTTCAGAAGCGGTACATTTTCTGTGGCACTTTCCGTCCAAACCGCTTTGAGCGGCCCAGCCCGGCCGTTAGCCGGCACATTGCCCGATGGAGACCGGACTTTCCTCCCGAAACTCACCTACTGAGTAGGCTTATTTCCGGCGATTGCCCGAAGAAGGGCTAAAGTCAGCTTAGCATCCCGCCGATAGCACTTTAGTACTGAGAGAGATGCTTATCTTTCCGGGTAAACCGGGACCAGCTAGAAGATAGTCCCATCAGTAATTTCCCTGAATCGTATTGAAAAATCAGGCAAATCGTGAAAAACTATTGCGGTAAACTCGGTTTTGTACTACTATCAATATTTCACGGACGAAAACTTTAGTACTGTTACTACGGAGGAAAAAATATGAAGCGTTGTATCTCTACTCTTTGCCTGTTGGTCGGAGCCTCCGTGGCTTCCTACGCAGGCGTTATCTCTGCCATCACGGGCAACATGACTGGCCCCAACGGTTATCTCCAAAACTTCGATAGCCCTGCGATGTTCCCCGCAGGCTCCTTCACCTCGCTGCCGCAGTTTAACGCGACCGGTGGCACCCTCAATACCAACGTCAACATCCAGGCTGCGGGCGGTTCCGGCTCCCTCAACACCGGCAACACCGGTTCGGTCCAAACAGGCGGCAACGCCACCTTCGGCCTCTCGGGTCAATACTTGAATTCCTATGCCGGGTTCCCAGCCAATACGGCCCTATCTTCCAATTTCGTCCGAACCTTAACCTTTACGTTTAGCCAGGCAGTGAGCGAATTCCTGTTCAACTATGCCGCTCACGATGGAACAGGTTTCTACACGGTCAACGGTCTCCCCACTGAGTACGCTCTGGTCAATCAGGCTTCTTGCACCGCAAACTGCACCCCGGCTTCGGCTGGATTTGTGGTGGATGGCTCCGTAACCTCGATTTCGTTTTTCACGATCACCTTCCAGGGCAATGACCGTGACATGAGCCGCGGTGGCGACATCGTCTTCATCGACAACCTTCGCTTGGTCGGCCCTGCCAACGGTACCGTCGAAACCTCCGGCGGTGGCAACGTAATCCCTGAACCCTCCACCTACGCCCTCATGGGTGCTGGCCTCCTGGCTCTCGGCTACGCCCGTCGCAAGAAGTAAGCTGTTCCAAACCAAAGTAAAAAGGCCGCCTTCGGGCGGCCTTTTTCTTTTGCTTTGCATATAATAAAGGCACCATGAATTGGGTCTTGTTCCTCGCCCTTGCAGCTCAAGATGGCCCTCAGGTGCTCAAAGAAAATTGCGCTCCTTGTCACGGAGCCACCACACTCGTTTCGGCCGGCCTCAATCTTACTTCCAAAGAGCTCGCCATCAAGGGCGGCTCCCGTGGCACGTCCCTCATTCCCGGCAAAGCCATCGAAAGCCGGATCTACCGTTTCGCGGCTCACTTCGAAGAGCCCCACATGCCGCCAAACAAGCCCCTCACCACATCCCAACTCCAAATCCTCAAGGACTGGATCGACCAGGGCGCAGCCTGGAACGCACCTGCCACCATTTCCACTGAAGAAGCAACCGCCGCTCTCGCCCGCCTCGAAGACCGCCCCATCAAACCTCAAGAACGCACCTGGTGGGCATTCAAGAAACCAGTCAAGCCAGCAAACGGCCCCAATTCAATCGACGCATTCCTCGCAGCCAAATGGCAGCAAAAGTCCCTCACACCCTCTCCCCGCGCCGACAAGCGCACCCTCGTCCGCCGTGCCTACCTTGACATCATCGGCATCCCGCCCACCCGCGAAGAAGTCCATGCATTCCTCACCGACAATAGCCCCAAAGCTTGGGAAAATCTGATCGACAAACTTCTCGCCTCCCCTCATTACGGCGAGCGCTGGGCCCGCCACTGGATGGACATCGCTCGTTATGCCGATTCCGGCGGCTACGAATACGACCGCGACCGCGATAACGCCTGGCGCTTCCGCGACTATCTAACGCGCTCTTTCAACGAAGACAAACCTTACGACAAGTTCCTCCTCGAACAACTCGCTGGCGACGAGCTCTTCCCCGCTTCCAGCGACGCCCGCATCGCCACCGGTTTCCTCCGCCTGGGCCCAGAAAACAATCTCAAAAACGAACAGACACGCCTTGACGAACTCGACGACATCGTCTCAACAACAGCCAACTCCCTGATGGCTCTCACCGTCGGCTGCGCCCGCTGCCATAACCACAAATTCGATCCGATTCCGCAAAAAGACTACTACCGAATGCAGGCCGTTTTCTTCTCCACCAAGCCGGAAGAAAAGCCACTCGTCTCCGCCGAAGAGGTCGAAAAGCACAAGTCCGAAATGAAGCGCATCGCCGACCTCCAGGCCCCGCTCAAAAAACAACTCGATGCCTTCATCAAGCCCTATAAGGACGCCTACATCGCCGAGAAAAAGGCAGCCCTTCCTGAGTACTTGAAGCAAGCCCTTGCCACCCCCGAGGCGCAACGCAACGAAGGCCAGAAGCTGAACGTCATCCAGATCGAAAAAACGCTGATGGGCACCCCGGAGACTCTTCCAAGCCGCTTCAGCTCTGCCGACAAGGCCCGCTACGACGACATCAACAAACAGATCTCCGCGCTCGATAAACAAAAGCCTAAGGCTCTTCCTACTGCCATGGCCATCACCGAGAAAGGCCCTACTCCCGAGCCCAGCTACTTCCTCCACCGCGGCAGTCAAAAAGGCTCGCTCATGCAACCCGGCGTCCTCAGCGTCGCCACCGAAAATGAATGGCCCTTCCCCGCTCCTCCCCCGGACGCCAAAACCAGCTTCCGCCGCGCCGGCTTCGCTAAATGGATTACCAGTCGCGAAAACCCGCTTACAACTCGCGTCATGATCAACCGCGTCTGGCAGCACCACTTCGGTGAAGGCCTGGTCCGCACGCCCAACAATTTCGGCAAGATGGGCGAACGCCCCTCTCACCCCGAACTCCTCGATGCTCTCAGTGTCGAGTTCATGGACAACGGCTGGCACCTCAAGCCCATCCACAAGGCCATCCTGATGTCGAACGCCTACCAGCAAGCGAGCGACGACATCGCTTCCAATCTCGACAAAGATCCGGAGAATCGCCTCCTCTGGCGCATGCCGCGCCGCCGCATCGAAGGTGAGATCATTCGCGATTCCATCCTCGCCACAGCCGGCTCGCTCAACCGCACCGTCGGCGGCGAACCCGTCTTTCCCTACATCGATCCCAGCCTCTTCCAGGCCTCCTCAAAACGCACCTGGAACGGTCGCCCCGACGATGACCCCGCCACCTGGCGTCGCAGCATCTACGTCTTCAGCAAGCGGTCCATCCCTCTACCCATGTTTGAAGTCTTCGACAAACCCGACACCATCGGCTCCTGCGCTCGCCGCACTCGCTCCACAGTCGCCCCGCAAGCCCTGATCCTGATGAACAACAGCTTTGTCGCCTTCCACGCCAAACGCTTCGCCGATCGAATACAGCGGGAATCCGGCGGCAATCCCGAAAAGCTCATCGCCCTGGCCTTCGAACACGCCTACGCAAGGCCGCCCAAACAAGCTGAAATCGAACGCAGTGCTCGCTTCCTGGCCAACGGCAAAGACTCGCTCGTCGACTTCTGCCAGGCCCTTCTCAATTCCAACGAATTTGTCTACATCCCCTAACATGCAACAACGATTCTGGTCTCGCAGACAACTCCTCAACAGCCTCGGCGGCGGCATTGCCGGCCTCGCAGCCACCGAACTCTTAAGCGGCGCCTCGCTCATGGAGCCCAAGAAGCCACACTTCCCCGGCAAGGCCAAAGCCGTCATCTCGATCTTCAACTACGGCGGCGTCAGCCACATCGACACCTTCGACCCCAAACCCTACCTCGTCAAGCACGCCGGCGAAACCATCCCCGGCAAAGCCATCACTCCGTCGCAAGGCACCCCCGGCGGCCTCATGCCTTCTCTCTGGGAAACAAAGAAGCACGGCCAGTGCGGCATGGACGTTTCCGCCCTGTTCCCCAACGTCGCCAGACACGTCGACAAGCTCGCCCTCATCCGTTCGATGTATTCGAAGTCCAACGATCACGCCCCTGCCCTCTACCAAATGAACACCGGCTCCATCCAGGCCGGCTACCCTTCTGTGGGCTCTTGGGCCACCTATGGTCTGGGCACGGTCAATCAGAATCTCCCCGCCTTCGTCGTCTTCTCAGACCCTCGTGGCGGCCCCATTGGCGGCGCTCCCAACTGGGGCAACGGCTTCATGCCTGCCGCTTACCAGGGCACGCAGTTCCGCGCCACCGGCGACCCCATCGTCGACCTCAAGCCACCCAAGGGTATGGACGACGCCCGCCAGAAGCGTTGGCTTGCCTTCCTTCAAAAGCAGAACGAAGAGCACCTCGCCAAGAATCCGCAGGACACCGAACTCTCCGCCCGGATCGCCAGCTACGAACTCGCCTACCAGATGCAGACCGAGGCCAGCGAGGCCGTTGACATCAACAAAGAATCCGCCGCCACGCGCGAGCTCTACGGCCTCAACGACTCTCGCAGCGAATACGTCGGCCGTCAGGCCCTCATGGCCCGCCGCCTGGTCGAACGCGGTGTCCGCTACGTCCAAATCTTCTCCGGCGGCGGCAACTTCCAGGAAAGCTGGGACGCCCACTGGGACATCCGCGAGAATCACGAGATGCACTGCGGCGAAACCGACAAACCCATCGCCGGCCTACTGGAAGATCTGCAGGCTCGCGGCCTGCTCGATTCCACTCTGGTCATCTGGCACGGTGAGTTTGGCCGACTCCCGATCTCCCAGCGCATGGATGGTCGCGACCACAATCCCTACGGCTTCTCAATCTGGATGGCTGGCGGCGGCATCAAGGGCGGTCAGATCATCGGCTCCACCGACGAATTCGGCCTCGCCGCTGAAGAAAACAAGAAGTCCGTCAACGACGTCCACGCCACGATGCTCCATTGCCTCGGCTTCGACCACACCCGTCTCACCTTCCCCTACAACGGCCGCCAATTCCGCCTCACCGACGTCGAAGGCGAAGTCATCAAGGAGATCCTCGCCTGATCCAGAACTTGTAGCGAACATTCTCACTCTTTGACGCCCACGTTCACTACAGCAACAAATCCTGCGCCCGCCAGCCAGTTGCGCTCGCCCCAAATAAGCCAATGGTGTCACCTATCTAACTATCTACACATATCGATTGTTACAATCAGGGCTCCTGATCCGAGACACGAATAAGATGAAGTTAGCGGGAGATGACCGGACACATTGATGGGGAACAGCGGTTTGGGGACGTAGGCGAAGGGAGGGTTTAGCCCGACCGGAGCCGGAGGCCCCAAACCGCTCCGAGCGGATCCTTGCGGTGATAGATTTGGAATCTTCCAAAACCCTAAATCACCCCCGAAAGGACACCACTCATGAGCGACACACAGAAGCTTATCAAAGCCCGCATCGGCCTGTTGCAACTGGCCCAGTAACTGG